>NZ_JAYGHQ010000010.1:0-195944 GCF_034931425.1 Crocosphaera sp. XPORK-15E
CTTAATATAAAGCCGCCCTAAAACGGCGGGGTTTTAAACCCAATTTTCCGATAATCTTCTGTTAAACCTTTAAGAAATTACAGCATTTTTTCTTTTGTCTGTATTCTGTCTTTTGTCTGGCTAAAACGCATTTTAAATGCGCTTTAGCTCATTTTTAGGATGCCCCTTGCATTTGTGCCGTTGTCACCGTTATGTCTAACAGGCGATCGCCGCGATATAATTTAACTTTTAAACTAGCATTAATCCCCGAATTTTCCACAATATTTTGTAAATCTGACCCATCTTTGACAGGTTTACCATTAACCGCCACAATCACATCACCGCGACGCAATTTCGCTTTATCGGCGGGACTATTGGGAACCACTTGCACCACTAAAATTCCCTCGACTTCCGCAACAATAATAGGAGAATTAGGATTTTGATTATTTTCCCGTGCTATCTCAGGGGTAATATTCACCATTTGCACCCCAATATAGGGATGAACAACCTTTTGTCCGGCTGCTAAGGTTTTTTCGAGGGATTTTGCCTTATTAATGGGAATGGCAAAGCCAATACCCATAGCATCAGTCCGAATAGCTGTATTAATACCAATTACTTCCCCATTAGCATTTAAAAGGGGGCCGCCCGAATTACCAGGATTAATGGCCGCATCCGTTTGGATAAAATCAAGCCGTTTATCGGGAATTCCCGCCTTAGCCGCAGAGCGTCCAATCGTGCTAATAATGCCTAATGTTACCGTATTATCTAAGCCCACAGGATTACCCACTGCGATCGCCCAGTCTCCCACTTGTAAGGCGTTAGAATCTCCTAAAGGTGCAACAGGTAAGGCGGCCCCATTAGGGTTAATGACAACCACGGCCAAATCCGTTACTTCATCGGTGCCTTTGACTTGCCCGTTAAAAGTTCGTCCATCTTTGAGCGTCACCGTTACTTTATTCGCATTATTCACCACATGAGCATTGGTGAGAATAATGCCACTGTCATCAATAATAAAACCAGAGCCTTGACCCGAAATCCGTTGTTGTTGGGGCGAATTAGAGCGAAACTGTTGCCCAAAAAACTCCCGGAAGAAGGGATCATCGAACATGGGATCAATTTGTCTTGTGACCACCGTTTCCGTGTCAATGCGGACTACAGCCGGCCCGGTGCGGGTTACGGCTGCTGAGACAAAGCTTTGTGTCCCCACTTCGAGGGGTGCTTTAGCCAATTCAATTGGCGCAGTTGTTATTACAGACTGTTCTTCTAAAGGGCCAGCTTGAGAGGGGAGAGAATTAAAGCCACCGAAGCAGAGGACAACACTGAGGAAAAGTGTTAGACAATGACTACCCAGTTGGCGCAACAATTTTGCAGAGTTCATAGTTTTCGTAAACGCTTAAAAGGCTGAAATCAAGGGTTTGTCAATCAAATTTCATTCCTATCCTAGCAGAGTAAGCTCTAAAAAAGTAGTCAAGGAGAATTAGGGATTAAATGAAGCTTATCAAGACTTTCGGTATGTGTTCTGTTAAAGATTTTCAAGTATTAGAAGACTTGAAAAATGATTGATCAATGATATGTTATATTTCATCAGTACCTCTATAAAAGCTATAATAGTAGGATGCCCACAGCAGAACAAGCCATTACTTGTTTGGAAATTTGTCACCGACTCTCAAACTTGTTACAACCCGTTTATGTTTTTCGTTATGATGCTACCTTCAAAACTGTGTACATCTTAGCTGGAGAAGCAGAAACAATAGAAATACTTGTTTACTCAAATGGAAATTGGAGATTTGTCTTATGAAAAATTTTGAACAAATGACCCCCAAAGAATTAAGAGAATATATTCGCAAAAACCCTACAAATGAGGAAGCAATTCGGGTTAGAATGAAACAAATAGAAGTAGACCCAAACGCCATTAATGTAGCTTATGGAACATCTGGAAAAGACATAGAAACCATTCTTTCTCAGACAAATTCTCTAAATAAATAACAACAATACCTTTAAATTCCTATGATTAATCTTAGTCAAGACATTGACTCTTTGTCCAACTTTAAACGTAACACAAACGAACTTATTACCCAATAATTTTATGGCTACTCTCTATTAAAATAGTTGAAAAAACTATAAAAAACTGGGTTTTTCCAACAGATAAACATCTAGAAAAACCCAGTTAATACTGTTTTAAGCGAGGTTTATAGCAGGTAAACCAAGATAAAAAGAATAATCCAAACCACATCAACAAAGTGCCAATAAATTTCTGCCGCTTCCACACCAAAAAAGGATTTGCTGCTATAATGACCTTCCTTACGAGAACGCCATAAAACCGAAAGAATTAACAACAGGCCAAAGGTCACATGAAGACCATGAAATCCTGTTAAAGCGTAGAAACAACTGGCAAATAAATTAGTAGTTAATCCCATCTCTAGATGGAAATATTCATACATTTGGCCCATGAGAAAAATGATACCCATGACAGCCGTAATGCCGAACCAAAGTTTTAAGCCAGACACATCATCTTTTTTAATAGCAGCTTGTCCTTTGTGCATGACAAAACTACTAGAAACAAGAATGATAGTATTAATTCCTGGTAACAATAATTCCAGTTCAGGAGTGCCTTCCGGGGGCCAAACTGGCATGACTGTACGATAAATGATAAAGGCCGTAAATAAGCCCAGAAAAATCGCGCTTTCAGCCACTAAAAATAGGGCAATACCAAATAGTCTGTGATCAGGGTGGCCGCCGTGGTGTCCAGACTCTCCACCATGCTCAGTAACGGTTCCGTGGGGTTGTTGAATTGCTGATCCTTGCATAGCAAAATTAAGCTTTGAAATGATTTGATTACGAATGAGAACAAAAGGAAAAAAAGAGTAAGAGCCGTATTAGGGGCATAATTTCTTATGCCCGCAAACGAAAGCAAAATTATTTGGAGTTAGCACCAACTTCCGCCAACATTTCTTCAATAGATTCTTCAGAATCTACCCCTTCAGAATCGGTACCATAATCATAGGGGCCAGCCCATAAAACAGGTTCTTCATCGAAGTTTTCGATAGCAGGGGGGGAAGAAGTTTGCCATTCCAAAGTAAAAGCCCGCCAGGGGTTACGCCCGGCTTTTTCTCCTTTGGTTAAACTGAGGAAAACGTTAATCACAAAGGGAAGACTAGATAGGGCTAATATATAAGCTCCCAGGGTGCAAATTTGATTTAAAGGTTGGAATTGAATGTCATATAAAGCAATACGACGATTCATTCCTAATAGCCCTAATTCGTGCATGGGCAAAAAGGTAATATTTAGCCCAATAAATATGAGAGCAAAGTGAGCTTTACCTAGGGGTTCATTAATCATTCGTCCCGTCATTTTCGGGAACCAATGATAAAATCCCGCAAACAGTCCCATCGCTGATCCCCCAAAGAGGACATAGTGGAAGTGTCCCACCACAAAATAGGTGTCATGGACATGGATATCAAAGGGAAGTGCGGATAACATAACCCCAGTTAATCCCCCCATGACAAAGGTTGCCACAAACCCCACACCAAACAACATAGCCGTGTTGAGGTTTAATTTGCCGCCCCAGATCGTCGCACACCAACTAAAGACTTTAATCCCTGTGGGAACGGCAATCAACATGGTAGCGGCCATGAAGAAGACTCGCAACCAGCCAGGAGTCCCACTGGTAAACATATGGTGGGCCCAGACAATTAAGCCGAGGAAACTAATGGCTAAACTGGAATAGGCGATCGCACGATAACCAAAGATGGGTTTACGAGCATGAACGGGTAGAACTTCCGAAACTACCCCAAAAAAGGGTAGGATCATGATATAAACGGCAGGATGGGAGTAAAACCAGAACATATGCTGGTAAACCACCGGATCACCGCCTCCTGTGGGGTTAAAGAAGCTTGTTCCTGCAATTAAATCAAAAGATAATAGCACTAAAGCGGCCGCGAGGACGGGTGTTGATAAGAGAATCAAAGCAGAAGTCGCCAGCATTGCCCAACAAAATAGGGGCATACTGTGCAAATCCATATCTTTGATCCGCATTTTCAGAATGGTGGTCAGAAAGTTAATCGACCCCAAAATTGAGGAAGTTCCCACCAATAATACGCTTAAAATCCAAATTTCTTCGCCCCATACCCCACTGACTAAACTAAGGGGGGGATAGGAAGTCCAACCGGATTGGGCCGCTCCTTCAGGGACGAAGAAACTGAGTAGTAGGAGGATACCTCCAGGGGGAGTTAACCAAAAAGCCACCGCATTGAGACGGGGGAAGGCCATATCGTCGGCCCCAACCATCAAGGGAATGAGATAGTTAGCAAAAGCAGCCCCTGCTGGTACGATCCAGAGAAAGATCATGATCGTTCCATGGAGTGTCATGAATTGGTTATACATGACAGGGGTAACGAAATCGGGATCGGGGGTTGCTAATTCGGTACGAATAATCTCAGCAAAGGCCCCACCGATGAAATAGAAAAGGAAGGAAGTGACAAGATATTGAATACCAATCACCTTATGATCCGTACAAAAGGTGAAATAATCCGTCCATTTCCTTTGTTGGTGTTCGATTTGGGTTGATTCGACGGTGATTGTCATAGGAGGTTTAATGAATCGATAGAATTCCTTAGAAATGGTGATGATGGCTGACTAATTGGGCCACGGTTGCGGGTTCCATGCCCATTTCTTGGGCGTAGGGGCTTAAAAATTGCCCATCAGAGAGGGTTTGGGGGTTAACAGGGACGGTTTCATCCACACGGGCCTCTTGAACTGGTTTATTGCTTTCTTCCCATTGGGCGTAAGTCTCTGCATTCTCGACGTAGAGAACAGATTTCATGCCACCATGATAGGCTCCGCATAATTCAGCGCAGATGATGGGATAGTTGCCTTCAAGGTTCGCTGTAAAGCCGATAATTGCTTCCCGTCCAGGGATCGCATCTTGTTTTAAACGCAGTTGAGGAACCCAAAAGGCGTGGAGAACATCTCCCGCGTTGAGGTTGAGTCTTACTGGTCTATCTTTAGGAACATGGAGTTCACCGGAGACAATGCCCGTTTCAGGATAAGTAAAAATCCAAGCGTATTGAATGGCTTTAACCTCCACGACTAGAGGGGGGTTGTCGCCATTTTCATCGAAAGATTTGCCAATTCCCAAGGCGATCTGATGATTGTGTCCCTCCATGGCGATTTGTTGAGGGCCTGCATCACCAGAAGTCATGGGATCAAGTCCCCCCATATTGTTATAAGTCTCGAAACTATAGATTGCAAGGATAAAAACAACAATGGTGGGAATGGCTGTCCAGAGGATTTCTAGAGGGACATTGCCTTCAATGGGAGGGCCATCGGTTTGATCCCCTTTACGGCGACGAAATTTAATGACACTGTAGATGAGAACCCCTTCTACTAAGAGAAAGAGGAAGGTGGCAATGGTCATCATAAAGCTGAATATATTGTCCACCTGTTTTGCATCCTCAGACGCAGCCACTGGCATCAGGCCATGGTTTTGACCATACCAAAGACTGATTAAAGTGATGAGGACACCAACGATTAGGGTGATAATGTTACTTGGAATCTTCACAGTTGTTGATGAGGGGTAGACTATTACCTATTTAATAACGGTAAGGCAAACTTCTGGAAATGATGGGCTTTTTTAGGAGAGATTTAAGGATCTTTTGTTTTTCTTTAGGATCTGATGTGGTCAGGGTTTCGGGGAATTGGGAAGATTAGATTAAGAGAAGATGATCGGGACTTTTTATGATAAGTTATCCTTTGCTAATTTTTAGTTTTTTTTAAGGTTTAAATTTTATAATTGTTTTTGTTCTTTTTTCCTGGCTTCAACTATTTGCTAATTTTTTACATATAATTATTATTCTAAACTAATAATAACATATTGGTAAAATGAAGTTAATTGATGCGACAGATCCAGGGTTTAACAGTGTTAAACCTCTACAAAATAATGTTATTAATTTAACGGAATTTAACCCCAATAATTAAGCCAATGTAGGGGCTTAATAATATTAAACCTCATATCTATTATGACCCAGATGGAGGGTTTAACAGTGTTAAAACCCTACAAAATAATGTTATTGATTTAACCCAATTTAACCCCAATAATTAACCAAATGTAGGGGCTTAATAATATTAAGCCTCATATCTATTATGACCCAGATGGAGGGTTTAACAGTGTTAAAACCCTACAAAATAATGTTATTAATTTAACGGAATTTAACCCCAATAATTAACCCAACGTAGGGGCTTAATAGCATTAAACTCCATATCTATTCTGACCCAGATGGAAGGTTTAACAATGTTAAACCCCTACAAAATCATGTTATTGATTTAATGGAATTTAACCCCAATAATTAACCCAATGTACGGGCTTAATACCATTAAGTCCCATATCTATTATGACCCAGATGGAGGGTTTAACAGTGTTAAACCCCTACAAAATAATGTTATTAATTTAACGGAATTTAACCCCAATAATTAACCCAATGTAGGGGCTTAATACTATTAAGCCCCATACCCATTAAACCCTCCCGAACACGCATTCAACTATCCATTATCCATTATCCATTATCCATTGTTGACCATTCCCTTGCCATCACAACAAATAACTTTTTGCTCTACTCAGCTTCTCCCCCAATTACTACATCATTAATTCTTAAACTTGGGCCCCCACAACCAACAGCTAAACCACTTTGTCCCCCTTTACCACAACCCCCAGATTCATCCCAATAAAAATCATCGCCGATCGCCTCAATATTTGCTAAGGTTTTAAACACATTGCCCGACAAAGTAACATCTCTAACAGGTTCAGCAATTTGCCCATTTCTTATCATCCAAGCTTCCCCTGCACTAAAAGTAAACATCTCTCCATTAGTCATTCCTCCTAACCAATTTTTAGCATAAACCCCTTCTTTAATATCTAAAAATAAATCATTAACTGGGGTATTTCCTCGCTCTATCCAAGTATTAGTCATACGAACTAAAGGAGGATAATGATAATTCAAACAACGAGCATTTCCGGTCGGATGTTCTTGTAATTTTCCTGCTGTTTCACGGGAATGTAAACGCCCCACCATGACACCATTTTCAATTAATTGGGTGGTAGTTGCGGGGACACCTTCATCATCATAAAAATAACTCCCCCGATGTCCTTGGGGAGCAGCACCATCAAAAATTTGTAAGCTTTTTGGACCAAATTCTCGCCCTAAACTCATCACCTCCAAAAGATCAGGATTTTCGTACAACATATCCGCTTCGGAGAGGTGGCCAAATGCCTCATGAACGAACAACCCTGTTAAAACGGGGTCGATCACCACTGTATAGCGATCGCCTTTGACTGGGGGCAAAATTAGGGCATTGACGGCACGTTTACCGGCCCCTTGTACCTGTTCATCCAATCTCATTAAATCTTCATAACCGCGCCGTGATCCGGTGGTTTCCCTTCCTGTTTGCACCTTATCCCCATTTCTCGCAGTGGCCGAAAAACGCATTTCGAGATCGGCCCATGATTGCTCAATTAACGTGCCTTCTGAGGTGGCTAAAATAATGTTTTGGGTACTGTCTCCATAACGGACTGAGGTGGTGGTAATTTGGTCGCTAATACGGCGTAAAATGTCGTTATAGTGGTCACATAATGCCTTTTTCTCTGACAAGGGAACATCACGGGGATCACGTCCCGTTAAGGGTAACTGACAGGTTGCTTGAATGGGGTCAATGGGTGCGAGGATGGTTTCTTCATCTCCTACCATTCTTGCTGCGGCGATCGCTTCTTCTATGCGTTGGGGTAAGGTAGATAATTGGTTAAAGGTGGCAAACCCCCATCCTCCCTTATAACAAGCTCTGACTTGTCCTCCCGTAGAAATGCCTTCGCTGAGGGTGTCTATTTTATCTCCCCGTAACATGATGCTAGTGCCTTGGGAGGCTTCGAGACGAATGGCTAAATAATCGACGCGATCGCGGTTTTTTGTAATTAAGTCAGTGAGTATGTTTTTGTAATTAGCAAGATCAGTCATAGTTGGAGAGTAGAATTTTAGTAACGTTTTAATGTTCAACCATTTTATTCTATTACAAATAGTTACTAATAATGTCCACATTTGTCATATTTTTTGGACGCATCCCATTTCTGTAGGTTAACTGTTTTCTTTGGGCTGAGTCCCTTGTCGGTTCTGACTTTGGTTGCTGCTATTACAAAAATGGGATGCTTCCTATTTTTGGGTTTTTTTTACTTCATGATTCGTTACTAATTGCCTTCAATATTTATGGGGAAAGTAAAATAAATAAAGCTACAATAGTAAATAGAAAACTCTCTCCATGTCAGAGGCTACAAGGAAGAGGGTACGATCACAACGGCTTTTGAAATGAGGTTGCAAAATGACCTGGATCGCTTTCATCTAGTGCAAGACGTGGTGGATCGTCTGCTGCATTTGGGTAGCAAGGGAGCCTATCTCAAGCAGATGATGCAGGACAAATTGATCGAGCAGAAGCATTACATCGACAAGCACGGCGAAGACTTGCCGGAAGTCCGCAACTGGAAGTGAGAGACAGGACGGAATGTCGAGGGTTGGAAAGAAAGGCAGCCAGATCCTAGTAATTCCATCTGAATGTTAAGCCAATCACAATTACAACAAGAGAATATTATGCAAATCCAAATCAATACTGGACATAACATCGAAGGTCACGAAGCACTAGCCAATCAGGTTAGTGGTGTAGTGGAAGATAGCCTAAGCCGATTTAGCGATCAGATCACTCACGTTGATGTTCACCTGAGCGATGAGAATAGCGACAAGAAGGGCGGCGGTAATGATATGCGGTGCATGATAGAAGCCCGTCTCGCAGGACACCAACCCCTCGCCGTAACACATCAAGCAGAGACCTTAGACCAAGCTGTTGACGGGGCTGCGGAGAAAGTGAGCAACTTGATTGAACACACCCTTGGGCGACTTGAGCATCAAGCGAGTCATCGGACTGACCCACCTCTGTCTAGCTGAATTAATAGTCAATAAATTTTCCCAGGAGTCAGAGATGAATGTAGAAGACCTGAAAGGAAATAGATCGAAACCTGAGACAAGCTTGAGCAAAAAATTTACGAAAGAGGTACACCATGAACTTATTAACTATTGATGAATTAAGAACTTTAACCACAGCATCAAACCCAACCTGTATCTCGATCTATGCGCCAATTGTGCGTTTAGGAGTTGAAACCCCGCAAAATCAGATTCGACTCAGCAATTTAGTACGGCAAGTGGAAGAAAAATGGGTGGCACTGGGACTGCGGGGACAAGATATCAGAGATTTGCTTCAACCCATTCATGATCTAGATAATGATGACTTCTGGCGACATCAAAGCGATGGACTAGCAATTTTTCTCTCTCCTAATTTTTTCCGTTATTACTGTTTGCCGATCACTTTTCCTGAATTAACAGTTATTGCCGATCGCTTTCACATCAAACCACTACTGGAACTAATGTCGGGAGATGGGACGTTTTATGTTTTAGCCTTGAGTCAAAATCAAGTTCGGTTATTTCAAGGAACCCGTTATCATATTGACGAAATTGAATTAAAGCCTCAGCTTCGGTCGGCTTTAACCCTGAGCGTAGTCGAAGGGTTAACCGATGTACCGACCAACATGGCGGCAGCCTTGCAGTACGATGAACCCCAAAAAACCCTCCAAGTACATACAAGCTCATCAAAAGGCAATAGTGGGATTCTTCATGGACAAGGATCTGGAAACGAAGAACACAAAAATGATTTATTGAGTTACTTTCGCCAAGTTAACAACGGTCTAGAATCTTTCTTGAAAAACCAGCAAGCACCGCTCATTTTAGCAGGGGTTGATTATCTGTTGCCCATTTATCATGAGGTAAACACTTATTCCCATTTGCTACCCGATGGTATCTCTGGTAATACAGAAAACTTGCCCCTAGAAGAACTGCATACCCAGGCCTGGCAAATTGTACAGCCCTATTTTGATCTTGCAAAAGAATCAACAATCTCTCACTATCAGGAACTACAAAGCAGCGAGCAAACCGCCAACACTATCGAAAAAGTTGTCCCGGCCGCCTATTTCGAGCGTGTTGAAACCTTGTTTATTCCTATTGGTGAAAACGTTTGGGGAATATTCGATCCAGAAAAAAATTCCATTCAAATTCATCCTCAAAGGGAAGTTGGGGACGAAGATTTGATTGATCTAGCTGCACTACATACCCTCACCAATGGGGGAACTGTTTACGCAGTAGAGCAGGAAGATGTTCCTGAACATCAAGCGATCGCTGCTGTTTTGCGTTATTAAAACTCAGATCAAGAAGTGTCTGGGTTGCGCCCATCTTAAGGATAATTATGGCCATCTATTTATCTTTAGGGGAAGGCCTCAAAGGTTCACTAATTAATAATGAGTAATGAATAATTATCAATTATTCATTATTCATTGATAACAAACCATGAACAGAAAAGTACAAGTTATTGCTAATAGCTTCTTAGCATTCATTATTGCTCTACTAATTGTTACCTGTGCATCACATCCGCAGTCGGTTGTATCGAGTCAGACAAATACCTTTCGCTCCAACGGTGAACGCATTTATTTTACGTCTATGAGCGATCGCGGCACCAACATTACTTACACTGGGGGGGTAGATTCTAGTGGGATGATGGGGGGTTCATCAGGTGGGATGATGGGAGGTTCATCAGGCGGGATGATGGGCAGTGGCTACCTAACTTGTGCTTCCTGTCATGGGCCCAATGGTCGTGGAGGTATACACACCATGACGGGAATGCAGACAATGAATGCACCGGACATTCGCTGGTCAGCCTTGAAAGGTGAATTTAATGACGAAAAATTCCGATTAGCAGTTACGCAAGGGCAAGACCCCGACGGCACACAGTTAAACAATTATATGCCGCGTTGGGAAATTAAGAATGATGATCTAGCTGATTTAATGGCTTACCTTAAAACATTACCTTGAGAGGAGAAATTGAAAAATCATCTCACATGATAAAAAGCCGATCATTTTAAAACATCTCTATTCTTGAGAATGATTAAAGGAAAGTTAAAAACATGATCGATACACATAGCCACACTGATTCATCTTTGAAGACAAATATATCTCCCTCTCCCGATCAAGAAACGCTTTCCCAGTTATCCTTAGAAGATCTACAAAAACAATTAGGTACATCTAATCAGGGATTAAGCCAAAAAGAAGCAATCCAACGACAATCTCAAGAAGGCTATAACGAGTTACCCGAAGAAACCGTTAGTCCAGTGATGCAGTTTCTCTCCCACTTTTGGGGGCCGATCGCCTGGATGATTGAAGCGGCGGTTATTCTCTCCGCATTAGTGGCCGACTGGGTAGATTTTGGCATTATTTTAGCCCTGCTCATTGGTAATGGTGTGGTGGGTTTTTGGGAAGAATTTCAGGCAGGAAATGCGATCGCTGCTCTCAGGGAAAAACTCGCACTTCAGGCTAAGGTTAAACGGGATAATACTTGGATGACAATTCCCTCCCGTGAACTGGTTTCTGGCGACTTAATTCGATTGCGTTTAGGGGATATTATTCCGGCGGATGTGCGGTTTTTAGCAGGTGATCCTGTAAAGGTTGACCAGTCGGCCTTAACAGGGGAATCTTTGCCCGTAGAATGCAAGGTAGGAGGGGTTTTGTATTCTGGTTCTATCTTAAAACAAGGAGAACTCGATGGCATTGTCTATGCTACTGGAGTTCATACTTATATCGGCAAAACCGCCCATCTGGTACAATCTGCCCATACCGTTAGCCATTTTCAACGTGCAGTCTTAAAAATCGGTGATTACCTGATTTTAATTGCGATGGTGCTGGTAGTCTTAGTGCTGATGGTGACGCTCTTTCGGGGTGATCCCTGGCTAACTACTCTGCGGTTTTTATTGGTGTTGACGGTGGCTTCTATTCCCGTCGCTATGCCCACAGTTTTATCGGTAACAATGGCTGTCGGGGCCCAAAAATTAGCCAAAAAGGATGCCATTGTTAGTCGTTTAGCAGCGATCGAAGAAATGGCAGGTATTGACATTCTTTGTTCCGATAAAACCGGAACTTTAACTCTGAATCAGTTAACATTAGGAGAGCCTTTTTGTCGGGAAAATACGACCCCAGAAGATGTTATTCTCAATGCCTCCCTTGCTTCCCGTAAAGAAGATGAAGACCCCATTGACCTAGCAATTCTTAAGGAACTCAAACCCGATCAACATTTGGATAATTATCGCATTGTCCATTTTCAGCCCTTTGATCCCGTCAGTAAACGCACAGAAGCAACCGTTGAAAATTCTAATCGTGATCGCTTTAAGGTTAGCAAAGGTGCGCCCCAAGTTATTCTCAAACTTTCAAGTAATGTAAAACAGGTACAGCCCCAAGTTGATCAGGCGATCGATGAATTTGCTCGACGTGGGTTTCGCTCTCTGGGGGTTGCTCGTACTGATACTCAGGGAAATTGGCAATTTTTGGGAATTTTGCCATTGTTTGACCCTCCTCGCAGCGATTCTCAATTGATGATTCAGGAGGTACGCAAACTAGGCATTAGCCTGAAAATGTTGACCGGAGATCAACAGGCGATCGCCACCGAAACAGCCCATCAACTCGGACTCAAAGGAGACATCCTCGATGCCAGTTTACTAGAAAAATCGGCTCCCCACCAAGCCGGACAAGTCGCTGATGCGATCGAAGCTGCCGCAGGTTTTGCTCAGGTCTTCCCTGAACATAAATATCATATTGTAGAAGTCTTACAACAACGGGGGCATCTCGTGGCCATGGCTGGAGATGGGGTTAATGATGCTCCTGCCCTCAAAAAAGCTGATGCTGGTATTGCTGTTTCGGGGGCAACAGATGCCGCCCGTGCTGCGGCTGATATTGTTTTACTCACTCCTGGACTCAGTGTCATTGTAGAGGCAATTGAAGAAAGTCGCCGCATCTTTCAGCGCATGAATAATTATGCTATTTACCGAATCACCGAAACGATTCGGATTTTGTTGTTTATGACCCTTTCTATTCTGGTCTATAACTTCTATCCCGTCACTGCCATCATGATTGTGCTGCTGGCTTTATTGAATGATGGTGCGATTATCTCCATTGCTTACGATAACACCTGTCCCGCCAATCGTCCCGAAACCTGGAATATGCCCATTGTTCTTGGACTAGCAACTATTCTAGGGCTAACTGGGTTAGCCAGTTCCTTTGGGATGTTGTATTTGGGGGAACGCTACTTTAACCTTGATCGCAGCATTCTGCAAACCCTGATTTACCTGAAGCTCTCCATCGCTGGACATCTCACCATCTTCGTAACGCGCACCAAAGGGCCTTTCTGGTCGATTAAACCCGCCCGACTTTTGCTGATTGCGGTTCTAGGAACGCAATTTTTAGCAACCCTGATCGCAGTATATGGCATCTTTATGACTCCTCTCGGATGGGGTTTGGCTGGCTTTGTCTGGATTTATGCGTTGATCTGGTTTTTGATTGCAGATTGGGTGAAACAACGTGCCTACGGGGTGTTTAATCATGCCAAACCTGTGTATGTCACCAAGGGTTTTAGAACCTTGACTCAATGGTTTTCTCATTTTCTTTTTAATTGATCTGATCTCAATGGGAATATCAACTAAAATTTAAAACACATTTTTAGCAGTTTTGGCGACGGAACCAAAATAAACTATTAAATATACGATTAATTTTGCGATAAATCAGGTAGTTCAGAAAGTATTTTCTTTTCAATGATGATAATTCATCGTGTATGGGATCTTTGACCTCTCCTATAGAACTCAAACCCCCACCACTGAAACCAGCAACAGTTAAATCTAAATAGTAAACTTTTGTACTTGCAAAAAATCTCATATTCATCTCCCAGTCAGAACAAACTGGATATTTGAGGTTATACTTTCCTAATTTTTTAAAAAGAGAACGCCTGTAAAAAATAGACTGATGGCAAATGTTTTTTTGTAACAATTTATCTAGATTAAATTCACCGTCATAAATTTGACCAGCTTTACCTAAACCAATAATATCATCCAATATCATAACACTGCCATACAACAAACCAATCTCCTCTGGAATAGATTCTGTAAAAATCTTTTGGAAGGTATTATTCTCATAAATTAGATCATTACTTCCTAAAAAAAGTAGCCATTCTCCACTAGACATATCTATACCCTTATTCATAGCATCATAGGGACCATCATCTTTTTCCGTAAGGAATTTTATAAAGTCAAAACGTCTACAATATTCCTGAATGATGTTAATTGTATTATCATTGGAATTTCCATCAACAATGCAAATTTCATAGTCACTATAGTCTTGATTAATTATTGATTCAAGAGAAGTGGCAATGGTTTCTTGAGAATTATATGTTGGAATAATAACAGAAATTTTTTTCACAATTAGATAGATACAAATACGGATAAAAAATACTGCTCAGATTGAACATTCTATGTATCTCAGCACAGAGAAATATATTGTTCTAAACCCAATCTTTTTAACTCTTGTCGAATATAAGTAAAGTCATCACTTTGATTTCTGGGGAAAAAAGTTCTCCGGTATAGAAACTCTACTAAAAATGTCGGATTAATCTGAAATAAATTCCAAAAATATATAACCTTTTCATAAAATTGAGTGGTTTCTTTAATCCCTGCTCTTAACTGCTGCCTTTTATAAATAAAGAGAAGTTTTTCTAGACGCAATCGTTGATAAAATTCAGGATTATATTTCTTAAGAATCGGTAAAGCTGCTTGCACCATTTCTATAAATCGAATCTTCTGATCTGCAGTTTTATGTGCTTCAATATTAGTTGATTGTTGAGAATGAATACGCCATGCTACTAGAGTCTCTGGAATGTGTAAAGTATTACAGACTAAAGCAGCCCGCATTCCCCATTCAAAATCTCCTTCTGGTCCCCAATCTGAACGAAATAATCCTACTTTATCAAAAACTGAACGGCGAATTAATAACTGTAATGGACCAAAATAAACTGTACCAAGAGCGCAGTAAAGAATCCCATCATAAGGAGCTAAACGAATATGACTTTTATTGATTAAGTCACCGTAAAACTGTGAGGATACCAATTTCTCCCAATATCCTTTTAATACTTTCCCTTTAGTATTAATTATTTCACATTTTACATGGCAGATGTCACATTCGGGATGTGCCTCTAAACCTCTTATCATTTTTTCTAAACAATCGGGCTTCATTGTATCATCATTAGTAGCAATGTAAATATACTCCCCGCGAGCTAAACGGATACAATTATTCCAGTTTATATATATTCCTTCTCTGGGAGCTTGAGAAATCTTAAAACGAGAATCTTTTTGAGCAAATTCTTCGATTAATTGCCAAGCACCATCATCTGAGTAGTTATCAATAATGACTAATTCCCAGTCGGTAAAAGTTTGGTTAAGTATTGTCTGAAATCTTTCTTCTAGGTATTCTCGATTGTTCAGACTCGGTAAGACTATTGAAATTTTAGGCGTTTTAAGATGTTCCATTAGGCTTTTAAATCGGCGTTGCTGAATAAACAGTGACGGAAAAAAACTAAAGTGTTTCTGCCATCTAGATCATGAAATACTGTTTTATTTTACCTCACATCAACCAGGCTCATGAAAGAATTGAGTCTATCATATAAGAAATAATTATCTATTTTAAATAATTATCAAATAAATTCCAATCAATCAGGCTCTTTACATTCTGTAATGTATGAGAATTATTCGCAGTAACTAACGAGTTTACGCCGTTTTATGGTATTATAGCAACATTAAAAATCTACAGCCAGTGTGTGCAAAATTGAGAAAACCCGATTTATTCCCGATTTCTCGTTGCTAATAACTCAACTTATCAATAAATTAGGGACTAATTACCCGATCAGGTAAACTTTTTTGAGCATTTGTACTATGTGACATGAAGTTTTGTTAAGCAAAAATCCTGGTGTGAGATAGTTTTGAAGAATCAACGAATTGATCGCTTTTTTTCGATGAAATGAGAGAGAAAATATACAATATCGATATCATGATTAAACATAACGAGGAAAGAAACCATGAATGCTATTACCCTGAATTTAAACTCTATTATTCAGATGACTGATGAGCAGTTCTATCAACTGTGTGAAAATAACCGAGAGCTTAGATTTGAGCGCAATAAACAAGGAGAATTAATCATTATGTCACCTACTGGGGGAGGAACAGGAAAACGAAATTTTGATATTAACTTCCAATTAGGGAAATGGCATGAACAAAAACAATTAGGGGTGTTTTTTGATTCTTCGACAGGGTTTAAGCTTCCTAATGGTGCAGATCGTTCTCCTGATGTCGCTTGGATACCTACAGAAAAGTGGAATTGTTTAACTCAGCAACAACAAGAAAAATTTATCCCTTTGTGTCCTGATTTTATCATTGAATTGCGTTCTCCTTCCGATCAATTAAAAACCTTACAAGAAAAAATGCAAGAATATATTGATAATGGAACTCGTCTAGGTTGGTTAATTAATCGTCAAGATAAACAGGTAGAAATTTATCGTCAGGGACAAGCTAAAGAAGTTTTAGATAATCCTAACAGTTTATCAGGGGAGAATATTTTACCTGACTTTATTTTGATTCTTGATTCTATTTGGTAATAGGTCAATCATAATTCATTTTCAAACAATTCTAAAACTTTTGGCCAAGCATCTTTAGCAGCTTCTGCATTATAACTAGCACGTTGATCACAGAAAAATCCATGCTCTGCCCCTTTATATTGAAACAATTTATGGGGAATATTATTCTGTTTTAAAGCTGTTTCTATCATGTTAACTTGTTCTGGGGGAATACTCCCATCTTCTGTACCAAAGAAAGCATATAAAGTTCCTTTAATTTCTGAAGTACAATCTACTGTTGCTTGGCCTTCTTCTCCTGGTTTCCAATTAGCAATTCCTGCCCCATAAAATGATGCCGTTGCTTTAATTTCTGGAAGGGTAGAAACAAGATAAACCACATGACCCCCAAAACAAAAACCAATTGTCCCTACACCTGTTTTTTTCACTTGGGGTAAGGTATAAAGATAATCAATGGTAGCCTGAATATCTGATAACAATTCTGCTGCTTTGGTCTGATTTTTATAGACTCGACCAATTTTAATTGATTCTGGGGTGTAACCCATTTCAAAACCAGGAGCTTGACGCTGATAAATAGCAGGAGCAATGGCCACATATCCCTGCTTAGCTAACCGTCTCGTTATGTCTCGAATATGCTCGTTAACGCCAAAAATTTCTTGAATAACAATAACCCCAGGAAATATTCCTTCTGGTTGTGGTATTGCTAAGTAGCTATCAATTTCTAAGTTACCGCTTTGAATAGAAACTTGTTGGGTTTTAATCTCTAATTCTGCCATATTTTCTACAATCATAAATAATGTTTACTAGCAACTGAGTTAAGATAAAACAAACAGATACATCTCTGGAAGATTAACTTGTTGAGCAACTAATTTCAGGACTTTAAATACAGATGATATTTTCATAGGTTTACCTAATTTATCGGGAAAGATAAAATCTGAATTTTTTTGATACAGTCCATTGAGATAGACGGTTAAATAGGGTTTTAAGGTGGAAAGAATGGGAACACATTTCGCTTTCCCAAATTCCGATTGATTAATGATAATTTGATCGGCTTTGATGTCACTCACTTTGAGGGACAAAATATCATTAATTCTTGAAGATGTAAAATAGGCTAAGGCAACAATCGTTCGGTATTTAAGGGGTAGGATGTCCAGAAATTCTTCTAAGAGGGAAATTTGCTCTAAGGATTCGGGATGGCTGTAAGTCAGGTTCTGCATGGTTATGGGTATGGGATGAGGAGCAAGAATCTAAAAAAAAGCTTAATATCTTTCTATCCTAACAAATAATTCCTAAAAAATAACAAAATTGTATAGAAGACAACCAAACTTTGACCTAGACAGGAATCTAGGGAATCTGGTATCGTCGAGAGGAGTCTTTTAGGGAAGGAGGGATTTACATTTATTGCTTAATTCTATCCATTGCTCTAGATCAAGTTCTTCTGCACGGACTTGAGAATTGAGATTTAATTGTGTTAGTAAGTCTATCAAGCGATCGCTATCGATAAGACTTTTTAGATTATTGCGTAACATTTTCCGACGACTCGAAAATCCTAATTTAATTAAAGTTTCTAATTGTTTGGGGTTAAGGGCTGAATTTTCAATAATTCTGGGACGCAAAGCAATGACAGCAGAATCAACTTTTGGTGGGGGAGAAAAAGCTTTACTAGGAACATCACAAACATAGTCACATTGAGCTAAATACTGCATTTTTACCGATAATGCACCATAATCTTTCTTTCCTGATGGTGCAATAATTCTTTGGGCAACTTCTTTTTGAACCAATAAAACAATTAATTCATAAGCAGGAGTTTTGGGGTAAACAATGCTTCCTAATAATTTCTCTAAAATGGGACTCGTAATATTGTAAGGTATATTAGCGACTACTTTATTAAGAGGTAAAAATCCAGGAAAATCTTTGGCTTGAGTTTCGATATCTAGTTTGAGAATATCTCCTTGTAACAATAAAAAGTTGTCAATGTTTCCCAAGGTTTTTACTAACTGTTTACATAAATCTCTATCCAGTTCAACCGCAATTAAAGATTGAACAATAGGTAAGAGACGACGGGTCAAAATTCCTGTGCCTGGGCCAATTTCTAAGACGCGATCGCCCTCTTTTAATTGAGCCGCGGTTATAATATGTTCTAAGGCTTGTTCGCTGCGTAACCAATGTTGAGCAAAACGTTTACGAGGTTGAGGCATAATTGATCACTTAAAACTAATTTAAAATAAAGCTCAAAACCATCTATAATGCTTCTGAGGAATCAGAATATTTTATTCCCCGACTAACTAACTTCTAATTTTATGATAACATCTCCTCAATCTGAAAAACTTAACTTTACCACAAAACTCGCCTATGGTGCCGGAGATTTTGGCCCAGCAATTACGGCGAATATTTTAGTATTTTACTTGCTTTTTTTCTTTACCGATGTAGCAGGTTTACCTGCGGGTTTAGCAGGAAGTGTTCTGATGATTGGGAAAATTTCTGATGCGATAAATGACCCCATTATTGGCATTTTAAGTGATCGTACTCGTTCTCGTTGGGGTCGTCGTCTTCCTTGGATTTTAGGAGGAATATTGCCCTTTGCTTTATTGTATTGTTTACAATGGATTATACCTCATTTTAGTGATGATATTAATACTAACCAATGGAGCTTATTTGCTTATTATGTATTAATTGGTATTTTGTTTAATATTACCTATACTACGGTTAATTTACCTTATACAGCGTTAACTCCTGAACTGACTCAAGATTATAATGAGCGAACAAGTTTAAATAGTTTTCGCTTTTCCTTTTCTATTGGGGGAAGTATTTTATCGTTAATTCTCTATATCTTAGCCTCTATTGCTTATCCTAATGATGCTCAAACCAGATTCTTTGTTCTGGGATTAAGTTGCTCTATTTTGGCAATTATAGCGTTGTTGTGGTGCAGCTTACGAATTCAAGAAAGAGGCGCAAATCCTATCTTGAATTTAGCTAAAAAAAAGAAATTAGGCAACATTTTAACCTTGCTTGGTATATTAGGTTTTATTTACGGAATTTTGAGGATGATTCCTGGCATTTCACCCCTAATTGGGGGTAATAGTCAGTTAGATTATGTCAGCTTTTTTGCCTTGTTAGCAAGTTTATTAATCCTGGGTTTTGGACTAACTTTAGTATTTAGTAAAACAGAAGATCATTTAGTTAATAAAGAAGCGCAAGAAGAAAACGAAATAGAACAAATCATACCGTCTTTATCATTTCCTCAACAGCTAAAAATCGTTTTTAATAATCGTCCTTTTCTCTTTGTAATCGGTATTTATTTATGTTCCTGGTTAGCAGTTCAGTTAACAGCTTCAATTCTCATTTATTTTGTGGTTAGTTATATGAGGTTAGGAGAAGATACATCAGGTTTTGTTGCTTTAGCTGTCCAAGGCACTGCTTTAGTAATGTTATTTTTTTGGCAAGCAGTGAGTAAAAAACTTGATAAAAAAATTGTCTATTTTATGGGGATGGTAGTCTGGATAATTGCCCAAATAGGATTATTTAGTTTACAACCTGGACAAGTTAATTTAATGTTTATTTTCGCAATTATGGCAGGGTTTGGGGTATCGGTTGCTTATCTAATTCCTTGGTCAATGGTTCCTGATGTGATTGAATTAGATGAATTAGAAACAGGGCAAAGAAGAGAAGGGGTTTTCTATGCGTTCATGGTACTCTTACAAAAGTTTGGGTTAGCCTTAGGATTATTCTTAGTGGGTGTGGTTTTAGAAGCAGCAGGATTTATCGCAAGAGTCCCTGGTGAAGCTATTCCTATTCAACCTGATAGTGCCTTATTAGCGATTCGGATTGCAGTGGCTCCCCTTCCTGCTATAATTTTAATTATTGGCTTAGTATTAGCCTATTTTTACCCAATTACCCGCGAAGTTCATGCAGAAATTCGCTTAAAATTGAGAGAAAGACAGGAACAGAATAGTTAAAATTGGTTTTAATCAACAGTCTCTTATCTGAACACTTTAAGGCCCTGTCTTCGGACGGGGGTTTTTTTTTCAGGTAGTAGAGAGGTGTGACAATTATAAAAGTGTCCTCTTTCCCTTGCATTAAAATATTGTCGGTGTATACTCGTAGGTAAGTTGATACAAATTAAGTATCGAAATGGTGTGAGTGAGTAAGTAGAAAAGCACTTGGGGTCGAAACACGGCAAGACTCCCAGGTGCTTTTCTCATTGAATAATGTTTGTAGTAAGCACTAAAGATATCAACAAAATACTGATAAAAATTAACCCAAATAAAATAAAGCTGGTTTTCTGCGATCGCTGCCATATTTGAGCATAACTTAATTGATCATTGATATCATAGTTTAACTAGCTAAAAATTGAGCAATTTTTTTGATAATAAATAAACTAGAGATTGAGTTCCCTTCTGCATCTAGAGGAGGACTATAACAAGCGATCGCCCCTTGTTCTGGTACTAAGGATAATATAGCACCACTGACCCCAGATTTGGTAGGAAATCCTACTTTTTTGGCAAAGTTTTCTGATGCTTCATAAAGTCCACAGGTAGTCATAATTTCCCTCACAATTAAACAATTTTCTTGAGAGAGAGAAGGGGAGCAATTTACTAATAATAAACCCAAACGAGCTAAATCAATAATGGTTCCCGAAAGACAACAAATTTGATTATAAGCATCTAAGGTAATTTCAGGCTCATTTATTTGGTTTTGTTTTACTAATTCTTGCAGAATTGCTTGATTACGAATATTGGGTAAAGATTGAACAGACTTTAACATTAATTTATCTAAAAATAGGTGACAATTAGCCTGTTTATTTAACCATTCTTGTAAATTTTTAGAGCGAGTTTTACCATCTTTTCCAGGCAATAAAGAAGCTAAGGTGATGGCCCCACTATTAATCATCGGATTTCGAGGAAAACCTTGATCTATCTGTAATTGTTCAAGAGAATTAAAGGGATAATTAGAAGGATCACGGCCAACCTTATTAAAAATAAATTCTTTTCCCAATTGTGAAAGTAAATAGAATAATAAAAAAGGTTTAATAATACTCATCAAAGGGAAAGTTTTATCAATGTCTCCCTGTGCATTAATTTGATGATTGATAGGGAGAATACAAACTGCTAATAAATTGGGAGCCGTTTGCTGCAATAAGGGGATATAATTAGGGAGTTTACCTTTATTTGCTGCTTGAGATGCTTCAGTTAACCACTGTGATAATTGTTGAGAAGTCAAGTTAGTTAGTAGTTGGCCCATTCTCTTTTTTAAATAGTAATTTTTTTCGTGTTTTTGATAAAATAAAACTAGATCACTTATCTTTATAAACTATTGTGACTCAAGACTTTTCAAACCTCTGGCCCGAGCTACTACAACAACTGCTTAACCAACAGTCCTTATCCCAACCTCAAGCCTCTCAACTGATGCAAGGATGGTTAGAGGAAGACATTCCCCCTGTGCTATCTGGGGCTATTTTAGCAGCAATTCAAGCCAAAGGGGTATCTGCTGACGAATTAGCCGGAATGGCTCAAGTCTTGCAAAAACAGTCCCTACCAGAAACTCCTATTAATCATACTCAACCAGTCATTGACACCTGTGGAACCGGAGGGGACGGAGCATCTACCTTTAATATATCAACTGCCGTCGCCTTTGTCGCTGCTGCTGCCGGGTTAAAAGTCGCCAAACATGGCAACCGTTCCGCATCTAGTAAAGTTGGCTCAGCCGATGTGTTAGAATATTTAGGAGTCAAACTATCAGCAACCCCCGAAAAGGTAGCAGATGCTTTAAAAGAAGTTGGTATTACTTTTTTATTTGCTCCTGGTTGGCATCCGGCCATGAAGCACGTGGCTCCTTTAAGAAAAACGTTAAAAATTCGCACTATTTTTAATTTATTAGGCCCTTTAGTTAACCCATTACGTCCCACTGGTCAAATTATTGGGGTTTATTCTCCTCAGTTTTTAAGTCCTATGGCCCAAGCTTTAAATCAATTAGGAATTACCCAAGCAATGGTATTATATGGACGGGAAAAATTAGATGAAGCAGGGTTAGGGGATATCACAGATTTAGCCTTATTAAAAGATGGCAAAGTGAGATTAGGTGAAATTAACCCTTCAGTATTAGGATTAACTGCCGCACCGCTAACCGCTTTAAAAGGAGGAAATGTCGAAGAAAATGCCACAATTCTTACTAATGTTTTACAGGGAAAAGGCACTCAAGCACAAGAAGATGCAGTGGCTTTAAATGCTTCTTTAGCCCTTCAAGTGGGAAATTATATCTCTTGGGAAGACCATAAAAAAGGTGTTAAAACTGCTAAGGAAATTCTCAAAAGTGGGGCAGCTTGGGAAAAATTAACCAGCTTAGTTACATTTTTGAATAATTAATTTATCAAAAGATTGTAGGGGTATTTTGTGGGGATTTAACACTGTTAAATCCTTTTATTTACATCTCATGCAAGTCTATCATATCAAATATAAGAAGATCAGGACATAACAGTGTTATGTCCCTACGCAATGGGTAGATTCAGAATAATTCTAACAATTAAGGTTTAGTTTGTACCAATAAAGACCGTTTTTCACCCCGATAAACTGGAACAATATTGGCGGTTAACCCTTGTTTTTGTAAAGCTTGAACCCGTTGTTGAGCTTGCTGAGAATTTTGGAACATTCCCGCATGAATAACCCCTTCACTTTGGCGAATAAATGCCATTGGTTCTATCATTTTAACTTGAGACAATAATAAGTCTTGATTACCGACAACTTCAACCCGATAAAAACTAGGATTTTCATTAGATTGAGAAGTTTGGGGAACAGGTTGAATATTAGTTGAAACAGGTTCCACATTTAAAACAGTAGGAATGGTTTCAGTTTCAGTTTCAGAAATATTCTCAGCAGGAAGGGTTTGGGGTGCTTGAAAAGTATATTCTCGTATTGGTTGGGACGCTTTTGGTGCAACTGGACTTACTTCAATAGGCGTAATTACCTCATTTTTCGGCGCAACTGGAGGCCTTTCAACGGGCGCAGGTGTCACACTTTTGGGCAATGGAGGGGGTGGTAACTGACGGCCAGAGCTACTTTGCGCCGAACTAACAGAAGCAGAACCCACGATTAAAACCACACTAGACGCACAACCTAACCAAGTGGAAAATTTTCTTAAGCTTCCTGGGAACAAGGCTTGGCTACCAGGAGTCAAGTTAATTAAGGCACGGATTTGAGTAAGAATCATCAGATTTAGACCTTTGTTAAACATCCTCACACCTTTGACACCAGGAATTTTCCCTGAGTCATCAGGTCGATCACACACTTACGCACTATTGTAATATTGAAAATGTTAGCCTAGGTAGAGTAAACGGTTAATTTTTTGCTTTTTAAGAAACCTTTAACAATGAACAAGGTCGTCGTTGGTTTGTCCGGTGGGGTTGATAGTTCCGTCGCTGCTGCGAGTTTACACCATCAAGGTTGTGAAGTAATTGGGTTAACCCTTTGGTTAATGAAAGGGAAGGGACAATGCTGCTCCGAGGGAATGGTAGATGCGGCGTTTATTTGCGAACAATTGGGCATTCCTCATCATATCGTGGATACTAGAGACTTATTTCAAGCCAATATTATCGATTATTTGGTGTCAGGGTATGAGTCGGGTATTACCCCCCTGCCTTGTTCTCAGTGTAATAGTGCGGTCAAATTTGGCCCCATGTTAGCTTATGCTAAACAAGAGTTAAACTGCGATCGCATTGCTACGGGTCATTATGCCCGTATTCGCTATGATGATCAGACACAACTTTATCAATTATTAAGGGCTGTCGATCGCAATAAAGATCAATCCTATTTTTTATACGATCTTTCTCAAGATATTTTAGCGGGAACGCTCTTTCCTTTGGGGGAACAAACCAAGGAAGAAACCCGACGCATTGCCGCAGAATTTGCTCTTAAAACTGCCAGTAAACCGGAAAGCCAAGATTTATGTCTAATTGAAGCTCACGGCTCTATGGCGGCGTTTCTTGACCAATATATTAACCAAAAAGAGGGGGATATTGTTGACCTCGATGGTAAAGTATTAGGGAAACACCAAGGCATTCATCATTACACTATTGGTCAACGGAAAGGGTTAGGAGTTGCTGCCCCAGAGCCTTTGTATGTGGTAAAACTAGATGCGGTGATGAATCGGGTTATTGTGGGAAACCGTGCTAATGCTGGTCGTTCTGATTGTACTGTAGGGCGAATGAATTGGGTTTCTATGGTTGAACCTGTTTCTCCTATTCAAGTACAGGTACAAGTGCGTTATCGTTCCCCTGCTGTTTCAGTGACAGTAATTCCTATTGAAGATCATCGCCTAAAATTAGTGTTTGATGAGCCTCAATTTGGTATTACTCCAGGCCAAGCAGCCGTTTTATATGATGGGGAAATTGTACTCGGTGGCGGCATTATTGAACAATTTAAAAATTAAAAATTGTCAGGGCAACATTAAGTAGGCACAGGAAATTAATTACCCAAAATTTCGTAGGGGCGGGTTTTTACCAAAGATTGATGATTCTGACCAGAATGTTGGATAAACCCGCCCTGCTGCCTTGTCAGTCAAGCCTATGTGTAATTAATTTTGTTTAAGCACTTAAACATTTTTAGGGCAACATTAAACATTTTGAGGGCGCAAGCATTGCGCCCCTACTGCTTGACAGAAGGGGCAATAATCATCATTTGATCGCCGCTTCCGCTTTCATAAATGACTAAAATAGGGGGACGAAGGTTGCGATCTTGGGCAATTTTTTCTTGTGATAAAGCAGGGAAAATGTACACCGATCCTTTACCATCTAATAATAGTCTCCATACCCTTTGTTTGCTGGAGTCGCTATAATCTTGAGGGAGCAAATTTTTATAGCCTTCGAGATCGCCAATAATGCGAAAATTATTGGGGTTGCTAAAGAGATCATCTAATTTTCTTCCCAAGGGAGCATTATTTTCGGGACTGATAAAGGTAATAGTAGGAAGGGTTGAGGTTTCATTAATTGCATCAATTTTAGCATCATCATCTCCTTGCCATTGAGCTAAAATGAATAAAACGGCTAAAACCCACAAAATGATCACAATTTCATCAACGAGGGAACGAAGAAAGCGAATAGAATTAAATTGTCTCCCATTGAAACTGATCGGTATTCTACGAATAAGTTCTAAAATCAATTTATGAATAACTTGGAGGGTTGACAGAACGAAAATTATGATTAAAATAAAAGCAATAAATGTCCTAAATATTGCCCAAAAGTTGCCAAAAAAGACTTGGAATGCTGCTATATAAAATGATTCAATGGGTAATTCTAGACTGGCAACATCTAGGCGAAAAAAGCTAAAATATGCCCAACGATATGTCCATCCTGTAAAATACAGTAGGGGTTTGGATTCCTGCTAGTGATACAGTTGTTTGTCAAGAAAGTTATCGAAATTGTCGCAAGTTTCGGGGAACAGATCGGACAACAAAAGGACAACAAACCTGGCCAAATATTCCTTTAAATGCCTTTGATTTAGCCCAAGGGGCAAAAACGGCTTTCTTGAAACTTCAAGGCATTTTAAACAATGAAGATTGGCAAGATTTAATCGATCAATCTAATGATATTGTTTATATTCTTGACAAAATTGATATGCAAGAATCAGGCAAAAAAATGACCATAAAAGCCACACCTGTTGATCGGAAAAAGTAAGCTGTAAGGTGGGCATTGCCCACCCTAGGTTTAACAACTGATATTTAAACAAAAATGGTGGAATCAGATAATTTTTGCTGTAATTGTTGAGCCAATTCTACAGAAAGCTGTTGAGTTAAATAAGGATTAGCTAATTCATAAATAATATTTATTAAAAAATCCTCATCATTTTCTTCGTAACCAATGTCTTCCCTCGATTCAATTCCATTGGCCCAATTTTCTATGTCATTTACGGAGAGTTCATCAGCAAGATATCGATTAAGAATCTGAATAATATGCTGTCTTTTTAAAATAATTAATTCTTGCTCAAAATCCCACTTAAATGTGTTTAGAGAGGGAAGAATTTTAGATAAGGGTTGATTAAAATTGATTAAGGCATTGAGTAATTCTAGTCTAGTCATCATGGATATTTTTGCTTGATATGAACGATACTACCATCAGGAGCATAAGTGGTTTTTGTATAAAAAAGAGTTATTCCCTCTGAATCAATTTGTTTTTCATAAGTTGCATAGGAATTAGGAATATTTCGGGCAGGGACATCAGCTTGAAAAGCTTTGCCACCATTAGGAAGATTATAAATCCTTACAGCAGTTGCATTTTTCGGTAGGCGTTTTTGAAAGCGGGAAAGATTAGCAATTTGTTCAGCATTTAAGGAGATTGACATATAATATCTTTAAAATTAACACAAACCTCTCTCCTCATCAATTGTAGGGGCATGGCATCAAGAAATATTGCTACTCATCCAAAATCATTATATTCCCGCCATGCCCAACCTATTATGGCATCAAGAAATATTGCTACTTATCCAAAATAATTATATTCTCGCCATGCCCAACTTTTAAATATCCCATTCTGAAAAATGAAAATTTCCCTATTCTCTGTTAATGCTGAGGCTAAAGCTTGGTATGCTAAAGTTTGGGCAAGGCAATATAAAGATTTCGTTAGTAGGCCTAATATTCTGATGCCTTGCCCCTACAATCATCAAAAAAATGCGACTTCCTACATTCTCTACTCTCCTAACCCTAACTCTCTCCTTAACTCCCCTAACTATTCCTTTGATGGTACAAAGCAGTTGGGGACAGGAAACTGTTGAGACGGATATTGAAACACTGCCACAACAAGCGATACAACAAGCAACACAAGGCAAACCCTTGGAGTCGATAGAAACCTTTAAACAGTTGCTAACCATTGCGCGACAAGAGAAAAACAGGGAGTTAGAAGCGTTTTCGCTGTTGGGGTTAGGGTTTAATTACAATAATATTGGCAAGCCACAGCCAGCTTTAGAACAGTATAATCAGGCATTAGTTATTTTTCGGGATATTAAAGATCGCTCTGGGGAAGCTACTACTCTCAATAATATTGGGGCAGTTTACGACAACATTGGTAAGCCCACAGAAGCCATTAACGCATTAGAAGCAGCAGTTACCATCACACTTGATATCCGACGGGGGTTAAAGGATAATGATCGAGAGGCTTACCTAGCAGCAGAAGGAGGGACAGCAGTTGCCCTCGTTAACTTACTTATTGACCAAAACCAAGCCCAAACAGCCTATCAATGGGCAAACTTAGCCACTACCTTTGAACTTGCTGACTATACCCGTCTCATTAATGCTGCGGATAAAGTCAACAACCCTGACGCAAAAAAAGCAGTCCAAGACTGGAATAAACAAAAGCAAACCGTAGAAACCCTGCGACAACGACTACAACAAAATTTTTCTGAAACTCTAGCGCAACAGTTGCAACAGGAGGTAGCTAAGGTTAACCGACTCGCTGAAACCCTATCGGAAAAATACCCAGAAGTCGCTGAGTTGTTTGAAACCACCCCAGAAGACATCACCCGCTTACAGAAGACTATTCCTGCTGGTACAGTAGTTATTCAACCAGTTTTACTGAACAATAATATTGCTTTATTTGTCCTCACTGCTAACACCTTAACCGTTAAGAAAGTCCCCATTAACCCCCAAGACTTTGAGCAACTGATTGAAGACTATCGCGCCATTTTAAGTAACCGTTTTGCTACTGGTTGGCGCAGTAAAGGAGGAGAATTATATGATTTATTGATTCGTCCCATTGAAGCAGAAATCAAGCAACTTTCTCCTGAAAAAATTGCGATCATCGCCACCGAAAAACTCCGTTATATTCCCTTTGAAACCCTATATGATGTCACTAACCAACAATATTTACTCGAACAATATCCCATTCATTATTACACCCGTTTAAGTGTTAATTCTATCGCCTTACAAGAAAATAAACCCCCAAGCAACCCCAAAGTTTTAGCATTAGGAAACCCCAAACCAAGGGAACCCTATAACTTACCAGAGTCCGAAAATGAAGTTAATGGCATCCTTAATATTTTCCCTAATAGTGAAGTTTATACCCAAAAAGATGCCACCTTAAGCAACTTTAAATTAAACGCCTCTCGCTTCTCCTTTATCCATTTAGCAACTCATGGCTGTTTTGATCAAGAAGTTTGTTGTCTTCCTAACTGCGAGGAACCAAATCATGTTACATTAGAAACCAATACCCTACTATTTGCTGATCAAAACTTCAATCTTGCTGATGCTAATGAACTCGGTTTATCCAATACTGAATTAATCATTATTAGTGCTTGTAAAACTGCCTTAAGACAAAACTCCACCGGACAAGAAATCAGTGGTATGGCCTATATATTAGAAAGAGTTGGTGCAAAAGCAGTCATGGCCAGTTTATGGGTTGTTGACGATAATTATACCAAAGAAATTATGCTAGAATTTTATAGAAATCTGAATCAAGGGATGAATAAAACTGAGGCATTACGACAAGCAAAACTAAGTTACAAAGATAATCATCCCGTTTTTTGGTCGCCTTTTATCTTAATCGGAAGTGGAAAATGAACGTAAATACTAATGAACCATTATTATTGGCACACAGTGAACATTTTCATCAGGAAAACAAGTCAAACCATACAGAGATCCAAGAGTCTCACTATGAAAAAATAGATACAATAACCCCTGGCCAAAATTTAACAAAACAGGCCCCATCTCCTCCCATTGTTATTAAAATGGACGCTCAAAGTCAAGCCCAAACTAATAATGTTTGGGGACTTGGGGAAGGTATTTTTGTCCTATTAGTGATCTTCCCCTTACTGTTATCTTCCCTGAAAAAAATCATTCATCGCTGAACAATTTTAGTCCGTTGCCCACTCTTGGGTCGGAATTAAATCACCAATACAATCTCTAAGTAAGAAATCATGTCTTTCTAACTCCATTTCAATGCAAGACCATTCCCCGGAAGGTAGGTATTGACAAAGGGTATAAATTCGCTGTTTGCGATCAACTTTCCCTTGCTGCACTAGCTGACGAGCTTCTTCTTGAATGTCTTCGATAGAATAGCGTGTCATTTGAAGCATGATTCAGTCTCTCCTTAAGTCTCAACTCAATAACTCTAAATGTTTTGGTTAAAATTTCGATTAAATTCGCTTTTTGGGCTAGGTAAGTCAATAAATACGGAAAGCCAGTCGGTTTCTTTCACCAACTTTACTTAGGATTAAGTCTAGATCCCCCTATTTATATTGTAGTCATTGTAACATTTTTTTATTTCCAGAAAGATTAAGAATTAATAAAGAGAATGTTAAATTTTAGTTTAAGATTGCGTTTGTCAAAAAAATATTAAATCTTGTTTCCTAAATTCCTCAATAATTGAGCTAATTAGTTATAATCGTAGTCTTCTTTGGAGAAAATAACATGGCTTCTCTGCCTGAAGACGCGCTTGAGTATCATCGTTCTGGTCGCCCTGGTAAAATAGAAGTTAACGCGACTAAAGCCTTCATTACCCAGAGGGATCTTTCCTTAGCTTATACTCCTGGAGTAGCGGAACCCTGTCGTCAAATCTATCAAGATCCAGAACGTGCTTATGATTATACCATAAAAGGAAACTTAGTGGCAGTTGCGACGAATGGAACGGCTGTTTTAGGGTTAGGAAATATTGGCCCCTTAGCTGGAAAACCCGTAATGGAGGGGAAAGCTGTCCTTTTTAAACGCTTTGCTGATATTGATGTTTTTGACTTAGAAATTAACGCAACTGATCCCGATCAATTTATTTCTACAATTAAAAGTTTAGAGCCAACTTTTGGTGGTATTAATTTAGAAGATATTAAAGCACCGGATAGCTTTTATATTGAAGAAACGTTAAAAAAACAGATGAAAATTCCGGTATTTCATGACGATCAACATGGAACCGCAATTATTACGGGTGCTGCTTTATTAAATGCCTTAAAAGTTGCTGAAAAACCGATTGAAACTGTTAAAATTGTCTACTGTGGGGCCGGGGCCGCTGCGATCGCCTGTGCCAAACTTCATGTCACATTAGGAATTAACCCCAACAATTTAATTATGTGTGACAGAAAAGGGGTAATTTATGAGGGGAGAAAAGAAGATATGAACCCCTATAAAGCATTATTTGCTTCCCCAACAAAAGCCAGAACTCTTGAAGAAGCCCTAGAGGGAGCAGATGTGTTTATTGGACTCTCAGTAAAAGGTGCTTTATCAGTTTCCATGTTGCAGTCAATGGCTAAAAATCCCATTGTTTTCGCCTTAGCAAATCCCGATCCTGAAATTGAATATAATACAGCAATTAATACTCGTTCTGATGTAATTTTAGCGACAGGAAGATCAGATTATCCTAACCAAGTTAATAACGTTTTAGGATTTCCCTTTATCTTTCGAGGTGCTTTAGATGTACGGGCCACAGATATTAATGAAGCCATGAAAATTGCGGCTGTTAATGCTTTGGTTAAGCTATCTCAAGAAGATGTTCCCCATACTGTTTTACGCGCTTATGGACTAGAAACCCTTTCTTTTGGACGAACTTACTTAATTCCTAAACCATTTGATCATCGGGTATTATTTTGGGTTGCTCCTGCGGTTGCACAAGCAGCAATAGAGACAGGAGTTGCCAGAAAAATGCTTGACTTAGATACTTATAAAGAGTCCCTAGAGCAGCGAATGGGGATGTCGAGGGAAATTATTCGCCATAGCATTCAAAAGGCAAAAACAAACCCCAAACGTATTGTTTTTCCTGAAGGCGATCATCCTAAAATTTTGAGTGCTTGTCAAATTTTAATTGAAGAAGGTATTGCCCATCCTATTTTAATTGGTTCTCAAACAAAAATCCAGCAAAAAATTGCAGAATTAGGCTTAAATTTACCAGATATCCTAATTATTGATCCAGCCACATCTCCCAACCTAGAAGCTTATACTCAAGAGTTATTTAAACTGCGTCAACGCAAAGGAATAACCCTAAATCAAGCGAAACAAAGCATTTTAAATCACAATATTTTTAGTTTATTAATGCTACATTTAGGGGACGCAGATGGGTTTGTTGCGGGGGTGAGTCAAGCTTATCCTGACACAATTCGTTCTGCATTACAAATTATTGGGACAAAACCGGATGTAAATCATGCTTCTGGGGTGTATTTGATGTTATTTAAACATCATGTTTATTTCTTTGCTGATACCACCGTAAATATTGAACCTTCAGCAGAAACTTTAGCAGATATTGCCATTGAAAGTGCAACCTTAGCAAAAAGATTAGATATTATTCCTCGCATTGCGATGCTTTCTTTTTCTAATTTTGGCAGTGTTAAACACCCTATTTGCGATCGCGTGAGACAAGCAGTTAAATTAGTAAAAACGAGACAACCTGATTTAATAATTGATGGAGAAATGCAAGCAGATACAGCAGTTAATCCTATTTTAGTCAAAGAACATTATCCTTTTAGTGAAATTAAAGGAAATGCTAATATTCTCATCTTTCCTGATTTACAATCGGGAAATATTGCCTATAAATTACTTCATGAATTAGGAGGTGCAGAAGCCATTGGCCCTATTTTACTAGGAATGAGGAAATCTGTCCATATTCTGCAAAGAGGGTGTCAAATTAATACTATTGTTAATATGGCAGCAATTGCTGTTTTAGATGCTCAAGAATTAAATACTTATTAACCGATAAATTAACATGAAAATTAACAATCTGTAGGGGTAATTCATGAATTAACCCTAGACAAAAAACGATTCATAAATAGATTGCATAACTCCCAATTAATTGACAATTTTAGCTAATTTAAACAATGTTTCTGGACTATCATTATGAGACACTCCAATACGAGGAATTCTCATTTTATTAGGCATAAAAAGGAAGTTTCTTAGTCTACTATTATAACCATATCCTGATAAATAATATTTTGCTGTTTCGGTTTCCACTTGTTGATCTAACTGATTATAAGGGTAAGCAAAATGAATGGCAATTGTATCATTTTGGAGTAAATCTGCTGTACAGGTTTTAAGGATTTTTTGTGACTCTATTAATTCTGTTGTTAATACTTTCTTCTCTAACCCTTTTAATGTTTGATGGGTTAAACCATGAGATTGAATATCATAAAATCCTTGGTTTATTCCTTCTCTAAGATCATCACAATTCAGATATTTAACTTTACCTCTTGATTCTGATTCTTCCATAAATTTAGGATTAATAAATAAAACCACTTTTAGGGGAATATTATATTTTTTTTCTAGCTTTTTTAATAAAGGAATAAGATAAACATTCAAACTTTTATAACCATCATCAAAAGTCAATAAAATTGGCTTACTATTTTGTTTATCAGAGGGAATAGGTTGAGATTTTATGATAAAATAATCATAGAGTTCTTGAGAAGATAAAAACCAGTAATTATCTTGAATTAACTGGTCTAATAAAATTTCAAGATCTTGTATAGTATAATCTAAATAGTTAGCTCGTGAAGGCCATTTTTTGGGTTCTTCTCTATCAATTATTCCATGAAAAGCAAAAACAGGAACTCGAAACGTTATTTGTTGAATAATAACAAAAACAATGAGAATAATAATTACTACTATTAAGACACTTTGAATCAGATATTTTCGACCTTTAAGTAACTTCATTGTATTTGCAATCAATTTCAGTATGTGGTAGTCATGAAATGTATAAGAAGTTCGTAGTAAAGGCTTTAGCCTTTTATTTAAGCCAACGATTAACAATAGGTTGTAGTTTGATTTCTACTAGATAAGAAAGACCAAAAATCAAGATAAACTTTAAAAGATAATCTAGCCATATATTCGGAATATAGTGAGATAATTTTAACTGAGTTAAGATAGGATAATGGAAGATATACAGTCCATAAGAAATTGGTGCCACCTTAATGAATAATCCGAAAGTAGTATCAAAATAACGGAGTTTATATTGATACCAAATCAACCCAATTACTATTGCAATAAAAGCAATAGAAAAATGTCTAAAATTAAGAAAAGGATAATAACCAAGCTTAATTTGACTCACAAACATCACTGGAATAAAACTAATAAGAGACATCAAAAATAAACAAATTAAAATAGGTTTAACTGTACGAAAAGTAAAGCGTTTAGTTCTCAAATAAACTTCCGCTGCCTCTAAACCACACCACCAAATAATAAAATAAGCTAAATATAAAGAAATGGGATTTGGATATATAATATAGATAAAATAGGAGAGAAAGGAAACACTAAAAACCCAATAAATGCGATGAGGTAGTTTAAACAAAGCCGTTTTAAACAAGATAAAAAATAGCATATAAAACCACCATTCATAGGATAAACTCCAGAGGGGATAGTTAGCTAAAAATGGTTTAACAATAATTCCAGGTTTCCCTGAAAAATCCTGTAACATGAATAAATTTCCTAGGAGTTGATTTCCTGAAAACTCACGCCAAAACTCTTGATTTAAAATGGCCAAGATACAGGAGAGAATAATGGCAATTAAAAACGGAAAATAAATGCGTCGAAACCTTCTAATAAAATAGTAACCAAAACTCATGTCTGGTTTACGATAAACCGAGGTATAAATGACAAAACCACTGAGGAGAAAAAATAAAATAACTGCTTCTTGTCCAAAGGAGAAAAAGAGAGTTTTAATCTTTTCTGGAATAAAGTTACTCGTATGAGAAACATGATATATAATGACATATATAGCAGCAAAACCACGAATATCGTCTAGTTTTTTAAGATGGGTTTTTGGGGTTGATATCGGTTGATTCACTTTTGTCTATGCTAAAAATAAATAATTTATGAAATAATTATAAACGATCTGAGGTAATAATTACTTGACTTAGGGTAAATAATCTTCATTCAGTAAATCTTCTAATTAATTGGTGAAATTCATATCATAATGAATCAGGTGGGCAATGCCCACCCTACGGAGAATTATTGGTTAAGTGTGATCGGTGGTATTTCCGCTTGAGAAATACGAGTATTGATGATTGATGATTGTAAAATCGGGGTACTTGTTACCGAATCATTAGCTAAAGTAAACAGAGGATTCGATAAAATTCCCGCTAAAGATGTAGCAATAACTGATAAAACTAATCCCACTTGTAAAGGACGCATTCCCGGCAAATCCCAGCGAATTTCGGGATAGTTTTTGACAGCATCAGACATCTCATGAGGTTCTTTAACCACCATCATTTTTACCACCCGAATATAGTAGTAAATCGACACCACACTGGTGACTAAAGCTAATAAAACCAGCCCATAAAGTTCTGCTTGCCAACCGGCCCAAAACAGATAAATTTTGCCGAAAAATCCAGCCAGGGGAGGAATACCACCCAAAGAAAGTAAACAGAGACTTAAACCCAAAGTTAACAGAGGATCTTTTTGATAAAGTCCTGCATACTCACTAATTTGATCCGTTCCTGTTCGTAAAGAAAAGAGAATTACGCCACTAAAAGCACCCAAGTTCATGAACAGGTAAATTAACAAATAGAAGATCATGCTAGAGTATCCTGCATCCGTTCCAGCCGTTAACCCAATCATCACAAACCCTGCTTGGCCAATGGAAGAATAGGCCAACATCCGCTTCATACTGGTTTGGGCCAAAGCCACCACATTACCCAGTACCATACTCAGGATAGCCAAAGCAGTGAAGATCAAATGCCATTCATCCACAATAGACGCAAAGGCAGTCACTAACAAACGAATGGCCAGGGCAAACCCTGCGGCTTTTGAACCGACTGAAAGAAAGGCCACTACAGGGGTCGGGGAACCTTCATAAACATCCGGTGTCCATTGGTGGAAAGGAACCGCCGAAATTTTGAAAGCGATACCCGCAATGACAAATACTAAGGAGATCGCCAGTCCTAAAGATTTTACCCCGTCAGCAGTGACCAGGTTAGTAGAAATCTCACTTAAGATAGTTTCTCCTCCAGATAACCCATAAAGCAAAGAGGTTCCATAGAGGAAAATAGCGGAACTAGAAGCCCCAATTAAGAGATATTTTAAAGCCGCTTCATTGGAACGGGGGTCACGCTTCATATATCCCGTCATTAAGTATGAGGAGATACTTAACATTTCCAAGGAGATGAAGATCATCACTAATTCATTGGCCCCACAGAGGAACATGGCCCCCAAGGTGGCCGTTAACAGAATAGCGATGAATTCTGCTAGAGATGTCCCCGTTTGTTCGACGTAACGGACAGACATCAAGATAGTGACAAGGGTAGATAAGGCTACAATGGCCCGAAAAATGATACTGAGGTTATCCCCATTAAAAGACCCTAGGAAACCGATGGTAGAAGGGGTGTCCCAAGCGGTATAAAGGGCGAAAAGTGCAGCGAGTAAACCAGCGATCGCGGCGTAGGGTAGCCAAGTTCTGGTATTTCGTCCCCCAATGAGATCGGCAATGAGAATGAACATTAGGGTGATGATAACAATTCCTTCGGGCAGAATTGTCCCTGCATTCAATTGACTGGCAATGTTACTAGAAAAATCCATAGAGTTTTAGAAACAGAGTTTTCGCAAAAAAGACACCATTACGTTAAGCATAAGAGACGGCATCTAGGTTTGATGCGATCAGCGTCCTCTTGAATGATAATAGACAGATGCAAATTCTCGCTAGTTTTTAAGATGGCGATCGCAGTTTAGCGGAGGCCAACGGTCAAACGGTTATTCGTCATAGAAAGCTTATAAACCCTTTAGAGCTTACTACAAACCTTCGTTTATTTATGACTTCCTACTTAATTATTTTTGACAAGAATAAATCTGAGTTTTTTCAGGGCATTTCTATTCTCTTTCTTCAAAGGTAAATTAAATCTTGAGCATAAGTCAGGAATTTTTGAGAAGTGAAGTTTAATTTATGAAAAGGTTAAGAAAAGAATAAACAAAAATAAACATTAAGAATTCTATGTTTTAGATGTTTTAGCCTTACAAAAGAAAGGTAGAAAATTATCAAATCAAACCTAATATGCGATTGTCTTTAGTTCCCAACCCTGTTAAACAGTTTACCTTAAGTCTTATTCCAGCTACTTTGCTTTTAGGTGCATTTGGAACCTCAGTTAATGCTTTAGATCTTACCCGTTTAGGTAGTTTTGAAACAGGACAACAACAAGGATCTGAAATTGCAGCTTATGATCCAACAAGTCAAAGACTATTTGTTACTAATGGAGCGAATAATCGCTTAGATATTATTAGTATTAGTGATCCAAGAAATCCTACAAAATTCGGTGAAATTAATCTCGCCTCTTTTGGAGGGGGTGTCAATAGTGTTGCTGTAAAAAATGGTGTTGTGGCCGCAGCAGTTCAAGCAAATATAATCACCGATCCTGGTACAGTTGCCTTTTTTAATGTTAATGGAAATCCCCTTAATAGTGTTACAGTAGGCGCATTGCCAGATATGTTAACTTTTACCCTAGATGGGCTGAAAGTTTTGGTTGCTAATGAAGGAGAACCCAATGAAGATTATACCATTGATCCAGAAGGATCAGTTAGTATTATTGATTTATCCAATGGAGTGCTTAATGCAACGGTAAATACTGCAGGTTTTAGTGCTTTCAACAGTGGAAATCTTGATCCTAATGTGCGTATTTTCGGGCCAGGTGCAAGTATAGAACAAGATTTAGAACCAGAGTATATAGCACTTTCTCCTGATGGGAAAAAAGCTTTTATCACTCTCCAAGAAAATAATGCTGTTGCAACTCTTGATATTGCTAGTGGGATTATTACTGATATTGTAGCACTTGGGTTTAAAGATCACAGTTTACCAGGCAATGGTTTAGACGCTAGTGATAGAGATGGCCCTGGTAATAATGGTCGTATTAATATCCAAAATTGGCCGGTTTTTGGGATGTATCAACCGGATAGCATTAGTGCTTTTCAAGTTGGGAATCAAACCTATTATATCACCGCCAATGAAGGAGATGCCCGTGTTCGTCCCACAGGTGATAATATTTTACCTCCTCCGAATGATGGAGAAGGTGACATTTTTAACGAAGAATCAAGAGTTAACAGTATTACCCTTGATCCCACTGCTTTTCCTAATGCTGCCATATTACAAGATAACGATAATTTGGGTCGTCTTACTATTACCAATACTCTCGGAGATACTGATAAAGATGGAGATTTTGATCAGCTTTATGCCTTTGGTGGTCGTTCATTTTCAATTTGGGATGATCAAGGTAATTTAGTCTTTGATAGTGGGGATGATTTTGAACAAATTACCGCATCTTTGTTTCCCTCAATTTTCAATGCTAACCGAGATGCAACCCCCAGTAGTTTTGATAGTCGCAGTGATAATAAAGGGCCTGAACCCGAAGGAGTTGCAATAGGACAAATTGGAAATCGTCTCTATGGTTTTATCGGTTTAGAACGCATTGGAGGCTTTATGGTTTATGATATTACTGACCCGACTAATCCTCTATTTGTTAACTACCAAAATGACACCGCATTAGGGGATCTTAGTCCTGAAGGATTATTATTTATCTCCTCCAAAGATAGTCCCACAGGTCAAGCTTTGTTAGTGTTAACTAATGAAGAAAGTGGTAATACGTCTATTTATTCCGTAACAACACCTGAACCTGCTTCTATTTTAGGGTTAATGATCGTTGGTTTAATAGGGGGTTTAAGTCGTAAATTTTCCCGTAAGTCTTGATAAAAAAAGGACTTAGGCAACGCCTCTAGATATTGAGTGTTTTGGTAGGGTCAATTAATGAATTGACCCTTTTTATATGTATCATAAAACCTCCTCAAAAGTTGCCCCTGATGCAGCCAAAACGAACACCGTTGTCGGTAAATCTTTTGTCCATTCTTGCAACTTTTCATAGGTTTGCATAAAAAGAGGGCCCGGAGCAGGAATTCCCAAAAAAATGAAATCCGCACCCGCAGAAGATTGTTTAAGGATGGTAGCAAAAGTGCGTCCATCGGCCAAGATTACCTCAGATAACGCCCCAATGCGTAACTCTTGGGCTAATTTATCCAAATTATTTTTGGCTTCAATCACCGCACTTTGATCCATTACTACCAATTTTAGATAAATATCCCCCCGTTGCCACTGAGGATTAGAACGCAATAAATAGGCGAGAAGTAACATTAAACTGCCATTGCCTTGCATTCCTCCTCCCCACCAAACATCAATGCGACAACTGCGGTTTTTGGAGTCATCCCAAGGATTAGAAGATAAATCAGGATTTTCTCGCAAAATAATCACATTGCGTTGGGCGTGATGAAGATTAGCGATCATTTGACAATAGCGATCGCGGTGGCTTAGTTGTTGAGAATCCCCCAATAAAATTGTATTAGGAACAATCGACCCTAAACCATAGGTTTCCACCAATCTTTCCGCCCCATCAAAGGGATCAGGTGCAGTAACTAACCTGACTAACGCTTGTACGCCACGACGTTGTAGATAACTGTGAATTCTTCGTTCTAAAACCGCTTGTTTCGCTACATCCCGTGATCCTGTCGGTAAAACACTTGATACCGTGATTAAGCCGCGATTATGGGTTAAAGCTTGGGCTAATTGTATCAGCGGCCAACGTTTAGTTGGGGCCCCAGAAAGTACCAAAATTTGAGGCCGCCAGTTTTTTGTATCTTGAGTATGATCGATCTGCACAATTGCCATGCGTAACAAGGCCATCCAGATGCCACGCCGTACATCGCCCCAGGTGACGAATAATTCCCTCTGACGCACCCAAAAATAGATCCCAAAGACCACGATACCTGCAACCAGAGTCGCAACCGCATCAATGAGAAACATCACCCCTAAACAGCCGATCGCCCCTAATAAGGAAAAGCCCCAATGAACTTTAAAGGAAGGGCGAAAGGAAGGACTTTTTAAGAAACCTTCCACCGCAGCCGAAATATTCAGCACTAAATAAGTGGTGAGGAAAAACATGGTCAAGACTGGGGCAATTAAATTTAAGTCCCCAATACAAACAGCAGCGATCGCCACCACTAAGGTAACTAAAGTGCCAATTCTGGGTTCATCATCGGGGCCACTACCTTGCCCTAAAAACCTCATCCACTGGGGTAAAATGCCATCTCTCGCTAAGGCTTGCAAAATGCGCGGGGCCCCTAACATACTGCCAATGGCACTACTCAGGGTTGCTCCCCAAACCCCTAATAAAATAGAAGGGCCCCAAAGGGCCATCTTTTCCATAATCAAGGGTTCTGCAATTAGGGTACTACTATCGGCCCGCATGGCCAGGAAAACAGGTAAGGTGATATAAATTAGAAAACCCGTTCCCACTGCTGCTAAGGTGCCAATGGGTAGGGAACGAATGGGATCTCGTAAATCTCCTGACATATTGACCCCGGCCATAATTCCGGTTACTGCCGGGAAAAAGACCGCAAATACTGCCCAAAATGGCTCCTTATTCGTCACCCATAGTTCTATCTTGGTGGGTTCAACAGGATGACCAAAATAAAAGGACAATAGGGAGAGGATGATCGCTGCCATGATTACATATTGGGTTTTAATGGCAATACTCGCAGAAGTCAAGGCCAAAATTCCTACGGCCACGGTGACAATTAATCCCACATATAGTTGACTTAGGTAGGGAAAGGCAGTGACCACACTTTCGGCAAAACCGATGGTGTAGAGGGCGACGGACAGGGCTTGGGCAAAATAGAGGGGAATGCCTACTGCGCCTCCTGTTTCGATGCCTAGGGAGCGGCTAATCATATAATACGCCCCCCCTACCCTGATCACGCGATCGGTGGCAATGGCACAAATGGAAAGGGCGGTAAAAAAGGTAATGGAGTTGGCTAAGACAACAATTAACAGTGTCCCAATTAACCCCGCATTGCCTACTACCCAACCAAAACGCAAATACATGATTACGCCAAGGATGGTTAAGATGGAAGGGGTGTAAACTCCACCAAAGGTTCCTAACCCCGATTTATTTTCTTCTGTAGAGGTATTCGGCGGTTGGGAAGGTGGCATAAATGGCAATTTCACAGGTTAAAATCATCTAATCAACTCAGTCACCGTCATTATGCCAGATTTTTTCAGAATTCCCTACTCATAATACTCAGATCTTGCACCAGAACCAAAAATTCGATTTTTTGCCTAAATTTCCACTAAATAATCAGGGTTTTACGGTTTGAAAATCAGATTTTTTTAGCTTTTCGGTGTTGCTGCAAGATCTATCTAAATAACACCAATAAAATGCTAACAATCCTGATAACTTGATAGTGATTTCTATAACCAAAACCAAGCTGCCAGGATCGTTATATTAGTTCAAAAATAAGGCTAATTTGAGTTAACCTGTTACCTTATTCAGCCGTTACCAATTCTGTGCTACCATTAGCGCGACGACGGGTTAAGGTATTAAAGAGCATGATACCAATGGCTTTGACTAAGTTACCTTCTAATTCCATAAACATTTTCATGTTCATGCCAAAGGCAGCATTTGCTTCTTCAACAATTTTATCAGCCGTTTCTTGATCAATTGGTAATTCGTTTAAGGCTTGACGGTATTCGTTTTTAAAGGCTTTTTCATCAGAAATAGTTTCAAATTCATAAAAAGCTGTTCCGCCATTTTCTCCAAGATTCATCGCCCGTTGAGCAATTTTCTTCAGAATTTGTCCCCCTGATAAATCCCCTAAATAACGGGTGTAAGAATGGGCCGCTAATAATTCGGGTTGGGTGTTAGCAATTTCTCGAATGCGGGCAACATAAGCCTGTGCTGCTGAGGAAGGGGCGACTTCATTGCGCCAGTTTGCCCCATAGTAGAAGTATAAATCTTGCTCTAGAGACTGTTTACGATTTAATTGGGGAAAGTAAATTTTAGAAACCATGTCATGGTGGCGCAGTTTTTCCATTTCCTCTTCCATCGCTGTATAAACGAAGTAGAGGTTAGCCACCAATGTGCGATAAGAATTTTTTTCAACAACCCCTTTTAAAAAACACTTGACAAAACCGACATTTTCTGCCATTGTATGGGACTTTTTCGTCCCTTCTCGTAACATGGTTGCTAAATTAACGCTCATGCTATAACTTCCTGTTTCTTGAGTGAACATTCGATCGGTGACTTGTTACAAACGCTTAAAAAACCGCCTAATTGAGTACAATAAACTGATTCGGTACAAATTTTCATTAAGAATTCTTACAAAGACATCTCTAACTATCTAGACTTTATAAATATTTAATCTGTTTACAACCCTTTGATGATCAAGGTTATAGAGTTTTCGCGTCCAAGTTTATCCTCTCTCTGGACTGAAATATTATGTTAAGTTTTGTAACAGGGTTGGTTCGGCAAAGCTCACCAACCAACCAAATTAAACAATAATTAATTATCAATTATTAATTATTCATTGATAATTGATGATTAACGATTTCCTTTTAAAATTTGCTTAAATCGGTTTAATAGTGGAAATTGTGTCTCTTTTTTGGGGGGAGATAATTCTGAGTCGGGGGGAGGGTTTTCCCCTAAATAACGGTAATATTTCCAAATATCCCAATAGGGACATCCTGGTTCAATTTTAATCCCGGCCCAATGTAAATAATGTAAGGGTTGATTCGTTTTCGGATCAATTAATATGTTATCTTCTTGTTGAAAATGACTGCTTCCGGCCCAGTTTCCTGGATAGATTTGAGGTTGATGAGCTAAGTTAAAGCGACGCTCAATATTTTTGAGAATCATATAGTTAATAATGGGTTGATCTGAAGTTTTATAGGTAAAATCAAAATAGTCAATATTGGCAGCACATTCGGCAAAGGTTTCATAGATTTTATCTTCAGAAATTAAGGCTTTTTTCGATGCCCAAAATCCTCCGTTAAACATATCTTTGATTTCATTTTCACTAAATACTTTTTCCTCTATTACCTTGGAAGAAAAAACATTTCTAATCCCTGCTTTATGTTGATAATCATAACAAATAAAATCATAATCTGTAAAATAATCTAAATCATCAACTATCTTTTTGAAAACGACAATATCTGTATCAATATAAAGAAATTCATCGAATTCCCCAAACCAACAAGCTTGTTTACGAAATTGGTTGGGACGAGCAAAAAAATCTTGACCAAAAATATTATGCAGTTTTTGGGATAATCTTTCAATAAATTCTAAATCAGGATACAAAGTTACTGCAAATTCTTGCTTTAATTTTTCAGCGATGATTTGATAATTATCATCATAAGGAATTAACACCACCGGAGTATCTTGATCATACAATCTAATGCTTTTTAAAAGAGCTATCGCCTGTTCAATTACTTTATCATTGGCGGTAATATAAATGCCACGAGTCATGATTTTTTCCTCTATTTATTTAAGCCTAATTTTTTGACAATTCGCTGAGTTAAGTTTGGTTTTGGATTATAAGATTGAGGTTTCGTTGTGAATTTAGGTAACTTTTCAGTTTCATAATAATAACGATAATACAGGAAAATGTCTCGATAGGGAAATGTAATATTTTTTCCTTCGCATAATTCTTTGAAAATTTGCGAAGACATCCCAATATAATGAATGTAAGTTAAACGATTACCCTTATCATACAGCAGATTATCTCGACTTTCAAAATGGGGAGAGGTGACACAACATCCTGTCTTTTGATCTGGGGATAAATTCAGGGCTAAATTATAAATTGAGTATCCTGATCGCATCATCATATAATTAATAAGAGTTTGATCGGGGGCCATAGGATAAAGAATTTCTGCTTCACCCATTTTGAGATACTCAATTAATTCCTGACGTTTCCTTTCATCAAATAAGTCTTTCTTTGAAGCATAAAAACCGGAACAGAAAATTTCTGTTTTTATTCTTTCTTCTGAAAAGACTTGAGTTAACTGCTCTGATGCTTCATTATAAACATGGGTAATATCTTTATGTTGAAAATCATAAACAATACAATCATTGTCATTTAATTTCGTAAAAATATCAGCTACTGGCCCCATTAATAAGGTATCCGCGTCCATATAAATAAAGCGATCAAAAGGGCCATCAAAAGCACAATAACGACGATGGGTTCCAAAACGATGATATCCTGGACTACCTGCTTTTTGCCATTGTTCCCTAGCTGTAGGATGAGTATCCCAAGCAGCTTTAGCAAAGCTATCCCATCGCTCCATTGAGATAGTATCATTATACAATTGTACCTGGGGACGATGAGCAATTTCGGCTGCTATTTTTTCAGTATTATTATCATAGGGATAGATACAAACGGGGGTTTCTTTGCCTAAAATAATTTCAATACTATTGAGTAAGGCAATTACTTGATCGTAAACACGATCATTGGCTAAGGTACAAATTCCATCCATAATTTTAGCAATAAAATGAATTACAAAGATTGTCCCACAAAATCGGAAAGCCATGCCATCAAATTTAATTTATGCAAGATAATTTGTCTTGCTTCTGCGATCGCCTCTTTTGCTTCATGCCACGCATCCAAATTTGCGGTAACTTCTTTAATATAGGCCATTCCTTTCTCATCAAGACTAGGCAACCTTAAAAAACTGCCAGGGGGTAATAAGCGATCGGCTGCACTTCCACCATAATAAATAGGTAAACACCAACATAATAAAGCATCCCATAATTTTTCGCTAACATACCATTCGTTATCGGCATAGTTTTCAATGGATAAATTATAATAATAAGGGGCCATGCCATGCCATTTGTTATCTAAACTTCCTTTACTTTCTGTCCATGATGGTAATCTTTTCCCATAGAGATCAAACTCACATTCATTATCCCGTAATAACTTTAAAAAAGCTAGACGACGACGATGATTTTCTGTACGATCAATACCTGATGTTATCCAACAACACTGTTTAACTTTTTTAGGAATCTTACCCTGATTTAACTCCTCAAATTCATTACTAACATACCATATTGCAGGCATATAATCAGGATGAGGGGCAAATTTATCAGGGCCTGATACATAACCACAATAACGACTAGCATCATTATAATTGGCACAATTTCTTTTAACAACTTCTTCTAAGGGGGGTTCTCTCAATAAATAAATAATTCTTTCTTGGGGAACATTTCGTAATAAAGATGGAATATCAAGGGATGAAGAATTATATTTTTTTCGCCAAGATTTCCACCAAGGTTTAGGGGGAGAAGCCATAGGAAAATCAAACTGATATAATAATAAATAATCTGGGTTAGGATCATTAGCTAACATTTGTATGTTATTCCAAACACCAAAATGATGAGGGGTTTGCTTCCACAACCAATCTTGTCTATCTTGTAATCCTGGATAACTACTTAACATCCCGACAATTTTGGGATTCATATCCATACTCCTTACCCTAAAGTTGATTATGCACTAATTATATAACTAAAATTGAATGTAAGAGACTATTGAGCAAATAGATATAAAAATAATATTGAGTTCGTAGTCAAGGCTTTAGACTTGTATAATAATCCCTAATAGAGAGAAAAATGAAAATACATCTTGCTGCTAAACAAGGTAATATTCGAGGGGTTGCTGAAGCACTAGCAATGGGAATTGACGTAGATATAACCGATCAATTATCTTATTACAAGTATACCCCTTTAATGTACGCCATTATTAGCCCCAAGCTAAACCTTGATCTGGTGAAATTTTTAGTTAATAATGGAGCTAATGTTAATGCAGTTGAAAGCGAAGTAGATAGTACCGTTTTGGGGTTAGCTGTGCAAACAGGAAATCTCGAACTCGTCAAATTTTTAATTGAGAGAGGGGCTAATTTTAACTATCAAAGACCTGAAGGTTATAATATTGTCCTTGATGCTATGTTTTGTGAAAATATTATAACTAATCCTAATTTAATGACCATGTTAAATTTTCTCATTAAAAAAGGAGCATCAGTCAACAATATTACCAGCTATGGAGAGTCAGCATTAAGAGTTGCGTCAAGAGTAGGAAGATTTGATCTTGTGGATTTATTATTAACTAATGGGGCAGATTCTCAACAATTGCAATGGACAAAAATAATGTATTCTATTGTCTTTGGAACAGTCAAAGATGTTAAAAAATTAATTGATGAAGGAGAAAATATCGAAGCACGAGATTATTGGAATCGAACCCCATTTTTACTCAGTTTACAAGCAGGAAAATTAGAAATTGCTAAATTATTATTAGCATCAAGTGCAGATTCGACTGTTCAGGGACGTTGTGGAAAACCGCCTTTATTTTATCCTATTGAAAGTAATCATTTTAACGTTTTTCAATGGTTAATTGAAGAAGGATTTAATCTTGAAAAAACTGATGATTTTGAAACAACTCCATTAATGATAGCAGCGCAATATGGAGTAACTGACTATATTAAAATTCTCCTAAAATCAGGTGCAAATATCCACAAACTTGATCATTGTAATTCTAAAGCAATTAATCACGCTGCTAATCTTGAAACGATTCAATTATTAATACAATCAGGTAATGAACTTAATGAAATTAATCAAGAAATGCGACCTTTATTAACCAAAGTTGAACAGGAAGATTTACAGATAGATAGGGAACATTATTTAATAGGAAAAACTAGACGCTTTGGAATAGCAAACCCAGAAATTATGGATATAGAGTTTTGGAAAGCTATGATCCGTAGTCGAGTTTCTGCATATTGTCCTAAAGCCATGTTTGATGATACAGATAATTGGGATAAACCTGTTTGGTGTTATCAAAGATTTGGTCAAAGTATCACTCAATTAACTGATGGAAGAATCATCGAAATTGCTGGTGAACATGAAGATTATTATGACCCAGATTTTTGTATTTATAATGATGTAGTTGTCTATGATGGAAAAGGTAATTTTACCATTTATGGATATCCTAAAGAGATTTTTCCCCCCACAGATTTTCATTCTGCTACCTTAGTCGGAGACTATATATACATCATTGGGAGTTTAGGTTATATGGGAGAAAGAATAGTAAATGAAACTCCGGTTTATCGTCTAAATTGTGACAGTTTTAAAATCGAAAAAATAGAAACATTAGGTGATAAACCAGGATGGATACATAGACATCAAGCTTATTATCAATATCCTGACCAAATTAAGATTAAAGGTGGTGAAATTTGGACAATGATAAACGATAAAGCAGAATATTTTGATAACACAACCGATTATGTTTTAGACCTAAAAACCCTAAGATGGAATCAGCAAAATTAGACATTACCTTAATCTAAAATTAAGATGATTATCATTAAAAGTAATAATGCGTTTACCGATAATAATTTGAGAATTTAAACCATGACCCATTATTTTTAGATCCGGAATATTTTCTTTTTGAACTGTCATTACAACCCAAAAATAACCCTTTCCTGTCGCTATAATTTTTTGGTCTTCTGGTTGATAAGTTAAGTTTACCTGTTGAGGTGTAATAAATGTTCCTTTCATTGTTGTTCCCTTGTCACTTTTAATCATAAATATATTGTTTTTAATAGTTACATATCCTTCTGTATTCATAACCCAAGTTCTATTATTTTCTTCATCATTAAATTTATCAACAATGACAAATAAACCTGGAACTCCTGACACTTTACTATAATCTACTGCAAACGATCTTAACCAAGTTTCACCTTGTAAACTAACAATTCCTGATCCATCTTTGTCTGATTTAAAATAAACAGGTTGCATTGTTATTTTATTAGAATTTTCTAGAATAATAATATTTTCATTCTCTGGTTTTTCTTCTCCTTTTCCTGGGTTGGCCCAATGTCCTCCTAACCCCCAAATGCGAAAACTTCCCCCATCAGGAAACGACCAAGATTGAGGTAAAAGCTCTCGTTTTGCATAAATACTAGCCACAAAATCATCCTTTCCTTTCCACTGATTTCTAAATACATAAAATCCCTTTTTCTCATCTACAAGAACCCGATCAAAAATCTCAGCAGGATTTTGTAAATTCAGATTTTCTAAATAATTGACAAAGACAAAAATTCCCGCTAAAGTATTATTAATTCCCAAACTTTGATCTCCATCCATACCCCAATATTGATTAAATCCCCACATTATTGCTGGTAAAAACTTAATGGGAACTAATCCTAATCCCATCGCAAATAATGGCCCTCCTGCATAATAACGATGTCTTCCATAAGTCGGAATAGGATAAGTATTATCTGTGGGAATAATTCGCATTAAATATTGAGGTAATAACCAAGCAGCATGAGAATTTTCAGTTATAAAGTTTTTCCCTTCAACTTGACGAGCAGCTTCAAAAAAAGGTAATAATGTTAAAACCCAGGGTTCAGTTGTATAGTGATCTCCTTCACTTCCAAACCCATGATCACCGATCGCAGTTTCTAAATAACGAATAATATTTCGTTCAGCAATTGTTAATAATCTTCTAACATTTATCTCTTGAGAAAAATAGTTTTCCGGTTCATTTAAAATCGCTAAACTTGCTAATCCTGCGGCCCCCCTTACCCTTGCATTCCAGTTACTCCAAGCTGTCGGGTTCCACCCTTTATCGGGGGTTCCTTCAATAAATATGGTTGCTTTTTGTCCCAACCAATTTGTAACAATTTGGCGATTCTGTTCTGGCCAATAAGGATAACAAAAATCGTAAGCGATGGCAATACCAGCAACCAATGGAGACTCTTCAAATAGACGAGGATAAGATTGATTTATAGCAGTTTTTACGAATTGCCAAGCATCCTTAGCTTGTTGAGGATTTTGGTTAATTAAAGAGAGAAAACATTGTCCAGCAGCATGATATCCCGCATTAGGAACATATCCGTCATAGGTAACAGGTTGATCAAGAGTTTTTTTAAGTTTATCAAGAATTATTTTACCTGTTTTAGTTTGAGATTTTTTCCGTAATTCAGGTAATAAATTAGGGCGAAAAATAAGGCGAGGATGTTCTTGAGATTGGATAGGTTTATGATAAGTAAGAGGTTGGGGATAAAGGGGACTAATTTTGGCGATCGCTTGTCCTTTAAGTAATCTATCTTTAAACTTTCCTTGATAGTAACCAATTAACTGATTTTGCTGAGTTTTTTGTAATTCAATTTGATAAGTTGCTTCTCCCGTCAAAGATAACCAAGGATCTCGATTAATGGTTAAATTAACTTGTAAATTCCAAGTATTATTAGACCGATTAATTATTACTTTTCCTGAATGTTCTCCTTGATTAAATTCAGGTGCAAATCCCCAAATTTCAGAGTCACAATCATTATTATGACAGAGGATATCTAGGTTTAGATCTTGATAGGAAATTTCTTGATTTGATGATTTCCATAAACCGTCTTTTAAAGTAATATTTATTTGGCCGGATAGATAACTGTCAGGAATAGATTGTGCAGATAGACTAAAAATTAAGCCAAACAAAACAATCAGTAAAATACTAAGACAACGAGATTTTATCATGAGATAAAATTAAAATTACTATGATGATTTTCAACCGTTAAACCATCAACATTTTCAACAATACCAATGAGTTCATTTCCCTGATCTGTTTTTAAGAAAATAGCTGTTCCCTTGGGTAAACTACCAGAAGAAGAAGATAATAAATAATCACTCTCTTGACCATGTAAATTAATGGTATCCTGAGTAACATTAAACCCTTTAATAAGGGCATAATCATCACTTCCGTTCTGATTATATAATGGAGAGGTACTGGTTCCCAAACTAAAGATATCTGCTTGCTCAGTAGCAGTTAAAGTATCAATTTCTTGGGCATTTAATCCTACCTGATGTGTTCCTGTTCCTAATAAGGACTTTTCTGTTAATTGTGCCGTACCAACAGTTTTTTCATAAAGTTTAATGTTATTAAAACGACTAACAGCATTAGGATTATTAACATCATGATCATTAGCAAAGGTTAGATATTTAAAACTTCCCGTAAAAAACTCTCCCGCGTTAATTGTATAATGTTTGATTCCTCCCGTATAATTATTTGTATTAATCCCCCAAGATTGAGTCCCATAAACCTGAAAAAGATGCTGAGGAGCAACTGTGTCAATATTATTATCATTGTCAAATCCAATACCTTGTATTTCACCTTGTTTTGTACTCTCAAAGTCAAATTCTAAAACAGTATTAACAGTAATATTGTAATTGATGAGATCAATTTTTTTCCAACCATTTCCGACAACTTGTAACTGATTTCCATCATCACTAAGAGTAACCGTGGGGTTTAAATCTTGCTTATCTCCTCCATAGGATTCAATCTGTAATGATTCCGTTGTATTTCCTTTCTTAATATTCAGTTTGGAAGCGGGTAAAGATGGAGAAGTCGGAGGCAATTCATAGAGTTTAATATTATTAAAAATACTCTCAGCATTAGGATTCTTAACATCATGATCATTAGCAAAGGTTAGATATTGATAATTACCTGTCAAATAGTTTCCTAAGTTAATTTGATAATGTTTGATTCCCCCTGTATAATTGTTTGTATTAATCCCCCAAGATTGAGTACCATAAACCTGAAAAAGATGCTGAGTATCAACTGGGTCAATATTATTATTATTGTCAAATCCAATACCCTGTATTTCACCTTGTTTTGTACTCTCAAAGTCAAATTCTAAAACGGTATTTTGGGTTATATTATAATTGCCGATATTAATTTTTTTCCAACTATTACCAACAATTTTAACCCGATTGCCATCTTCAGTAAAGTCAACTTGTGAACTAACATCTTGTGTACTACCACCATAGGATTCAAGATCGAATTGTTGAGTGGTTCCTCCTATTCTTACTTTGAGTTTAGATGGATCTGCAACGGGTTCTAGAGTAGGATCAAATTCATAGAGTTTAAGGTCACTAAAACGACTGAGAACATTAGGTATATTGGCATCATTATCATTGACAAAAGTTAGATAATCATATTGTCCCGTAAAATATTTTCCTACTTCAATTTTATAAGTCTTAAGCCCTCCGGTGTAAGTGTTGAAATTTTCAATATCTCCTTGCCAATTTTCCGTGCCAAAAAGTTTAAAATGAGTATTAGAATTAGTAATATTATCTTTGTCAAAACCAATGGCGTGAATTTCTCCTTGTTTGGTACTTTCAAACTTAAACTCTAAGATAGTATTGGGCGTAATATTATAATCAATTGATACTTTTTTCCAAGTGTTACCCGTAAGGGTTAAAACATTACTATTGTCGCTAATTGTAAAGTTAGAATCTTTATCTTGTGTACTACCACCATAGGAAAGAAGGCGAGAAGGCTGAGGGGAATTATCAACCATTACGGATAGATGAGTGGTAGGATCGTAGGGAGCCATTTCTAAAATTGCCTCCCCTAGTTTTGTGATATTTAATAACTTTCCTTCATAGTCAGGTTGATTGGTAACATCATCCCCTTGTGTCAATAAATATCTAATTTCAGCTAAGGTTAACCTGCGTCCTAATTCTTGTTCTGCTAACTGTTGTGCTACAGCGATCGCCCCGGTAACAACAGGGGCAGCCATACTCGTTCCTGATAAGGTAGTTGTTCCCCCATTCTTATTAGCCGCAGTGATACTCACACCACGGGCAAATACATCGGTTAAAGTGGTAGAATATTGAGAAGTTGAGGCAATGTTACCGTTCTGATCAACAGAAGAAACTGCCAAAGAATTTGGATCAGCCGCAGGATAAGAAACCCCGTTTTGTCCATTATTTCCGGCTGCAGAAACAACAATTACATTTTTATTAGCTAAGGCTTGTAATTCATCACTGATCTTAAAGAATCCTTTATTAATATCATACAAAGATGGGGTGACTGCTGTTGTAAAGTTAGAGCCATCAGCCAAAGACATATTAACACTAGCAATGTTATAGGTTTCTGCATTAGCAACTACCCATTGCAGTGCTTCTTGAATATCGTAATAACCTCCACCACCACTATCAGGAAAAACTTTCAGCGCAATAATATTCGCACCTGAGGCAACCCCTGGATATGTGGCATTGCTTGATGCAGCAATACTCGCTACATGACTCCCATGATTATTCTTATCACTCGCATCACTATCATTGGGACCTCCTAATGTATTTCCGGCAAAATCATATTGATAAACAATGCGATCCGCTATCCCATCTGGTGAACCATTTTTTGTAGTATTATTATATAAATCTGGTCCGAAAAAGGAATGATTTAGATCAATCCCTGTATCTATAATTACAACAGAAAAACCAGCACCATCTATGGGTTTTCCCTGACTATCCAAGAAAACATTGCTTAAAGTCATGACCATTTACCCCGATTACACTTATCCTAAAGAGTTCTTTAAAGATTTATAAAAAATATTATATAGTTTTTATAAATCGTATTTTATGCTCCCACTCCTCTATTATATTGTCAAGCTCAGTTTTTTTAAAAAAAAGTTGAAACAAAACTAATTATTGTGTTTTTTGTAGGGGTAATTCATGAATTACCTCTACAGATAGGATCTGTGGGTAAGCCCTGAGCAGTTTAAATGCACAATAGAACCCTCTATTGTGATATAACAATTGAATCAAGATGGTGGAAAACAAACCATTATGCAAATAAGTGAAATTACTCATCCTAACCAGTTACATGGTTTATCCCTCAGACAACTGGAAGATGTTGCCCGTCAAATTCGAGAAAAGCATTTACAAACCATTGCAGCCAGTGGAGGCCATCTCGGCCCAGGGTTAGGGGTTGTAGAATTAACCATCGCCCTCTATCAAACCCTAGACCTAGATCGTGATAAAGTGATCTGGGATGTGGGTCATCAAGCCTATCCCCACAAAATATTAACCGGACGCTACCACCGTTTTCATACCCTACGGCAAAAAAACGGCATTGCTGGCTATCTCAAACGCTGTGAAAGTAAATTTGACCACTTTGGGGCCGGACACGCTTCTACTAGTATTTCTGCGGGGTTAGGAATGGCTTTGGCCAGAGATGCTAAAGGGGAAGATTTCAAAGTTGTATCCATCATTGGAGATGGGGCCTTAACCGGAGGCATGGCCTTAGAAGCTATTAACCATGCGGGCCATCTCCCCCACACTAATTTAATGGTGGTTCTCAACGATAACGAAATGTCCATTTCTCCCAACGTTGGGGCCATTTCTCGCTATCTCAACAAAGTTCGTCTTAGTGATCCTGTTCAGTTTCTCTCTGATAACCTGGAAGAACAATTTAAACACTTACCTTTCTTTGGGGACTCTTTTACCCCGGAAATGGAACGGGTTAAAGAAGGAATGAAACGGTTAGCCGTCCCTAAAGTGGGGGCAGTCATCGAAGAATTAGGCTTTAAATATTTTGGCCCCATTGATGGTCATAATTTACAAGAACTAATCGCCACTTTCAAACAGGCCCATAAAACCCCCGGCCCTGTTTTTGTTCATGTGGCCACCGTTAAAGGGAAAGGATACGAACTCGCCGAAAAAGATCAAGTCGGCTACCATGCTCAAAGTCCTTTCAATTTAGCTACAGGGAAAGCCATTCCCTCCAACACCCCCAAACCTCCTAGTTATTCCAAAGTCTTTGCCCATACCCTCACCACCTTGGCGGAAAATAACCCGAAAATTATTGGGATCACCGCAGCCATGGCCACAGGGACAGGGTTAGATAAACTACAGGCCAAATTGCCCAAACAGTATATTGATGTGGGTATTGCGGAACAACACGCCGTCACCTTATCCGCAGGGTTAGCCTGTGAAGGAATGCGGCCAGTGGTAGCCATTTATTCTACCTTCCTGCAACGGGCTTATGATCAAGTGTTGCACGATGTTTGTATCCAAAACTTACCCGTGTTCTTCTGTTTAGATCGGGCGGGCATTGTGGGTGCTGACGGGCCAACTCATCAAGGATTATATGACATTGCCTATCTGCGGTGTATTCCCAATCTAACCATTATGGCCCCGAAAGATGAAGCGGAATTACAGCGGATGATCGTCACAGGGATCAATTATACAGATGGCCCCATTGCCATGCGTTATCCTCGCGGTAACGGTGTTGGGGTTCCCTTGATGGAAGAAGGGTGGGAGGCTTTACCCATTGGCAAAGGAGAAATTCTGCGTAACGGGGATGATGTCTTACTCCTTGGTTACGGCACTATGGTATATCAGTCATTACAAGTGGCAGAAATTCTCCGGGAACATGGCATTGAAGCGACAGTGATTAACGCCCGCTTTGTCAAACCCTTGGATACTGACTTAATTGTGCCTCTTGCTCAACGCATTGGCAAAGTTGTTACCCTAGAGGAAGGCTGTTTAATGGGTGGCTTTGGCTCTGCCGTAGCGGAAGCTTTGTTAGATCATAATGTCACTGTTCCCATCAAGCGATTTGGTATTCCCGATAAGTTAGTGGATCACGCCAAACCCGATGAATCTAAGGCTGATTTAAGTTTAACCAGTCCTCAAATTGCCGAACAAATTCGACAACTTTTCTTTAAAACTCCCCAACCTGCTGCAGTGAGTTAAAGGGATATGCGGGAGTGAGAATTTAGGGGCGGGTTGATAACAATTAATTTTAGTTAAAAGCCCGCCCTTACGATAAAATTTTTCTGATTATGCAGGTAATAAAAGGGTAGATTCAATATGTTTCTTAACCTTGACGCTGATATGACAATCTCCTTGAAGACATTCAACTAAGAAAAGATTAGCATCATAATAGCTATTCCATAATTCTTTTTGTTGTTGATTAAGTTGCCAATCATAACCAATTTGACGATATTGAATTAGGATATCTCGAAACATTTCAACCCATTGTTTACCTTGATTTTTCACCCAATTAACTATGGCTTCTTTTCCTTGATCTGGGTTAGGAAGCTTTAATTTTAGCTGTTTAAATTCAGCCAAAAATTTAGATTCAAGTGAAAACTTTTGCTCTAATTCTAAGGTAAAACATAAATTTAAAAAGTTTTTAGCGGTGGGATTATCTAATAAATTTAAACTATCCATAAATGCCCGTGTTAAAGTTGAATCTAGCTTAATTTCTTGACTCAATTGCTCTTTTTTACCAAACCGAGTATCTAAAGACAACGCTAAGTTTAAATCCCGATGACGAAATAGGGTAAAGTAAAAAGCCCGCACCGCTTCTTCATTATAAGGTAATTTCATTGATTTAACTTTGCGATCCAGATTTTCTAGAAACTCTTGTAAATCTAAATCTTTTTTAGCTAAATTATCAATAAAATCTTTCATTTTTTTGATCATTACATCAGCTTTCGGTAACATACTTATCGTGAGTAAAATTACTTCTTGCCAACGATAATCTAAGATTTTATCTGCTAACTGAGTTAATTCAATTTCTAAATTTTGACGATCATTAGCAAGAATTTTCCTTGCTGTAAAATATTCGTGAAAAGTAAGATGAGAAAAAGAATAGACATCTTTAGCTCTTTCTACTAAAATTCCATGCTGTAATTCAATGGATTTTAAAACAGCTTCACTCGTTAACCAAAGGGTTTCTAAATCTTCCTTAAAGCCAAAATTTTCCGTTAAATAATTTTCAATAATTCCCAGGATGTCACGACTCTCAAAAAAATAACGATTTGCCGCAAAAGTTGTCGCTGCAATTTGAGACAATAATGTCATTTTATGCCGTACAGAAAGAGCTTGATAAAAGCTATCTCGCTCAATACCTCTTGCTTGATCCCAACGCTGTAAAAGAATATCTAACCCTGCTTGATAAAGTTTAGTCCTTTGACGAGGAAAACTCCCACTCTCCTTAAAAACAGAACATAATAAATTCAGGAGAATGGGCGTAATAGCCAACTCTCGAATCGGCTGATTTTCTGGTTTTTCTAACTGATCTAAAAATTGTTGGGCTTTATTTTTCCCTTCAATTTTATTATCAATAACTGCCCCAAACCATTTGTTGACAAATAATTTAAGCTGTTGATGGTTAAAATCAGCCATTTCCACATAAGTAAATCCGCGAAAATGGAATTGTTGCGCCGAACTTCTAGAGGTAATAATTACCGGATTTTTATAAAACTCTTTAGTAAAGGATTCAATATTTTTGCAGAGAGATTCTCTCATTGGTTGCGGAACTTCATCTAAACCATCAAATAGACAGAGAAATTTCCCTTCCTGCAATAAGTTTAAAGTTTGTTGGTTAGAGAGTCCATAACTTTTTCCCTGAGCAACAAAATAATTGAGAAAATTAATAGGTTCCTCATTTCCTTGATCCCAGACACTTCTGAGTTGAATAAAACAGGGAATTAAATCCTGTCGATACCTACCCTGATTACATTGCAGTGCCAGATATTGTAAAAACGTGGTTTTCCCTGCCCCTGGTTTACCCAAAATGACCAACTTATCCCGTTTAGCGACCAACTCCAGTCCTCCTACTGTATCAGACTGAATGGCAGATAAGCGAAATCCCTCACTAGGAACCAAAGATTTGTGTAAATCAGAAACTTCTAACCAACGTTGATAACTCGGCTCAAGCAAAAAATTCGTCGTCGTATAGACCTTTTTCAGTGGGGGTTGGGTTAGCTCAAAAGATGATTGCAGCGCATTACATTGAATCTCAACGGACTCTCGTATTTGAGAGCGCATTACCTCCACTAATTCTTCGATCGCTAAATTTCCTTCAACTACTCTCAACGGAGGAGAAATAGGTAACTCATCAGAAAGATTAGCAATTTCTTCCCAGTTGAGATCGAGTTTAAAACAGAGTTCTTTAAAGACTTGACGCTCAACGGGACGACCTGTTAAAAATTTCCAAATGGATTGGCGACTGGATAAACCTACTTCTCCTGCGAGGTATTCCTGAGTCCAGCCTTTATTGGCTAAGGCCTGCTTCGCTTCCATAATGCCTTCTGCGGAAGATTGTAGAGATCGCCTTGTCATTTTAAAGATAGGGAAAATAACAGATATCCTGCATTTTACCTAATTAAAAGCACGGATTAAGTGATCCGTGTCACATCTAACCTGTGATCTCCCCATCCATAACAGGTGATTAGAATTATAGCGGTTTGCATCGTGATCACAGATGCTAGGGTAAAAGCTATTACTTTCGATATCTTCGGAAAATATTCCTGTCAAAAATTGAACAACCGTAACTCTAAATGGTAAAAAACTTGATAAAATAGAAGTAATATGAATTTTTACAGATAATTATCAACAACTTTCCTGAAACTACCATTTTTATCCCCTTAACTAACCCATTGCTATCTCCCAAGAATCCCTAATCTTTATTAATCAAGTCTATGAAACTGAGTAATCTCAAACGCAATAAAATTACCCTTAGATATTTAGGACTGACCAGTATAGGTTTACTGTTAGCTCAGTTGCTCTTTGGTGTGATCCAAGTGCGTTGGCGATATTATCAGAGAGTAGAAAGTATGAGAGAAAGAGTGGAAGACTTGGGCAAAGAATTACGCGTTATTTCTCAAGAATCAGACCTTAAATTAAATGATTCAACCCTTGAGCGACTAATGAGACAATCAAGTATGGGATCTGATTTAGTGTATAGCAAAATTTTAAATGCTCAAGGCCAAATTATAACCAGCTTTTTTAATCAAGAAAATCCCACCATTGCTCAAACTTTAGCTAATCAAACCAATTTTAAAAATCAGCCCGAAACAAGCATTAAATTAGAGAAACTTATTGAAAAGATTGAACAAAATTCTCAGATTCAAGAAATTCGCCAACCGATTATTGTTGGGGGAACTGCCTTGGGAGAAATTAGGATTGCTTATACCTTACAAAACATTCAACAAGATAATCTCAAATCAGCTAGTAAAATTTTAATTGCTTCTTTGATTGTTAGTGGGATGTTAATCTTGATTATGATCGCTATGTTTAGACGGGAAGTCCAACTTCCTCTAGGAAAGTTGGTGAAAAAAAACCAATTATTACTTTCAGAAGATGAACGCGCTTCCTTAAATCAAGGGGATGAATTACATCAATTAGAAGTCTTAATTACTCGTTTAGGATCAAATCTCCAAACCCTTCAAACTTTACAAACCAAAATTGCGGAACAAAAAGCCACAGAACAAGCAATTGAAGATGTTAATCAAGCAAAAAATGAGTTTCTAGCCATGATTGGTCATGAAATTCGTACCCCCTTAAATGCTGTCACAGGGATGACAGGATTATTGTTAGATACTCCGTTAAATGATCAACAAAAAGAATTTGTCAGTATTATCCGCAATAGTGGAGAAAACTTACTGACCATGATTAATAATATTTTAGATTTTTCCAAAATCGAAGCCCAAAAACTGGAATTAGAAAAACAGCCCTTTGAACTAGGGCCTTGTATTGAAGAAGTTTTACGATTATTTATTTCTCAGGCCTCAGAAAAAAACTTAGAATTAGCCTATCTGATCGAACCTAATACCCCTAGTGCGATTATGGGGGATAGCACAAGATTGCGACAAATTTTGGCTAATCTTGTTGGTAATGCCATCAAATTTACCGAAACAGGGGAAGTGGTGATTTATATTAATGCAACACCATTGCTCCAAGAAGATAGTGAGTCTCCAACTGCCTACGAACTAAGATTTGCTGTCAAAGATACGGGAATTGGTATTCCCGCTGAACGTTGTCATCGTCTTTTTCAACCCTTTAGTCAAGTGGATGCCTCCACGACTCGTAAATATGGGGGTACAGGTTTAGGGTTAGTGATCAGTAAACGCTTAGGTGAACTGATGGGAGGTAAAATGTGGGTTCACAGCACGGAAGGCAAAGGTTCGACCTTTTACTTTACGCTAAAAGCTCAAGCGGCCACCAGTTCCTCTCCTGTGACTTCCCACGAGGGGGAACGGGAATTAATGGGCAAACGAATGCTCATTATTGATGATAATCTTACCAATCAGAAAATTTTGACCCTACAAGCACAGTCTTGGGGAATGTTTACCTGTGCGGTTGATTCTGGGGAAAAAGCTCTGGAATGGTTAAAAAAGGGCATTACCTTTGATGTGGCAATTTTGGATATGAATATGCCTCAGATGGATGGACTAGAATTAGCCCGTGAAATTCGCCAACAACCCCACTGCCGAGCATTACCCCTCGTCATGCTTAGTTCAATTACTCGCCAGGAAATGTCTTCCCAGAGCGATAGTGAAGAATTTGCGGCTGTTCTGATTAAACCGATCAAACAATCTCAACTGTATTATAGTTTGATGCAGATTTTTGCCGGAAAACCCATTAAAGTGACTCCATCTTGCAAAAAAGAGTCAAAAGAAAAATTACTAGCAGAAAGCTTACCCTTACGAATTTTGGTCGCTGAAGATGTGGTAGTTAATCAACAAGTCATCCACTTATTGTTAGAAAAACTCGGTTATTGGGCAGATATGGTCAGTAATGGGGTAGAAGTTTTAGAAGCCTTAGCTCGTCGCTCTTATGATGTTATTTTAATGGATGTCCGAATGCCAGAAATGGATGGATTGACGGCCACACAGAAGATTCGGGAAATTATAGCCCCGGAAAAACAACCCCGTATTATCGCCATGACGGCTGAATCGATGCGCGGCGATCGGGAAAAATGTTTAGCCGCGGGGATGGATGATTATATTGCCAAACCTATCCGTATCGAAGAATTGCAACGAGCTTTATGTCAATGTCAACCCGTCTTAGAAAAACCCGCCCTTGAACTTCAAGTTCTCGATGGATTAAGGAAAATGGCAGGAAAACGGGCTAAAGATGTAATTAATGATGTGATCATGAGCTATCTTGAGGATGGCCCTCTACGCCTCTCAGCCATGACAACCGCGATCGCTCAAGAAGATGTGCAAGCACTCCGTCAGGCGGCCCATGGGTTTCGCTCGGCCAGTGCCAATGTAGGAGCGATTTGCCTATCATGTATGTGTCAAGAAATAGAAACAATCGCACGTCAGGGAACCCTCTTAGGTGTGAAGGAAAAAATACCGATGCTCAAAATAGAGTATGATCGAGTGTGCCATGCTCTACAAAAAGAACTAAGCAACCATACTCAATTATCAGTTATCACCCATCATCAGTTGTGAATAGTCTCTTTCTTGCTCCAGAAGCCCCCTTAATTCTCGTTGTTGATGATGATCGCGCCATGCGGAGTTTATTAAGGGTAGCCATGGAAGAAGAGGGCTATCGGGTAATTGAGGCCAAAAATGGTCAGCAATGTTTAGATGAATATGACCGTTGGCAAGCGGATATGGTGTTATTAGATGCCATTATGCCAGAAATGGACGGATTTACTTGTTGTCAGCGTCTTCGTTCCCTTGATAACAATAATTACTTACCTATCCTGATGATTACGGCCCTTGATGATCAAGAGTCTATTGATCAAGCTTTTGCGGTGGGAGCAACGGATTATGTGACAAAACCGATTTACTGGTCAGTCTTATCTCAACGGGTATCTCGTCTCTTACAAACCAGTCAAACTCTTAAGCAGTTAAATTGTCTCAAATCTCGCTTAGAAAGACAAGAAAAATGGCAAGCTCTTGGGAATTACCTGGTTTCTCAATGGGAACAAACTTTTTCGATGAAACCCTTATTGAAAGATGTCATCAGTCAACTTCAAACCTTGGTTAATGCGGAACGGGTGGGAATTTATCAGAATGATGGCCTACTCTTAGCAGAGGCCATACGTCCTGGTTATCCTTCTGTTAAAACTTTATCATGGGAAAAAATGACTCTGTGGGAAACTCATCAGAATACCTATCAACAGGGAAAAATTGTCAGCTTTAATTTGTCTGAAGATAATGAATTATCTCCTGAAGCGATCGCCCCTTTGAAGCAATTAATGATTAAAACCGTGACTATGATGCCTATTTTGGTGAAAGAAAACCTTTGGGGCCTGCTCTGGATACATCATTGTCAATCTTCTTATCTCTGGGAATCTTGGGAAATGGACTGTCTGGCTTATTTCGGCCAATTATTAGCGATCGCTTATCGTCTCCGCACAGCAACTTAAACTGGGAGCTTGCACCATGATTGAAAAATCACAAAACCCCGATTTTTCAAGACAGCAAACCAAGCATGACTTCGTTACTATTTGCTAAAAAATCGGGGTTTTCAATATCAGGTGCAAGATCTGAGTAAAAGCAATTCTGCTCACAATTTTCTATATTAAGAATAGTAAAGAGCGAAATATTGCCTGTGAGCATTTTGACAACGTTTCAACGTCTCAATCCTGAACAACAGCGTAGTCTATTGTTGTTACTAGGGACAGGTTGTTTTTTTTGGATCAGCCTCACGACTCTGTTACCGACTTTACCTACCTATCTCGCTGATCTCGGTGGCACAAAGGCGCAGATAGGCTTAGTCATGGGAAGTTTTGCCATTGGGTTATTATGCTCCCGGACTTGGTTAGGACACTTAGCAGACACCCACAGTCGTAAAATTGTCCTCTACATTGGGATCTTGGTTGCTGGTATTGCTCCCTTGGGTTATTTGCTGATTCCGTCTATTTTTCCCTTAATTGCGGTTCGTGCTGTTCATGGGATTAGCATTGCTGCTTTTACGACGGGTTATAGTGCATTTGTGGTAGATTTATCTCCCGCCAAATATCGGGGGGAACTCATTGGTTATATGAGTTTAGTTGCACCAATTGGGATGGGTATTGGCCCTGCTTTAGGAGGCTTTTTACAGGAATCTTACGGCTATGGCCCCTTATTCCTTACTTCCGCAAGTTTTGGCTTTTTAGGCTTATTATTAGTGGGTTGGATTCCAGAAACCCCTCGTTATCACAAAGCTCATCAAGAGGCATCTCTATCAGTGCGATCGCAGCGCAGTTTCAGGGAACTTTTATCTACTCGTTCGTTGATGATTCCTGCGTTGATTTTATTACTTATTGGCCTCTTATTTGGTATTTTGGTGACTTTTTTACCTCTGTTCCTACGAGAGACAAATTTAGGGTTAAGTGCTGGTTTATTTTACACTGTGGCAGCGATCGCTAGTTTTTCGGCTCGTATTTTATCTGGACAAGCCTCTGATCGCTATGGTAGGGGTTTATTCATTACAGGTAGTTTATTTTGTTATTTTTTGTCCATGATCTTCTTAACTCAAGCGAAGGGGCCAGAAGGTTTACTCTTAGCGGCCATTTTTGAAGGAATAGGAGGGGGAATTTTAATTCCGATGATTATTGCTTTAATCTCAGATCGATCTTTCTCTCAAGAAAGGGGTCGGGTTTACTCGGTTTGTCTGAGCGGTTTTGATGTGGGAATTGCGATCGCTGGCCCTGTAATTGGGTCTTTAGGTAGTTTTCTCAGTTATCCTACTATCTTTACTTTAAGTAGTAGTTTAGCCGTGATTGCTATTATTTTATTTATGAGTCAATCTAATAAAAGTTGGAAAACTTCTTTGAGTTTTGCCTTGGGAAAAGAAAGAGATTTGTATGCAGTGGATGGATAATGTTAATGATCCCCCACCTTGAGCCTCAAGATGGGGGATTTTTTAAGAAGATGCTTAAGCGGCGATCTGACTAAACTCTAAGGAAGCATCAAGAGGAGCAACTCGCTTTTGAGATGAGTGTGTTTTGGGGATGGAATAATCGATTTGAACGTCATGGGAATGAATACCTTCATAGGTTCCGTGAATCACACCACTCATGGTCATTCCATTGGCCCAGGTTGCTGAAGCTTGTGCTGTGTAGGTTAAATCAAACTTAGTTTGTGTAACTAATACTTGAGCCTCAATTTCACTATGAGGTGGTACAGTCGCCGTTGCTGTATATTCAAAAGAATCTGATGTTTCTAAGGTTCCCCCCCAAGTGTAATTATAGGAAGCTTCAAGAGATACATCAACCTTTCCTTCCGCAATAAAGGGAATCCCTGTTTTAATGCTAGTTGATACCCCAACTTTTGCCCCAACATTATGAGACCAATTATTACTAGCATTCACTGAACGAGTATGAGTAATTGAGCTAGTTTGTGAGATATCAGATTGATTATCAATCCGAATAAAATCTAAGGCTTCTACCTTTAAATTGGTTTCACTGGTGGGGACTAAATTATAGTCAATATGCTCAATATTTAATTGAGTTATATCATTTTTTACAATCAACCCTAGTTGATCAATATCCTTCCCTTTACGACCAAATAAACCCACTAAAACAGTGTTTCTGATTCCATATTCTCCCAAGGATAAAGTCGTTGCACGACCATTAAGATCTCCTGCTTGTAAGGTGGAACCGTCATTTAAGCGTAATATAATTCCCCCTAGTCTTCCTCCTCGGAAATCACTATAATAAAGGGTACAAAAATCAATCGGTTTACCGCCAAGACGGAAGCGTGTTTCTTTACCCGCAGGGGTTCCCAAAGTTAGGGGATCATCAACCCGACTATGATCGCCGCCGTCATACCAAATTTTCAGACCACGGATAATTTTTTTCTCAGCATAAACAGAGATCCATTGAATACTATGTTGTTGTGTTTCATTTGCTTGAGTAACGAAAGCACTCCCACCATTTCCCCCGACTGTTTTGGTTCGATCAATCATATCGTTAACATTGAGGTTAGAGAGTAAATTATTGTTGGTAACTAGCATGATTTTCTCCTAAAGTATTGTATTTAGCAAGTTGTTATTTTATGTTTGCTTGCTATTATTCCCTTCAGCGTCTTCCTCATGAGTTACGGAAAAAATGATCGAAAAAATCAAAGAATTTTTCTGACTTTTAATATGAGAATTCCCTGAGAATTACCTGAGAATTATTTATTTATTTTTTCATTTATCTTTAATTAAAGTATTTAAAGTTATGCTATTTTAAATACTTAATTGGTTTTAAACTCTCCAGCTTTTCCTCCTAATGCTTCTACAATACTATTAGTATTAGCCACTAACATTTTAATGTAACTATCACCCTCAGTTCCTGGCGCACCAATGGAGTCAGAATATAAGGGTTTAGGGGCTAATTTTACCCCTGCTTCTTCAGCAACGGTTTTAATTAAGGTAGGATTAATTGTCGTCTCTGCAAAAATAGCAGGAACTTTAGTTTTTTTGATAACTTCGGCTAAATTTTTAACGGTTTGTGCGCTTGGTTGTTCTTCCGTACTAATGCCAATTAATGTACCTGTCATGGTTAAACCATAGGCTTTTGTGTAATATTGAAAGGCATCATGGGTAGTTACTAAGTTTCTTTTATTGTCAGGAATTGTCGTAATTTCTTGTTTGATCCAACTGTCTAAGCGTTGTAAATTGGCATTTAATATAGCAGCATTTTGTTTAAAAGTAGATTCATCTTCAGGAGAAATTTTAATTAGTTCATCTCGAATTTGATTAACCATTATAATTCCATTTTTGGCATCTCCCCAAACATGAGGATCGGGGGCTTTTTGTCCTTTATAATTAAAATCTAATGGCTTAACTGCTTCCCCTACAGCGATTTTTTTCGCCTTAATTCCCGCAGCATTCATCAGTTTAATTAACCCTGGTTCTAAATTGTAACCGTTATAAAAAATTACATCAGCTTCTTCAAATGCTACACTATCACTAGGAACAGGTTCATAAACATGAGGATCGGCCCCTGGTTTCAAAATTCCTTGATGATCAACCTCTTTTTTGGCAATTTGTTCCACTAAATCAGCAATAATGGTACTGGTAGAAACAACTTTTGGTTTGGCGGTTTCTCCTGTTTCTTGGGATTTTTTTACCTCACATCCTGTTATCCCTATAAATACAAAAATACTACCAAGCAAGATAATGGTAGAAAGGTTAAACGTCTTCTGCTGTAATAGTTTCACCGCGATCTGAGGAAAATTCATAATCATCTCATAATTGTTTTCATAATTATCTCATTTTTGGGGTATGCTAGGGATAGCAAGATTTAATTATCTGGGGTCACACAGATGCAAAATCGGGGAATTACCATCAGTAATTTAGGGGTTTATTACCGTAATTTAGAAGCGTTACGGGATATTAATGTCACTGTACAACCAGGACGGTTAACGGGTATTATTGGCCCCAATGGTGCGGGGAAAAGTACCTTAATGAAAGGGATGTTAGGGTTAATTCCGGTGACTCAGGGAAGGGTGACTTATCAGGAGCAGCCCTTTGCGTCACAATTAGAGAAGGTGGCCTATGTTCCCCAGCGATCGCAAATTGACTGGACCTATCCTGCGACGGTTTGGGATGTAGTAATGATGGGAAGGGTGCGTCAAACGGGTTGGTTTCGACGGTTTTCTGTTTATAGTCGTCGTATGGGGTTAGAAGCGTTGCAACGGGTGGATATGGACGCTTTTATTAAACGTCCCATTGGGGAACTTTCGGGGGGACAACAACAACGGGTATTTTTAGCGAGATCTTTGGCCCAAGATGCAGAAATTTTCTTATTTGATGAACCGTTTGTTGGGGTAGATCAAAAGACGGAAAGCATTTTATTTAGTATTTTTCGGGAGTTAGTTGCTAAGGGAAAAATTGTCTTAGTCGTTAATCATGATTTAGGAGAGTCTATTACTCATTTTGATGATTTAATTTTATTGAATAAGGAAATAATTGCAGCAGGAAAACGGCAATTTGTGTTAAAAGAAAACTATTTAACTCAAGCTTATAGTGGTAAGGTGACATTTTTTAAGCCTAAAGCTGCTTAATATAAACTCAAACCCTTAAGGGTTTAGCTATATAAACAAAACCCGCCTACGCGGGTTAAATTTAGTCTCCGAAGGGAGGCTTTGTTTGTATAGTATCAGACTTCAGTCTGTCTTTTTCTAGGGAGAAACTATAATAACCGGATTTAGTATAATTCATGAATTACCCCTAGAAACAATATGATAATAAGTCATAAAAAACCTCTGATGCTGTCAACAAAATTGTCATTAAAACGACTTTTGAAATTAATCATCAGAGGTGTTTCGGGATTTTTAGTGACAAGAGTGTCCCTACGATGAGCAGGAAACCTCCTGAAAAAGAGAAGTAAAATAGTGGTTAAAAGTTCCCTCACTCATGGGATAATTTACTATGAGAGCCATCACAGAAAGGGTAATTTTGACTATGTTTACACAAACATAAAGCGACTTTTTTGGTTTCTTCTAGGGTAAATTTTATTAAGGAAAACAAAACTATGAAAAAATTAATTGTAGCCACCAGTAACCCTGGAAAATTGCAGGAAATACAAGATTATTTAACGGACTTACCTTGGGAATTACATCTTAAACCCAAAGAACTCGAAATTGAAGAAACCGGGACAACCTTTCTCGAAAATGCTGCCTTAAAAGCGTCTCAAGTGGCCACAGCATTGGGAGAATGGGCGATCGCCGATGATTCAGGATTAGCAGTCGATGCGCTGAATGGCGCACCAGGACTTTATTCTGCCCGTTATGCTAACAGCGATCAAGAGAGAATTGAACGGTTATTAAAGGAATTAGGTAATAATAAAAATCGACAGGCCAGGTTTGTTTGTGCCATTGCGATCGCCAGTCCTGATGGCATAATAGCTCTACAAACCGAAGGAATTTGTGCCGGAGAAATTCTCAAAACCCCCCAAGGAATAGGAGGTTTTGGTTATGATCCAATTTTTTATGTTCCCCAATATCAACAAACTTTCGCCCAAATGACCCCCGAAATGAAACAAAAAGTTAGTCATCGGGGTCAAGCATTTGAGACTTTGTTACCACAGTTGCACCAATTATTCTAATCCCAAACTAAAGTGTTCTTGACAAATTGATCGTTTAAACTTTATTTTGTGGACATACAGTCTCTGTGACTAAAAATTGCGTTAAAACAAACTAAAAATGAAAAAATACATCGCTGAATTTTTCGGGACTTTCTGGTTAGTGCTAGGGGGTTGCGGTAGTGCTGTCCTAGCGGCTAACTTTGGAGGAGAAACGAACCCCCTCGGATTAGGATTTTTAGGGGTTGCCCTTGCCTTTGGATTAACCGTATTAACCATGGCCTATGCGGTTGGGCATATTTCTGGGGGTCATTTTAACCCTGCGGTTTCCTTTGGGTTATTGGCCGGAAAACGCTTTAATGGCTCCGATTTGCTCCCCTATATTGTGGCACAAGTCCTAGGGGCAATTCTCGCCGGGGGCGTACTTTTGCTGATTGCCAGTGGTAATGGTGCGTTAGACTTAAGTGGTTCAAATCCTTTAGCCACCAATGGTTATGGTACCCATTCGCCAGGGGGTTACAGTTTATTAGCTGCTCTCATTACCGAAATTATCATGACTTTTATGTTTTTGGTAATTATTATGGGAGCAACTGATCGCCTTGCTTCTGGTGGTTTTGGCCCTGCTGCTATTGGCTTAGGTTTAACCCTAATTCACTTAATTAGTATTCCTGTAACTAATACCTCAGTCAACCCGGCCAGAAGTACAGGGGTTGCGTTATTTTGTGGCAATGGGGAAATTATCGCCCAATTGTGGTTATTTTGGTTAGCTCCTATTATCGGTGCTGTTTTAGGCGGATGGTTTTATCACACTTTCCTCGAAACTGCTGTAGAAACCCGGCCCTTAGAACCCATCGAACCAGCATTAAAAGATTGACACTCCCACCGCTAATTGCTAAGGCAATGTAGCGACGGATGCACTCTCCTTTTGTTTGTTGGTCGGGGTTTCATCCCACCGCTAACATCCGTGTAACGGGGGTCTTCACCCCGACATTAGAGATAATTAACCATAATTGACGGGAATGGGGACTTAGGAAATCCTTTGTCCCCAAAAACTGTTAAATCGCTTCGAGATCGTTTTCTCCGGTACGAATACGGATAATTCGGTCAACGGGAGAGACAAAGATTTTCCCGTCTCCAATTTCCCCTGTACGCGCAGCAGTAATCAGTTTTTCGATCACCATCTCCACTTGATTATCTTGGACCACAATTTCGACTTTCAGCTTTTGCAGAAACTCAACTGTGTATTCTGAACCCCGATAACGTTCCGTTTGTCCTTTTTGTCGTCCAAACCCTCGCACTTCAGAAACCGTCATCCCGACAATTCCCGCATTGACTAAAGCGATTTTAACTTCGTCTAATTTAAAGGGTCGGATAATCGCCTCTACTTTTTTCAAGCTCGTTACTCCTGGTGAGATAAGTCTATTCGTTTCTATTTATAATGCTAACTAGGACTATTCTTGCAACTAAGATCCGAAAGTTTTTCTAAAAAAGCTCTATTCTGTTGTTTGCAACCACTGAATTAGGGAAGATGTTAGAGGGGTGCGTTTGCGGATGAGGGGGTTGATCGAGACGTGCTTTGTCTTTGCTTTGGCCACACAGAGATCGGATTTTGAGGGGTTTAAGATTTCATAGGCGATCTCAAATTCTGTATCATTTAATTGGGTTGGAATCAGGGAAATTTGTAAGCGATCGCCACAAAATAAGGGTTGATAAAAGTCAATCTCAGCATGGACAATGGGAACAGCTACATCTATATTCTGAAAAAAGGTTTTAAGGTCAATTCCTGCCGTTTCTAAGGCGTTTTCATAGGCTTCATGACAAATGGATAAGAGAGAAGCAAAATAAACTACCCCTGCGGCATCAGTGTCAGAAAAACGAATGATCCGATTATAAGTCATCAAATGTTTACTAAATCTTCAGAATTGGCAACCCGATCAATGAATAGGATACCATCAAGATGATCGAGTTCATGCTGGAAAATTCTGGCGACAAAATTGGTGAATTCTTGATGATGTTGCTGGCCCTGTTGGTCTAAATATTCGACTGCGATCGCCTGATAACGAGGAACTAAACCCCTGACTCCTGGAACACTCAAACATCCTTCCCAACCTTTGACCATTTCCTCAGAATGGGAGATTAAACGAGGGTTAATCATGACAATGGGTTCCATCAAAGGTGCATCAGGATAACGGGGGTTAGGATGGGAACAGACGATAAATAGGCGATAGGAATGAGAAACTTGAGGGGCCGCGATCCCTACCCCATTCGCTTCTTTTGCCATGCTTAAGAGTGCGTTAATAAACTGTTGTAGCTGTTTATCGGTGACATTGGTAACGGGTTCGGCCAATTGTCGTAAAATTGGATTTCCTAATGTAGCAATCTCTAAGGAAGGTTTAATCATAGACTTTCTTCAATCTCAACACTCACTTAATTTATTATGACTTTTTTTCCTATTTTGGGACAAATCCCGCTACACTGATATAGCTTCGTGAGCGATTATCCCTTAAGCCTAACCTATCACCCATAGACCCCATCTGTAGGAATAATTCATGAATTACCCCTACAAAAAACACATTCTAGATAATGACTATTTCTCCTCAATCTATTTGGAATCAAGTTATTGATCGTCTTAAGTTACGATTAACTGCTCCTGCTTTTGAAACTTGGATCGCGTCTGCAACGGTAAAAGATTGGCAGGATAATTGTTTAATTATTCAGGTAGAAAATGCTTTTGTTCTTAATCATTTACAAAAAACTTATCAAGGATTAATTGCTGAGGAAGTCGAGAAGGTGATGGGATATCCAGTGGAAATTAAATTAACGACTTCTCAAACTCAAAATATGGCAATTGTTGGGGAAAAAGAATCATCTCAATTACTCAATTCAACCCATCAAACAATGCCTACAGAATCTCCTAAATTGAGTAAATTAAATCCTCGTTATACTTTTTCTCGGTTTGTGGTTGGCCCAACAAATCGCATGGCTCATGCAGCTTCTTTAGCGGTTGCAGAGTCACCAGGGAGAGAGTTTAATCCTTTATTTTTGTGTGGAGGAGTTGGATTAGGGAAAACTCATTTAATGCAAGCTATTGCAGATTATCGTCTTGAATTATACCCGAATGCTAATGTTTTTTATGTTTCGACAGAACAATTTACTAATGATTTAATTGCTTCTATTCGTCAAGATAATATGGAAGGATTTAGAGAACATTATCGCACGGCAGATATTCTTTTAGTGGATGATATTCAATTTATTGAAGGGAAAGAATTCACTCAAGAGGAATTTTTTCACACCTTTAATACTTTACATGAAGCGGGTAAACAGGTTGTGATTGCGTCTGATCGTCCTCCCAAAAGAATTCCCAGTTTACAAGATAGATTAGTGTCTCGATTTTCTATGGGTTTAATTGCGGATATTCAAGTACCAGACTTGGAAACTCGGATGGCAATTCTTCAGAAAAAAGCAGAGTATGAAAATATTCGTCTTCCTCGTCCAGTTATTGAATATATTGCGACTAATTATACTTCAAATATTCGGGAATTAGAAGGGGCATTAATTCGCACAATGACCTATATTTCTATTTCTGGACTATCAATGACGGTGGAAAATATTGCCCCTGTTTTAAATCCTCCGATGGAACAAATTACTGCATCTCCTGAAATAATCATCAAAATTGTTGCAGAAAACTTTCATTTATCAGTGGAAGATTTAAAAGGAAGTTCACGTCGGAGAGAGATTAGTTTAGCGCGACAAATTGGAATGTATTTGATGCGTCAACATACGGATTTAAGTTTACCGAGAGTTGGGGTAGAATTTGGTGGAAAAGATCATACAACTGTGTTATATAGTTGTGACAAAATATCACAATTACAACAAAAAGATTGGGATCTTTCTCAACAATTATCGGAGTTAAGCGATCGCATTAATTTGGCGAGTCGGAATAAAGAGGGGTGAGGTGGGGAATAGAAATCCTATTTAACAAAAAAAACCGCCCTGATATAGTAGGACAGTTTTTTGTATTTGTGAGGAAAATTTCAGAATTGAGCAAAAGGAAAGCGACTGGTAGGGCGTTCAACATCTCCTAATTGACGGTCAAGGGGTTCATAAGTATTATTAAGATTCTCAAGTTTTGTCTCATAGAGATCTAAATTGAGGGTGGTAGAATCTAAGGGTAAGGATTCTTGAGGTTCAGAATATTCGCCCCCAACGGCCCAAGGCCAATCAGCAGCACTTCTGGATTCTATACCTGTTAAATCACCACTGGAAGTGTTAGCTAAAGCGTTGAAATCATCCGAACGAGCAACTTGAGCAACAGCGTTAGGACTGATGAGAATAACGCTGAGGGTGATGAATATTGAGGGAATAACTTTCATGGGGGGTAAGTATGGGGTTAGGGTGATTTTCTCCTCATTCACACTGCGCCTACTTTAAACTTAAGGGGATTTTGCAGACAAAACCTCACTCATCTGGGTCATCCATTGGGGTGAATTAATATTAAACTGAGATCTTGCACCTGATATTAAAAACCCGATTTTTTCCTAAACAACAACCAATTTATAGGGTTTCCTGCCTCTAAAAATCGGGTTTTTTGGACTTTGGGATAATGGTGCAAGATCTCAGTTAAAAACAGACTTGAACCCTAAATATACTATGGTTAATTCTAAATGACTAATTCTGCTAACCCTAAATAACGAATTCCTTCGGGTGATATTTCAAAGCGACAAGGTAATATTTCTACCCCTTTATTAACTGCTTCTTTAAATAGTTCCCCATAAGTTTTATCCCATTCATCTCCAGGGGAAAACTTGTCACAATCTCCCCGATTAATAAAATATAACATCATCGGTTTAGCATTAGGTAATAAGTCCATTAATTCTTGTAAATGTTTCTGTCCGCGAGTCGTAACTGTATCAGGAAAAAAAGCAATTTTGTCTTTTGCTAAGGTAGTATTTTTAACTTCTAAATAAATGGGTAATTCTTCAGATTCACCAGTTAAAACAAAATCAATTCTGCTTTTTTTATTAACTCCATAGGGAACTTCTGAACGAACTTTTGTATATTTCTCTGCCAAGGGGGGTAATTTTTGTTGTTCTAAAACTTGTTTAATAACTCGATTTGGTAAAGCGGTATTAATACCGATCCAAGTTCCATCAAGTTCGATCATTTCCCAAGTATAAGCTAATTTTCTTTGGGGGTTATTACTCTCAGAAACATAAACAGGACTATCTAATTGGCAAACCCCGATCATGGGGCCAGTATTTGCACAATGGGCTGTAATTATTTCCCCAGATTCTAATTCAATATCTGCTAAAAATCGCTTATAGCGTTTCCGAAGAATGCCAGGAATTAATGGGGGATAAGTATAAATAAAATCAGTCATTTAGTTAATACAGCAATCAGGAATGAGATGTGAGAAAATAATAGAGGAGTTAGTCGAGACAAACGGAGATAATGATTACAATGGAGATGTCTATTTAATTATAGAACTAAATAGCAAAAAAAGTAAATAAGATAAAAAAGCTTAAAAATAAAGTTATTAACTATTAGATAAGTTTATTTTTCACTACATATTTACCACTACCGAAAGTTGGAGGCAAAAAGACTAACGAACCCAGATGCTGCTCAATTATCTCAAAAAATAGCTCAGAAATGAGGAGTAACCTTCCATAGCGATCGCCTGAGAAAAGTCCTCAAAAAAAGGAGTAAGGTTTGCTAATATCAATATCAAGTTCCGTTTACCATAAAAATGACCGGAAAGAGGGAAGGTAGAACTTGAATGAGAAGGTAAAAGCAATTCAATCAAATTCTCGCAGTGAGTTACGTCAATTGGTGCGTGACCAATTGCAGCTATTATTAGAACAGGGAAACCTAGAAGGGGCCAAGGCCCTTTTAGTTCCGGTGCAACCCGTAGACATTGCTGAGGCCATCGAAGCACTACCCCAGTCCATGCAAGTCATCGCCTTTCGTCTCTTAGTCAAAGAAGAAGCGATCGCCGTTTATGAATATTTAGAGTCTACGGTTCAACAAGCATTGATTGAACATTTTAAACAACAAGAAGTGCGAGAAATCGTTGATCAGATGTCCCCTGATGATCGGGCCCGTCTGTTTGATGAATTACCCGCTAAGGTAGTGCGTCGCTTACTCGAACAACTAAGTCCCGAAGAACGACAAACTACCGCCTTATTATTAGGCTACGAAGAGGATACGGCGGGGCGTATTATGACCCCAGAGTATATCTCCCTCAAAGAAACCTTTACCGTGGGCCAAACCTTAGAAAGAATTCGCACCTTATCCACCACCTCAGAAATCATTTATTATCTCTATGTCACCGATAGTTCTCGACATCTTAGTGGCATCGTCTCTTTGAAAGATTTGGTGTTATCGTCCCCAGAAACCACCTTGGGAGAGATTATGACCCGCGATCTCGTCTATGTCAATACGGACGACGATCAAGAAGAAGTAGCAAGGATTATTCAACGTTACGATTTATTAGCGGTTCCCGTTGTTGATCGGGAACAACGACTGGTAGGAGTAGTCACAGTGGATGATGTGATTGATATTTTGCAAGAAGAAGCCACCGAAGATATTTATGCCTTGGGAGGGGTACAGTCTGATGGGGATAACTATTTTCAAACTGATTTATTTACCGTAGCCCGTAAACGGGTTGTCTGGTTATTAATTTTACTGCTCACCAATACCGTTACGGGAACTATTATTAAATCTCAAGTGGGTTTATTAGAGCAAATGGCTATTTTAACAGCGTTTATCCCTCTCCTAACAGGAACAGGAGGTAATGTGGGGGCCCAGTCTTCTACCGTCGTCATTCGGGGGCTAAATACGGATGATATGCGAGATCTTGGGCCGGGGCAAGTTGTCCTACGAGAATTAGGGGCCGGAGCCTTATTAGGCTTAATTCTAGGGTCATTAGCAACAGTTTGGGCCTATGGCTTACAAGGCAATTGGTTAGTCTCCATTTCCGTAGGCATTAGTTTAGTGGCGATCGCTATTTTGGCCTCGGTGGCCGGTTCAGCATTACCCTTCCTGTTTCGGGCTTTGGGCCTCGATCCGGCCCTGATGTCAGCCCCCTTTATTACCACCGCCGTCGATGTGATCGGTGTGTTAATTTATTTTTCGATCGCCAGATTTATGTTAGGACTATGAATGCTAAACAATTTCACTGGTTAGAGATTGCGGAATTTGTCGCCCTCGGTGCGGCAGTGATTAGTTTATTTGGTGCGATCGCTGTTGATAATTTCCTTTTTCCCCTAATCTTTGTCACCTTAGCGTTAATTTTGAACAGTCTCAACCGACTGCGATCGCAATATCTCAACCGCAAAGGACTGGCCTCAACAAAAAAACAACTACAACACCTATTCCAACAGATTGAAGAATTAATAACGACAATTCCCCAACCAACCCCCACCCCTCCACCAACCACCGCTAGAGATACGGATAGTAGAGCGATCGCCAGACTTAAAGATAATTTAATTAGCATTGAACAATCCCTTAATGGTGTGGTTCAATATCTCAATAGCCAAGGACTACCAGAACGTATAGAACAACTGGAAAAATACTACGGTAGGTTGACTCAGGAAATGCGAGATCTGATCACTCAATTAGAAATTCCCCCAAAGGAAACCCAACCAACCCCTAACCGTTCCGACTTCGGTGATTTGGCCCAGTCGAATACTGACTCGGTAGTTGAGCCTGTCGAAACGGTAGTTGAGCCTGTCGAAACTGACGGCGAAAGTCCTGAACCCCCTCCACAACCTGCGGCGAGTCTGGATTTTCTCCAATCTTCCACCAAATTACCCATTGTTGCTCCCACCCGTGAAGTTTCTCCTGCTCCCATCATTCCTGAGTGGCACTGTCTTTACACTTTAACGGAGCATAGTGATGCTGTGGCCTCCCTCTCCCTGAGTTCTGATGGAAAATGGTTGGCCAGTGGTAGCTGGGATCAAACCCTTCGCATCTGGGATCTAAATGAGGGAACCCTCAAAAGTCAAGTCACAGCCCATTCTCAAGGGTTACTCGCTGTAGTATTTATCGGTGATGACGGGAACAGATATCATATTGCTACAGGAAGCTTTGATCAAACCATCAAATTGTGGTTATTTGATCAAGAAGCCTTTACCCTGGACTTAGATACGACCTTAACCCAGCATACGGGGTCAGTTCATTCTCTCGCTCTTTCTGCTCAACCTCTGTTGTTAGTCAGTGGCAGTTATGACCAAACCGTTAAACAGTGGGAACTGCCTAGGGGCCAAATGCACTGTAGTTCCTATGATCCGTTGGGGGCCATTTATGCCTTAGCGGTTTATGCTCCCCAAAGCTTAATTGTCAGTGCGGGAGGGGATGGCCGAGTGACTCTCTGGCAGTTAGAGAATGGGGAACAAATTGGCTTTTTGGCTGGAAATGTATCTTCTGTAGAATCTTTGGCTATTAGTAAGGACGGCCAAACCTTAGCTGCTGGTTGTGTCGATGGCAGTATTAAAATTTGGCAACTTGATCCATCCCGTTTTGGCGCGGGTCGTCCTTTACAACCCGTAAGGGTTCTTAATGCTCATACTGGCCAGGTGAAGGCTTTATTATTTAGTGAACAAGAACAGATTTTGTTTAGTGGTGGGGCTGATGGTTATTTAAAAATTTGGCATCCTTCCCGTCGAGAGGCGATCGCCGCTTTAACCATGGGTGATCCGTATCAACCCCGTCACACAGCGATTCTTTCTTTGGCCTTTGACGAACAACGTCAATTATTGGTGGCAGGTAGTGCTGATGGTATGATGAAAATTTGGCAGCAAATTTCTGATTAAATAAAAATAGATTTCTAAATTTTTTTGGGAACATAACCTTAAACCTTAACGACTAGGTGAGAAAGTTATCCAAAAACCGATACACTCCCTTTAACTTTCTGCTGAAAGTCATACAGTTCGAGTGTACCAAAAAAAACCAGGGAAGAAAAAACAGCGAATCTTCTGATATATTTTTTCCCTTCAACCCGTTAAAATAAGAAGCTAAAAATAGCCACAAGGCCTTTAACTTCTTGAATAAAAGAAAACGCTTTGCAAACCAGTGAGATTGTCAAGATGATTTTGAAAAAGCTGAGAGATTGGGTCGGTAGCGAAGACATATTAGAGACAGAAGAAGATTCTGACTATGATTCTCGCTATGAGGAAATTTACGGTAACTTAGACTCCGACACAGAAGGACAAGCCCCGATGCCAGTGGCTGAAGAAGCGGAAAAACGTCCCTGGCGTCAACCAATAGGATCTAATTTAAACACAGAACCAACCATGGGAACCAATAAAAATAATGTGATTAGTATGCACGGCATCGCCAATAGTATTGCAGAAGTCGTCGTGGTTGAACCCCACTCTTTTGACGAAATGCCCCAAGTCATTGAAACTCTACGGGAACGCAAATCAGTAGTTCTCAACCTCAACGCCATGGAACCCGATGAAGCGCAACGGGCCGTTGATTTTGTCGCGGGTGGAACCTACGCGATCGATGGTCATCAAGAACGCATCGGAGAAAGCATTTTCCTCTTTACTCCTAACTGTGTCAAGGTGAGTACCCTTTCTGGTACTGTTCATGATGTTCCTGATGTTTCTTCTACTTATTCCCGTTCCTCAACCCCTAGTCCTGGCTGGGGAGCAGATGTTAACCGTCTTGTTCAATAAATAGAAATAACGTTCATCTGGTTAGAAAACTTGTGTCTATGGATTGGTTAAATTCTCGTAAATCTCCTGTTACAGCGACGATAGGAGCTTAACGGGATGAGTGTCAATAGACTAGGTATCATTGGAGGCGGAGTGATGGCAGAAGCTATTCTCACCCGCCTTTTGGCCGCTAATATTTATCCTGCTAATACCGTGCTTGTGAGTGAACCGAAACTACAGCGACGGGAGTTTTTGAGCAACACTTATTCTGTCCAAGTTACCGCTAATAATCAAGAAACTTTAACAGCTTCAGAGGCTTTATTATTAGCCATTAAACCTCAAATATTGGATAAAGTAACGGCTTCATTAAAATTAGAAAATCAGCCCAATTCTCCCCTAATTCTATCAATTCTAGCAGGGGTTACATTAGCCCGTCTAGAATCGGCTTTTCCTGGTTTTCCTGTGATTCGTGTGATGCCTAATACTCCCGCAACTGTGGGGGCCGGCATGACGGCGATCGCAGCAGGTAAAAACATCGAACCGTCTCACCTCAGTTTAGCTACTTCTATCTTTACTGCCGTTGGAGAAGTGGTGGAAGTGCCAGAGTCTATGATGGATGGAGTAACAGGTTTATCAGGATCGGGGCCCGCTTTTGTCGCCTTGATGATCGAAGCATTAGCTGATGGAGGTGTAGCCGCAGGTTTACCGAGAGCGATCGCAGCTAAATTAGCCTTACAAACGGTGTTAGGCACGGCTAAATTAATTAATGAGACGGGGTTACATCCGGCCCAACTTAAAGATAATGTTACCAGTCCAGGGGGAACCACTATTGCCGGGGTTGGTAAGTTAGAAGAAAAGGGGTTTCGTTCCGCAGTTATCGAAGCAGTCAAAGCAGCTTATCGGCGATCGCAAGAATTGGGAAAATAAAAACTAAAAATGGAATAGTGTTGCTCTTTAGTTGTTCATTCCTTGCAAAACAATTAAATCCTCCGCATCTAATTGTTCCGCCGCCCCACGGCGAATTAATTCGGAAAAATCTTCATTTGGTACCATAAAACATAGGGCATATAAACGACTGTCTCCTATATTTCTAATTTCATGAATGCCTGTGGGACGCACTAATAAACTATCTCCTGCATGGAGGGGAATATCTTTGCCGTCACAAACTGCTAAACCTTCTCCTTTGAGAATAAAAAACATTTCTACGGCAAAATGATGACGATGGGTGGGGGTTCTTCCTCCTGGATCAAAAATCTCTACACAGACAGTTAAGGAATTATCGGCGATGGTTGAATCAAAAACAATGGCTAAACGATTGGTATCCTGGGGACTAATGCGAAAGACTTGATAATCTTTCGGGGATTTCAGCACAGGAATCATACAATGATCGCTCTTAAGTTGAGATTTAGTATTCATAAGTATCTAAACACCATTAATGATACGCCAGAGCCGATTTTGATTAAATGGGAGCCTTTGGGTGACAAGGTAGGACGAGTTTATTCGGTTTAAAGCATCGTGCTATATATAGTTATAACGATAGATGTTCAAGTTGAATTTTAGATTAATGAAACCCTTAAAAATTTCTCAAATTTGTTGTTATTTAAGCTTAATGGCTATTGTGATCAGTTCTAACTTGCCAAGGGGCATTTTTGCTCAAACTCCTCCATTCAAACTCCATTTATCCCAACCTAATGAGGCTAATTTTTGGTTAGCTTTTAGTGGGTTTACGGATGTGGGTGAAATTGAAGGGTCTACCGAGATTCAACAATTGGCCCAATTAGGAGTAATTGAAACTGATAGTAATACATTTCGTCCTCTAGAACCGATTACCCGTGGTCAATTTGTGGCTTGGCTAGTAAAAGCTTATAATCAGTTACATAAAACGCCCATTCGCCTCAGTCGCGGCACAACCTCCGCTTTTCCTGATGTTGCACCTTCTAATTCCTATTTTATCTATATTCAGTCGGCTTATGAGGCAGGGTTTGTCGTGGGGTTTGACGATAGAACCTTTAAACCGAATGAGTTATTAACCAGAGAACAAATGATTGCCCTCAAAAGTCAATTAGATTCTAAAGGGTTTGATCGTCGTGATGCTGATACACTGCTCCAATATATCAGTAAAACAAAAGGGTTTACTGATGTGGAACAAATGAGTGAACAGTATTTAAAATATATCGCTTTTGACTTGGGCAATGCCGCAGGGGGCAGAAATTTTGAACGAGTATATGGTAGTACCCGAATTTATGGGCCAAAACGCCCCGTTACTAGGGCAGAAGCTGCTATTTTGTTATCAAAATTTAGAAAAGGAAAATCCTTAACAGAAGCGTTGGAACGTCCTTAGACAAAAAGTGTCAAAATAGTAACTAACACAAGGAAATCTCGGTAAATTATGACTCAGGCAAAAATTGGGATCATTGGCGGTAGTGGTTTATATCAAATGGATGCTCTCACAGATGTCCAAGAAATTCATCTTGATACTCCCTTTGGCAAGCCTTCTGATGCTTATATTGTAGGTAAATTAGCCGGGGTTCCGGTGGCATTTTTGGCCCGTCATGGCCGTAATCATCATTTAATTCCCTCAGAATTACCTTATCGGGCTAATATTTACGGGATGAAACAGTTAGGGGTTGAATACATCATTTCTGCTTCTGCTGTGGGTTCTCTTAAAGCGGAAGTTAAACCCTTAGATCTACTAATTCCTGATCAATTTATTGATCGCACTCGTCACCGCATTTCTACTTTTTTTGGGGAAGGAATTGTTGCTCATATTGGTTTTGGTCATCCGGTTTGTAATCAATTAAGTGCCATTTTAGCTGAGGCGGTAGAAAGTTTAAATTTACCGGATATTGCTTTACATAAAGAGGGAACTTATGTTTGTATGGAAGGGCCCGCCTTTTCGACTATTGCTGAGTCTAATTTATATCGCAGTTGGGGTGCTTCTGTCATTGGGATGACCAATTTACCAGAGGCAAAATTAGCCAGAGAAGCAGAAATTGCTTATGCAACCTTAGCGTTAGTTACGGATTATGATTGTTGGCATTCTCAGCATGATCATGTTACGGTAGAAATGATTATTGATAATTTACATCGTAATGTTATTAATGCTCAAAAGGTCATCTTAGAAACGGTCAAACGCTTAAGTGAAAATTTGCCTATTTCCGAGGCTCATTCAGCTTTAAAATATGCCATTCTGACTCCTTTAGATAAGATTCCTTCTGAAACTAAGGAAAAGTTAGCTCTGATTTTAGAAAAATATGTGTAACGAGATTAAAAATCATGAAAAGATTCAAAAAAATTCAACAATTTTGTGGCTTTGTCTTTAGTATTTTGCTGATGTGTTGTCTCATGAATGTTTCTGATACATTAGCAGCAACTGATATGACTGAAGTAAAAGTAAGTTTAGGAAATGCAGGGGGAGAGTTAATTTTTGTGCCTAATCATTTAGAATTTACCGCAGGAAAAAAGTATAAAATTTTGTTAGATAATCCCAGTCCAATCAAACATTATTTTACGTCAAAAGATTTTGCTGATGCAAGTTGGACACAAAATGTTAAAGCGGGAAATGTGGAAATAAAAGGAGCAATTCATGAGTTAGAATTAAAGCCAGCAGCCGAAGCACAATGGAATTTAGTTCCTATGAAACCAGGAAAATATGAACTTCATTGTTCAATTCCTGGTCATAAAGAAGCGGGAATGATTGGGGAAATTGTGGTGTTATCTGAGTAAATTTCAAGAAAATTTACTCATCCTAAGTCCCTAAATAAAAGTGACTACTTATTGTATTTTTAAAACCTGGAATTTTTTCAGCGATCGCTCATTTCGGTAACATCTGACTTTTGTTATGAGGGTTTAACACTGTTAAACCCCTACCAAGATGGATCAGTTTTCCCATTAACCGAACCTCCAATGACGGGTTTCACGATAATTTATGGCTGTTATCAATTTTACATTTCGTTACAATGGAATTAATGAACAGCGGAATAGTTTAAGATCCCTGACAAAATAGGAGGTTATTCTAGTGAATAACAATATAAGAGTTGGTAATTTATTTGGCATTCCTTTTTATGTCAATCCATCCTGGTTTTTAGTATTAGGATTAGTCACCATAAGTTATGGGGGACAACTGGCATTATTTCCCCAACTAAATGGAATTGTTCCTTGGATTTTGGGTTTAATTGCAGCATTATTATTATTTGCTTCTGTGTTAGCCCACGAACTAGGCCATAGTTTTGTAGCCCTTTCTCAAGGTATTGATGTCAAATCAATTACCCTATTTTTATTTGGTGGATTAGCCAGTTTAGAAAAGGAATCTGAGACTCCTTTAGAAGCATTTTTGGTAGCGATCGCAGGGCCGGCCGTTAGCTTATTATTATGTGCTATCCTGTTTTTTATTGTCGTCACTTTTTCCTTTCCTGCCCCGATTGAAGCAATTCTTGAGTTACTAGCTTCTATTAACTTATTCCTAGGATTATTTAACTTAATTCCTGGTTTACCTTTAGATGGCGGAAATATTCTTAAATCTCTGGTTTGGAAAATTACAGGCAACCCCAATAAAGGGATTATTTTTGCCAGTCGTGTCGGTCAAGTTTTTGGTTGGTTGGCTGTCGTTATTGGTGGTTTATCTATCTTAGGAATCAGTCAAGTTGGTAACTTCTGGACTTTATTGATTGGCTTTTTCCTGTTACAAAATGCGGGGGTTTCTGCTCAATCTGCCAAAGTTCAAGAAACCTTAAATGGTTATACAGCAGAAGATGCCATTATTCCTGATAGTCCGATTGTTTCTGGTGATTTAAGTATTCGTGAGTTTGTCAATGATTATGTCATTGGTAAAAATCAGTGGAGAAAGTTTCTCGTTGTTAGTCAAGAAAGAATCTTATCTGGTGTGATTGAAGTTGATTCATTGAAAAAGATTTCTACCTCTGACTGGACAGAAATTAAGCTTTTTGATGTCATGCAACCCGTTAAAGATATGATCACTATTGAGTCTAATAAATCCTTATTAGATGTGGCAAAACTCCTGGAAAATGATCCCCTAAAACAACTGACAGTAGTTCGAGAAAATGGCAAAGTAGTGGGCTTGTTAGAAAAAGCTTCAATCATCAAATTCCTGCAACAAAAAAGTAAAACTCAAATAGCATAACTGTAGGGTGGGCAATGCCCACCTTTAACTTATTATCCTTTCACACATAAAACCTGTTTCAAAGTAGCCACAACTTCCACTAAATCTGACTGATTATTCATCACTTCTTCAATCGGTTTATATGCCCCAGGAATTTCATCTAATACCCCTGTATCTTTGCGACATTCTACCCCTTGAGTTTGGTCAATTAAATCATCAAGGGTAAAGACTTTTTTCGCTTTAGTGCGAGACATTAAACGCCCTGCTCCGTGGGAACAAGAACAATAACTATCATGGTTTCCCTTACCTTTTACAATAAAAGATTTTGCTCCCATTGAACCAGGAATAATCCCATAATCTTCTTCTCTTGCTCTCACTGCACCTTTACGAGTTACATAAACTTCTTTGTCAAAGTGTAGCTCTTTCTCAGCATAATTATGATGGCAATTAACTGATAATAAAGGTTTTATTTGTTTACCTCCTGCTAAATGTTTCTCAATAATCTTTTTAAAACGATTCATCATTACATCACGGTTAAAACGAGCATAATTTTGCGCCCATTGTAAGTCTCGCCAATAAGCCGCAAATTCATCAGTACCTGCAACAAAATAAGCTAAATCTGGATCAGGTAAACGAAGATTTACCAGTTTTGCTAACTCTTTAGCTGTTTTAATATGACATTGGGCCAATTGATTACCAATATGACGGGAACCAGAATGTAACATTAACCAAACTTGGTCTTCTGTATCTAAACAAACCTCAATAAAATGATTGCCACCTCCTAATGATCCCATTTGTCTTAGGGCTTTTGTTTCCAGTCGTTGTACCCCTGGATGTAAGTCTTTAAAATCATGCCAATTTGACCAATTAGTAACTGCTTTATCAGCTTCTTTATTCTCATTGAAACCAACGGGAATTGCTGCTTCAATTTCTGAGCGAATTTGCTTAAGTTTTCCGTCTAATTGATCAGCAGTAAAGGGTGTTTTAACTGCTGCCATACCACAGTTATGAACAAAAACCCCTGCTGTTAGGGCAAAATTATTGTATTCTGGAACGCTTAAACAGTAAACATCTTCTGTGAATAATAAAGGAATAACTTCAACAACTTTGTGGTTATAGCCATGTTGATATTTTCGATGGTTATGAAGCCCTATTGGGCTTTTAACATCATTTCCACAGACTTCGCAAGTGTATAGGCGATTAGCAATTTCTTGGCTTTTTTGTTTTCCTTTTTGACTTTTGTTATATTCGATCAGATATTGTCGTCCTCTTTGTCCATTACCTGATACAGATTGCTCAAAATGATCGGGACGCATTTGCATATATTGAAGGATATTTTTTGTCCCTCTTTCAGCAAAATATTTATGCCCTTCCGTTGTTTTAGCTTTTGCCGCTAAAGCTTGCTTTCTCGCTTCTTCAAATTTTGGAGATTGCCAATGACTATTTCTCTCTACTAAGGAACGATGATAGGCAGAATGATCGTTACTTTCTTGATCTTTTTTAGAATAAAAAGGCATTAATGAAGTACCTGACTCAAGATTACAAGCTTCAGTATAAGTGCCATCTCTGAGCATAAATTGATGGTCAGGAGTACATTTAATTTCTTCCCCATTATCAAGAATAACCTTAATTAAAAGGGCATTCTGACGAGTTCTTCGAGCAATTGCTTCACTGACAACAATGCGCCCTGTATTGGTACAAGAATAGATATAGATAGCTTTTTTTTCGCGGGCAAGTTGTTCAATAGGATAGGATTTTCCATCTACTAAAGGAATTAAAGTATCTCCTGTAAAGCAACCAATATCAACCCCCACAGCCGCCGGAATAATTGCATCTTCAGTGGCAATAACTGACCCAACTAAGGCACCTTTTCCTAAGTGAACATCGGGCATTAAAGCAACGTGTTTATAAACAAAAGGTAGAGAGGCAACATTTTTGGCCATCTGGAGTTCTGCGGAGGCCAAATCGTGATTTGCCCAGGATAAAACTGGCTTAGACGTAGAAACGGGTAAGGGTTCGTAAGGCATAGATTTTTATTTGAAACGCAAACACTACAATTATACTACAAAATACAAATTTTTAATTTGTGACATTCTAAAGACTTTTTGATTATTGCGAAGAACTTTCGATAAGTTGAGTTATTTTTTAAGGTAGGAACAACCCCCTGTGGTTGCCCTTTTACCCTCTCTCGCATCTCCTCAACTGTGAACCATCCTACCCCCAACGGCACGCAACCCGGAAACAAGTACCATCACCCCTTTTTTGAACGAACTGATCTCGAACCTTGGCAGCATCACCCCTTTTATGAGCCCCATTTGTTAATAGAACCTTGGCAGCAACGACAGGAATGGGGTAAATCCCTGCGTTTAAAGACCCCCAGAGAAGCTCATAGTCACTGGCAACCTGCCTTAAACCGTCCTGACCCCATAGATCTCATTTTGGCGACGAATGAGGGTCGTCAAGACCATTTAATCCCAATTCGCATGGGTCGGATGTCGGCATCACCCTTTACCTTTATGCGAGGGACAGCGGCGATCATGGCTTGGGATCTCGCTCATACCCCAGTCTCCGGTATTCAAGTTTTGGTAGATGGGGATGCTCATCTTAATAATTTTGGGCTATATGGAACCCCACAACGCACGGTAGTTTTTGATTTGGATGACTTTGATGAAGTGACTTATGGAGCATGGGAATGGGATCTCAAGCGGTTGGCCGCTAGTGTTAATGTGGCAGGGAGAGAACAGGGACTCAATCAAAACACGCGCCGCAAAGCGGTGATGGCCTGTGTTGCTGGTTATCGTGCCAATGCGGTCCGGTTGCAAAGTTTACGGGTGTTAGAAGTGTGGTATTTGCATCATTATCCTGGGCAAACGACTCCGGTGTTTAAACCCGATAGAAAGACTAGAAAAGTCTTAGAAAAAGCGGTTAAAAAAGCCCAATCTAGTACCAATGTTAACTTACTAAATAAATTAGCCCATCGTACCGTTGGAGGAAATTGGCGTTTTTCTAATGATCCACCTATCCTAAAAAGAACGGATGAAGAAACAGCCCAAAAAGTGATCCAGGGGTTAATATCCTATGCAGAAACCCTATCTCCTGAGCGTCGTTTCATGTTTCAGAGGTATCGGGTAGCTGATGTCGCTCATCGCATTGTCGGAGTGGGGAGTGTGGGACTAAAAGCCTATATCGTGATGTTATTGGGTAATGATGACAATGATCCCCTGTTTTTACAGGTTAAAGAGGCAGTTTCTTCTTGTTTTGCTCCCTATACCCCGTCTTTACCCCCCGCAGCATCCCACCAAGGGCGACGGGTTGTTTTAGGACAACGGGTATTACAAGCGGCGACGGATGTATTATTGGGCTGGACTTCTATTGACGGGACTCCTTTTTATGTGCGTCAGATGAAGAATATGAAGGGTTCAATTCCCTTAGAATGGTTGAATGGGTCAGCTTTTGTGATGTATGCTCGTGCTTGTGGGACTTTATTGGCTCGGGCCCATGCCCGATCAGGAGATATTGCGAAAATTGCCGGATATTGTGGTAGTTCCTCGGTTTTGGATGAGGCGATCGCCGATTTTGCGGAAGCTTATGGCGATCAAAATCAAAAAGACTGGGAAGCCTTGGTTACAGCGATTAATGATGGCAGAATTGTGGGAGAGATTGGGATTTGATAGTTAATAGTTAATAGTTAATTCATTACATGGCTTCTAATATTTTCTGAGTTTGCTGAATTTGTTCTAGGCTAAATCCTGCTTCTTTGAGATGATTTAAAAAATTAGTTTGACGGTAACGGCTATCTAAAGAAATGGCTTTATTGTAGGTTTCTTTTGCTAATTTAGTCTCTCCTTTTTGCCAGTAAATTATAGCTAAAGCAACCCAAGGATGAGGGTTATAAGGTTCAAGAGTTGTTGCTTTTTGTGCATGGGTTTGGGCAAGATCATATTGTTTCAGAAGATGATACGCTAAACTTAGATTATAGTGAGCAATTTCATTATCTGGTTTTAAGGTAATGGCTTGATTATGAATTTTAACAGCTTGTTCTAAGTTGTTATTCACTAAATAAACAATACCCAAAGCATTCAAAGCTGGAACATGATTTTGCTCGACAGTTAAAGCTTTTTGTAGGTTTTTTATGGCGGGTTCTGGTTGTTTTGCTAAATGATATGTCCAACCTAATAATACTAACCCAGATAGATTTTGAGGATCAAAAGTAACAGATTCTTCTAAGGTTTTGATCGCCTCAGAAAATTGTCCCTGTTGACGATATTTTAAGCCTAATTGTCGCAACTCGGCCGCTTTTTTTCGTTCTTCAGGAGATACAGGAGACACCAGAGGAGTCGGAGAAGGAACAATGACAGGAGATGACTCAATTTGAGGTGTGACAGAGGTTTTTTGACATCCCATCATGGTAAATAGGATGACACTTATAAGAGAAGGGAGAAAGAGAAAATAATGCACGTTAATACTACCTTAAAAGCCTGATACTCTTAATTATTAGTATAGTTAATTAACAACATAAATTCTAATAAGTTGAATAAAAAGTAAAGCTTCGCTTAAAATTACTTAACATTTTGATAACTTTTAGGGTATCATGGCTTAGAATGAAGATAAGGTAAAAGTTCAGCCTAAAAAACGTATCAAAAACAGAGTAAAACCTTGTCAAGTAAGGTGTCATTAGGAGGTTGCAAAATGACCAAATATTTAGAACATGAACCGAAAACATTTGGCGACTGGGCCTATGTGGCGATCGCTAAACATTATCATAAATTTATTAAGTATGAATTGGCTGTTTTAGAGGATAAAGATCCCGAAGAATTACATCAAATGCGGGTGGGAATGCGGCGTTTAAGAAGTGCTATTAAGGGGTTTAATTCTGCTTTAGATTTACCGAAAAATGCTCAAGAGAAGAAGGTAGGAAAAGTTGCACAAGTTTTAGGTAGTTTACGAGATATTGATGTTTTAGAAGACACTTTAAAAAACAAATATTACCCAAATTTACCCACGGAAGAACAAACCCATCTAGATCAAGCTTTATTAACGTTAGCTAAACAGAGAAAAAAAGCGTTTAAAACAGTCCAAAATTTGTTGAATAGCAAACATTATCTGAAGCTTAAAGAATCCTTTGAGCAGTGGTTAAATCAACCAACTTATAATGATATTGCTCCTATTTCTATTCATACTATATTAGCAGATCTTCTACTTCCTCAAGTTAGTCAATTTATGCTTCATTCAGGGTGGTTTCTTGGCGTTAAATTTGGTGAAGGAGAAACTTTTTTATCTGATGGTTTATCCCAGGAAGAAGTAGAAACCCTATTAACAAAACAAGGTCTAATTTTACATGATTTACGGAAAGAAGCTAAACGTACTCGCTATAATATGGAACTGTTTACACAGTTTTATGGAGATATGTATGAAAACTATCTCACAGATGTCAAAGATATACAAACAGTATTAGGTGATATTCAAGATAGTTTTGTGTTAGCGGAGTTTCTTGATACTGTGTTTAAGGATAATATCATGGAAACTATGCCTATATTTTCTCAAAATTTACGAGAAAGTCGTTATCAAAAATGGCAAGAATGGGAAACCTTACAACGTAAATTCCTGAGAGCTAAAACACGCAAAGATTTTCATATTACGGTGCTACAACCTGAAATAATTAAACCTGAAATTGAAGCCAGTCAGAATAAATTAGAAGAAAAAACAGAAAAAGTTCACCCAATTGATTCATCCTTTACTGCTTAATTTTACAATAGAAAAATAAGGAAGGCATTGATCATAAAAAACAAAATTAACTCTTATTAATTACCAAAAATGTCTAATTGTTCAATTAATTCTCCTTGGTTTTTGCTATCTTTAACAGGACTCATTTTTTTGATTCCTTGGCGTAATCCTAAAGCAATTTTACTATGTTTTTCTATCTGATTCATCACCTGTTTAGCACGACTAATAACGGAAGGAGGTAAACCCGCTAACCTTCCTGCTTCTATACCATAGGATTTATCAGCACCCCCTGGACGAACTTGATGTAAGAAGATAATTTCATTGGGGAATTCTTGCACCGTAACTTGATAATTTGCTACGTTAGAAAGGATAGAAGCAAGTTCATTTAATTCATGATAATGAGTAGCAAAAATTGTTCTTCCTTGAATTTCTGTTGCTAAATATTCCGCCACTGCCCAAGCAATAGAAAGTCCGTCAAAGGTAGCGGTTCCCCGTCCAATTTCATCTAATAAAATCAATGATTTTTGTGTCCCATGGTTGAGAATATTGGCTGTTTCATTCATTTCTACCATAAAAGTTGATTGTCCTGTCGCCAAATCATCCACCGCCCCCACACGGGTAAAAATGCGATCACTGATGCCTAATTTAGCTGAGGTTGCTGGTACAAAACTTCCAGTTTGGGCCATTAATTGAATCAGTCCAACTTGTCTTAAATAACAGCTTTTTCCACTAGCATTCGGCCCCGTTAAAATAATTAAATCTGGAGTTCCTTCTCCTTTATTATCTCCCATAAAGGTTGAATTAGGAACAAATAAACCTATTGGCAAAGATTGTTCAACAACCGGATGTCTACCGTCCCGAATTTCGATGAGTCTATCTTCAACGACTTCGGGGCGACAATATCCTTGAAAAACCGCAATTTCTGCTAATCCCGATAATACATCAATAGCAGCAACCGCTTTCGCAATTTGCCGAATTTCTTGGGCTTTCTGAGCCACTTTTAAGCGCAATTCGACAAACACATCATACTCTAATTTATTGAGGTCATCCTGTGCCGTTAAAATGCGGGTTTCTCGCTCTTTTAATTCAGGGGTAATATAACGTTCTTCATTGGTCAAAGTTTGTTTTCTGACATAATTATCTGGGGCCTGTTCTGCTTTACTACGAGGTAGACTTAAATAATAGCCAAATGTTTTATTATATCCAACTTTAAGATTAGAAACTCCCGTTCTTTGTCGCTCTGTTAATTCTAAATTAGCTAACCATTGACGATCATCTTCAAGACGATGACGCATAGCATCCAAATCAGCATTAATACCATCTCGAATTACACCCCCATCTTTTAAATGTAAGGGAGGAGATTCTACTAAATTATCGATCACATATTGACCTAAATTTTCTAATTCAGGAGGAACATTTTGCAGGGCTTTTAAATAGGGAGAACTTCCTTCTTGAGCTAATTCTGCTAAGTCCTTTAACTTAACTAATGACTCTGCTAAAGATAATAAATCTCTGGCATTTGCGGTTCCTGCACCGACTCTTCCCGTAATACGTTCTAAATCATAAATACTGCGTAATAACTGTCGTAAATCTTGTCTTAGTGAAGGGTTTTCTATTAATTCTTGAATAGTATCTTGTCTCGCTTTAATACCTTTAATAGTGAGTAAAGGTTCTAATAACCAGCGACGTAATGCTCGTCCTCCCATAGCGGTGCAAGTGCGGTCTAATGACCATAATAAAGACCCATGAAAACTGCCATCTCTTACGGTTTGGGTAATTTCTAAGTTGCGACGGGTTTGGTGGTCTAAAATAAGAAAGTCAACCTGATTATAAGTGCGTAAAATTTGCAGGGGAACTTGATGAGCTTTTTGAGTATCTTCTATGTATTCTAATAACCCTCCAGCAGCACGAATTGCTAGGGGTAAATGTTCGCATCCCATCCCTTCTAATGAGCGTACTCCAAAGGTAATTAAAAGTCTTGGTTTGGCTTCATTTATAGTAAAAGGTGTTTGCGATCGCAGGGAATAACAAAAGCAGTCTGGTAAGATTTCAGCTAAATGTTCAGACCTTTCTCCAGGACGTAATAAACTATTAATATCAGGTGCGTTAGTTGGGATTAAAATTTCTGAGGGTTGTAAGCGCAATAATTCTAAGTTTAAATGTGATAATTCTTTTGATTGTGTGGTAAAAAATTCTCCCGTTGAAATATCAGCATAAGCGAGTCCCCAATGTTCTCCAGCAATAACAACAGCAGCCAAAAAATTGTTACGTTTTGCTGATAACATCTCATCATCGGTGAGAGTTCCTGGGGTCAACAATTTAGTAATTTGTCGCTCTACCATTCGCCCCTCAGCAGCAGCTTGAGCAGAGTCTTCTACCTGATCACAAATGACCACAGCATAGCCTTTTTCTACTAATAAGCGACTATAACGATCTAAGGCATGATGGGGAACCCCTGTCATAGCAACTCTCCCAATTTCTTTGCCTCCATCTTTACTGGTTAAACCTAATTCTAATTGTTGAGAAATGGTAACAGCATCCTGAAAAAAGCATTCAAAAAAATCCCCAACACGATACATTAATAACGCATTAGGATATTGTTTTTTTACCGCCACATAATGTTGATTCATGGGGGTAAGTTTATTGAGATCAAGGCAACGATAATCAGTATGAGGATCGTTTTTTGTGGCAATTCTTTGGGTAGGGTTTTCTTCTGGGGAATTAGTCATTGATTATGGTATCTGGAAACTGCTTCTATTAGTATTAGCTACATTATAATCTATTGAGGTCAGTATAACCTAATAAATTTGCTCCATTCTATATCAATTCCTCTAAGAATATCAACCCAAATCTAACTTATACCTAAACTTAACAAAGCCCTTTGATCATAAGGTGGGCATTGCCCACCCTACAAGCTTTTATCGAGGTGCTTTAGTCCATCCAGCTTTTCTAGCTTCTTCTTCGCTACAGAACCATCTTTCACCTTTATCTGGTGATATTACAGTTTTTTCGTAATCTTGTTGTCCGGGAACATGATAAAGTTTTTTACCCGTACTAACTGAAATGTTACCTTTTATATTACATTTTGGATTCGGTGCAACAGTGCTTGAGGATGAAGCAAAAGCGGAGTTATTTTGCGATTGAATAGTAATGGATGAAACAGCAACTAAACTGACAGCGACAAAACCGATAATTTTTTTCATTGTGTATTTTCAACCTTAGTAATTTGGTGGCTAAGTTTAAAATACCCAAATTCTCTAAACCATTGATCAGCATGAACAGGGTTATTTTCTTTTAACCAAAGATATATGGATTCAATATCTATAGATGCACTACGAGTTAATTTAACTTTGTATTCCATGTTTTTTTTGCATTTCTTCTACAAAATCATCTAAGGATTGTACGTTATCCTTTGCTATATCCTCTAATCCTTTTTTGATCCCAATAATGGTTTCTAATTGTTCTATTGTATCAAGGAGTTTTTGATAGGAATCTGCATCTTGTACCACTAATTCTGCTTTGCCATTAATGGTTAAAATAACAGGATTACCTGTTTCTTTCATTTGAGCAACAAGTTCGTTGGTATTACGTTTAAAGGTGGATAGGGATTGAATATCGGTACTTAAATTAATCATGGGATTGATAATAGCACTAAATTTGCATTAAATTTAATGTTAGCATAAAAGATTCAATCTATTGTAGGGGTCATGGTTCGTTATATTATAAGACAAACATTATTATTTAATTAATCTCCAATCTCTTGCATCAATAAACTGTGATAAATGTTTAACATTTGTAGTAGCAATAATTACTTCATTTCCTGCTTCTTCTACTAATACTGCTTGTGCTGCTAAAATAACGTCTCCATCAAGTGCTTGAGGGGATGCTGTCGGTTTTCCTCTATTTCTTGCTTCTGCCCAAAATTCAGCAGCTTTAAGCATAATTTCTGTTGTGATAGGAAGATAACCAATAGTCTCTTTTAATTGATTAAGTTTTCTAATCCCTTTAACTTTTCCTGCTCTTAATAATTCTCGTCTGATTTCATAATCGACAATTTCAGATAATATTAATATGTATTTTTTCTGTTGTAATGATTCTAACCAATAGCGACATTCTAAATTGTTAGGTGTTGCTTTCGGGTTTGTTACCATCCCCACAATAGCAGAATCAAGAAAAATAACTTTACTCATTGAACAAAAAACTAAATATTTATTTTATATTCATTAACTGCTTGTTGCAGAAAGTTCCAAGTTTCTTGTTGTTCTTGCAAATCTTCTGTTTCCCATTCTGTTAACAATTTGCTTAATTTTTCCTGTCTTTGTTTTTCTAGTTCTGGGTTGGGATATTTAATATTTTCCATTAAATTTTTCCAGTCATTAGTCTGGTTGTTAGCTTCAGTAATAGTAGGGTTTATTTTTGCTTGAGACATGGTTAACTAAATTAGTTACTAATAGAGTCTTGCTTATAATTATAAGACATTGCCATGAGATTTTGGGTTTCAATCGTCATAACTCTTTACAAAATAAATTAACCAAATTTCATTAATTTTAGGGTTCATTGATATTATTAATGGGTTGATTAATATATCCGTAGGGGTCAACGGGCGTTGACCCTAATCACCATTTAGAGGGATTATTAGGATGTAATTGATCTAATTCCCTCGATACAATGGTAAAGTTTCTGAATTGCCAATAATCCTCTCCATCACTAATTTTGGTTTCAATCCCAAATACCTTAAAATCTCATAAATACGATCTCTCGTATTACTAACAGTTCCATCACTAATAAGATTATGATGATAAACCTTATTGCGTCGATGACGCAAAATTGTTAATTTTTCATCAACCTCAGATCTACTTAATTTAGATAAAGTTTCATTAGTGTTTTCTGGATTCTTCTTATTGTCAAAAAGAGTTTTAGTTTGATAACTATCCCAAGCAGATGAATCAGATATAAATGCAATAGTTTCAGCGAAAGATAACTCTGTGGGAAACCATTGAGTATACCTTTTATCTTCAATCCACTTAGGGTAACAATTTCTATCTTTATACCAATGGCTATTATTCAAATGTTTAGTATAATGCAAATCAACGGCACACCTTAAACTATCTTCCAAAACATTGAATGCGAGATAAAGAAAGGCATATTCTCGTAACGAACGATTATATTCTCCTTTAACCATTCCCCAAAATCTGTTAGGATCAACTAGAGCCTGTTCACGATCTGATAAAGAACTCTCCTTTTTAGCTGGAATAGAGATCTCCAAAGTCCCAGATTTCTTCCAGTTGCGACGTTTTGGGTATAATTCCTTGAGAAGTTCCTTACGATCTGAAGAAAGTTGACCATAGCTGTCTTTGAGACGCTCATAATGACAATAACTCAGAAACTGCTTAATTTGAGATTCTACGGGATGATTACGAGGAATTTTTAAATCCTTACATATCTTCTTGTAGAATTCCTCATATACAACAACACTCATATAAATTAAACAAAAAATTGGCCCAGGGGTATTTCACCCTGGATACGGCATTACAAATGAAAGTTAGCATAAGTAACCCGTTTATGTTCTCCATTTATGTTAGATCAATTTGATGTGAATGTCAACTTTAGTATTTATTTTGTTGATTGAGTATATTAATGAACCCTAATACTCTCACCGAATAAACATTGACACTGATAACAACAAAATGATAATTATATCCTAGAGATGGTTAATTTATAGATTGTCTTTTATTCCTAATATTCGTAGGAGTCAACGGCTGTTGACCCCTACAAGTATTATTTTGTCAAGTCTTACATAAGAGAAAATATACTGAGTTTTTCAGTGCTTTTCTTGGTTGGTTATATTATCGTAGTCAATGGTTGTTGATTTACTGATAAAGATTGATCTTCATCTGACCATAAAATAACAATAGTGTAAGTTAATTGCATCATTCAGACTCCTGATTTTTATTTTTTTTTATAATTATTTCATTAAGTTTTTCTACTAATTTATAAACAGTTGTTGATGGATTTTGATTATGTCTTTCAATACTTTCTTGAACACTAAGTTCTTTTTCATCATTTTCATTATCGTTACTTTTGTGGCTGTTCCAAAGTTTTTTAGCAAACTTAATAGCATCAAATTGTTTATCTTTAAGTTTTTCATACATATTCTCAGAATTTTTCTCGTATTTCTCTCCTAGTCTTTTGTTTTCACTTAGCATTTCTTTTAGATCACTTCGGTGTGTTTCACTTTGATAGTATTCATAATGCAATAAAAACCATAATTCAAAAGCATCATTAGAAACAGCTAAATTTAACTTATTTTCAAATGCTAATCTAATAGCTTCATTAAAGTTCTGTTTATTGTTATTTTCTTTTTTTGCATCTCTATCAAAAACACACCAGACTTCATCTTCTTCATAATCACCATCTTGCTGTTTTCGTTTTATAGCTTCTGTTACTACTGTTATTCCTACTGCTCCTAATGGTTCAATTATAATAGTTACGGTTTGATTATCTCTCCCTATCTGTTGAAATGATTTAAAATAATTAGGTTCGGTTTCTGCACCTTCACAAAGAATCAGAAACCTTTTTCTTGGAGGTTTCTGATTTGTTATTCTTTGAAAAAGTTTTGAACTGTTTCTAGACATTTTTAGTTAGATAAGATGTTAATAAAATTACCAACAAAAGGAATTGCACCATATTTACCTCGAATATAATCTGACTCAAATTCTGAATTTTCTTCAATATCATACTCTACCAAAGAATATAAATCAGTAGCTCCTTGTGTATTTTTTTCGGTAAACCATATCTGATCCCTTCTTAATAATCTGCTACCAAATAAGTTAGGATTTAGCAAGTTAGTATCATGAGTCATAAAAATAAGTTGTGCAGCTTTAGGATTATACTGATTTGAATTAAATAATTGAATGATTTTATGAGTTATGAGAGGATGTAATCTTGCATCTAATTCATCGATAACAAGGATTTGATTATGTTTTAAAGCATTTAAAATAAGGGTAGAAAAATAGAATATTTTTTTAGTTCCCTCAGATTCATTTTGCTCTAAATCAAATTTTTCTAATCCAATAACTTGACCTTTCTCATTATATTTTTCATGAGATGTTTGAATACTATGTCTTTCCATTGTGGATCTTAAAATGAGTGATTTAAGTTCATCTGGTATATCTTTAGGTAAATTATCAGTAGATATTTTTTCTTCAATGATACTAATATCTTGAATTGATAAATCTAAATCCTTGATTAATTTAATTGCATCTCTTTTTATACCAGAATCTTTGAAAGATTGTACGGTTAAATGTTTATAAATGCTATCATGAGTACCTGACCCAGAAATGACTTGCAAATTAGCAAACCATTTCACTACTTCACTGGATATTTTTCCATTGAATTGTGCTAAAACAGAAATAAATAGAGAATTTTTTTTTGTTTTATCTTCTAATTTTAAGGCTTCAGAAAAAGATTTTTTGTTAATTTTGAATTTTTTTTCATGTCTTCTAAATAATTGATATTCTTTAACTTTAGGAGTATGAAACAACCATTCCTCAATCACTCTATCTTTAGATACTTTAAACCCATATCGGTAAACTCTTTTTTCGAGCATAAAAGTCATTTCAAACAATGATGCTTGAGTTTCTGTTTCTGTACTAAGTCTAAAAGGTTCAACTTCAATAGTATCTGTTATTTGTATCGCTTTTAAAGAATTAATTACAAAGCTTTGCATAAAACCTAATGCTTTTGCTAGATTACTTTTACCACTGGCATTAGCACCATAAATAGCAGCAGTTTTAAGCAAACTTAATTCTTGATTAATTGCAAATACGTTATTAGTATCTAATTCTGAATCTTGACTATCAATATCAGAGGCAACCATGCTGAAAGTTACTGTCTCTTTGAAAGACAGAAAATTACCAACTTTGAACTCAATCAGCATGAATTTGATTTAACCTTGTGCTTTGTGTATTTACTTTAACTAAAATTACAGCATATTCTAGACGACATATCAACCCTCTTTAGATTTTATAGAGGTTTCACCAATATTTTGTGACACTCTTTCCCCTAAACTTAACAAAAGCCTCCACACTGTTACAGAATAAACTTGATACCCTTAAGAGTGATACCCTAAACAGTTTCTATCGCAACAGCAAGAAGTACATAGCAGGAGAATGACTAAATGTTAGAAAACTATCACAAACACGCAGCAGAAAGAGCAAAACTTGGTATTCCTCCCCTCCCCTTAACCGCAGAACAAACATCGCAACTATGCGAAATGTTAAAAAATCCCCCCAAAGAACTCAAAGAAGAACTTTTGATGTTATTACAGGATAGAATTCCCCCTGGTGTGGATGAAGCGGCCTATGTTAAAGCAGGGTTTTTAACAGGTATTGCTAAGGGTGAGATAACTTGTCCCCTCATCTCTCGTCAAGGGGCCATTGACCTCTTAGGAACCATGATGGGAGGCTATAACGTACAATCTTTAGTAGACTTACTCAAATCTTCTGATAGTACCCTCGCATCTACCGCAGCGATCGCATTAAGCAAAACCCTGTTAGTTTTTGATGTGTTCAATGAGGTTTTAGAATTATCTGAAACTAACCCCCATGCAAAACAAGTTGTTGACGCATGGGCCAATGCTGACTGGTTTATCGGTAAACCCAAAGTCCCTGAAAGCATTATCGTTACTGTCTTTAAAGTCCCTGGGGAAACCAACACCGATGACCTATCCCCTGCTCCCCATGCTACCACAAGGCCTGATATTCCCCTCCACGCCTTAGCAATGTTAGAATCATCCATGCCTGATGGACTGAAAACCATTGCCAGACTGAAAGAAAAGGGTTATCCTGTGGCTTATGTTGGGGATGTGGTAGGGACTGGTTCCTCCCGTAAATCTGCCATCAACTCGGTTTTATGGCATATTGGCAATGATATTCCTTTTGTCCCTAATAAACGGTCAGGAGGCTATATTATAGGCGGAAAAATTGCCCCTATTTTCTTCAATACTGCGGAAGACTCTGGTGCATTTCCCATCGAATGCGATGTCTCAGAGATGGAAACGGGTGACGTTATCATCATTTATCCCTACAAAGGGGAAATTACTAATGAAGCAGGAGAACTTATTGCTACTTTCACCACTAAACCTGACACTATTCTAGACGAAGTTCGGGCCGGTGGACGCATTCCTTTACTCATTGGACGGGGTTTAACCGATAAAACCCGTCACGCTTTAGGATTAGAACCTAGCACGATATTTGTCCGTCCGATCCCCCCTTCCCCCCTTACTAAGGGGGGTGTCGAAGACGGGGGGATCCCAGGGTTTACTTTAGCGCAAAAAATGGTCGGTAAAGCTTGCGGTTTACCAGGGGTCAGACCGGGGACTTCTTGCGAACCCATCATGACGACTGTTGGTTCTCAGGATACCACAGGCCCCATGACCCGTGACGAATTAAAAGAACTCGCTTGTTTAGGGTTCAATGCAGACTTCACCCTACAAAGTTTCTGTCATACTGCTGCTTATCCCAAACCCGTAGACATCAAAACTCACCATGAGTTACCTGACTTCTTTTCGACTCGTGGAGGGGTAGCATTGCGTCCTGGGGATGGTATCATTCACTCTTGGTTAAACCGGATGTTATTACCCGATACGGTAGGGACTGGGGGTGACTCTCATACTCGCTTCCCCTTGGGTATTTCCTTCCCCGCAGGTTCCGGTTTAGTCGCATTTGCAGCAGCATTAGGGGTTATGCCCTTAGATATGCCAGAATCAGTATTAGTTAAGTTTACTGGGGAATTACAACCTGGGGTGACATTACGAGATATTGTTAATGCTATTCCTTGGGTTGCCATGCAACAAGGTAAATTAACTGTTGCCAAAGAGAACAAAATTAATGTTTTCAATGGCCGTATTATGGAGATGGAAGGGTTGCCAGATTTAAAAGTAGAACAAGCTTTTGAATTAACCGATGCAACAGCAGAACGGTCTTGTGCGGGGTCAACAATTAAGTTAGGAAAAGAGACTATTGCTGAATATTTGCAGTCCAATATTGCCCTAATCAAAAATATGGTTGCGCGGGGATATAAAGATTCTCAAACTTTGATGCGTCGTGCAGCAAAAATGGAACAATGGTTAAAAAATCCCGTATTAATGGAAGGGGATGAAACCGCAGAATATGCAGACATCATCGAAATCAACTTAAGCGAGATCAAAGAACCCATTGTTGCTGCACCGAATGACCCAGATAATGTTAAATTGATGTCCGAATGTGCAGGGGACAAAGTGGATGAAGTGTTCATCGGTTCCTGTATGACTAATATCGGACATTATCGCGCAGCCGCTAAGATTTTAGAAGGGGCCGGACGCATTAAATCTGTTTTATGGATATGTCCCCCAACCCGAATGGATGAAAAACAGCTACGAGAAGAAGGGGTTTATGGTACTTTTGCCGCATCTGGTGCGCGAACAGAAATGCCTGGATGTTCTCTATGTATGGGCAACCAAGCGCGTGTAGAAGACAATGCGACCGTGTTTTCTACCTCTACCCGTAACTTTAATAATCGTATGGGGAAAGGGGCCAGAGTTTACCTCGGTTCTGCTGAATTAGCTGCCGTTTGTGCTTTATTAGGAAAAATCCCCACTGTTGAGGAATACATGGAGATTGTCACTCAAAAAATTGACCCCTTTGCGGGTGAATTATACCGTTATCTAAACTTCAATGAAATTGAAGGATTTGAAGATGAAGGACGAGTTATTCCCTTAGATGAAATGCCCAAGATTGAGGATATTTTAGGGATTCCTGCGGGAGTTTTAAGTTAATATAGTAGGGTGGGCATTGCCCACCTTTCATAATATTCATGTTAAGCTAATTAACCGAGATATTTAGCCAGTTAATTTGAGGGAAACAAGATGAAATTAGACAAGTTTGAATATACATATAATGAAGGTTTAAAGAATGAATGGACAATTGAAGATTGTCAATTAAGTCAAATTAATTTAATTGTTGGTAAAAATGCTAGTGGTAAATCAAGAATTGTTAGAGCAATATATATATTATCGGAATTGTTATTAAGAGAAAGTGTTGCTCATAGTCTTAATGACAGAAAATACAAGTGGAATTTATATTTTAATAATGATAATCCAAATAAAAAGACTCAATATGTATTAGAAATAGAAAATGGTTTAGTAGTCAAAGAAAAGCTAATTATTAATAATGAAAATGTTTTGGACAGAAGTCAATCTGGTGAAGGTACTATAAAGGCAGAAGAATTACAAACAAAAATGCGTTTTCAATCTCCTCAAACAGAATTAGCAGTTTTAAAGCGTCGAGGAGATAATATTCAGCATCCTTTTTTAGAGGACATATACCAATGGGCAAAGTCTTTAAGATTTTATCAATTTGGTACACAATTAGGTCAAAATAGAGTAGAACCAATTCCTCCCACAATAGATATACTAAAAAGAAAAACCGATTTAAAAGATGATGAATATGTTATTAGTATTTTTTTACTTGGCAAAAATGAATTTCAAGATAATTTTTCCAATAAAATAATTAAAGATATGGGAGAAATTGGATATAAAATTTCAGAAGTAGGAACAAAAATACCATCTTTTTTTGAACTTGGTGATATTTCTCCTCCTGATGAATATAATAGTTTTCCCCAATTTTTATATGTTCAAGAAGATGATCTAAAAGCAATAACTGAACAATCACACATGTCTCAAGGAATGTTTAGAGCATTATCTTTATTTATTCAAATAAATTATTCTTTGTTAGCAGAAAAAGCGAGTTGTATTATTATTGATGATATTGGGGAAGGGTTAGATTATGAAAGAGCTTCTGCTATTATAAGATTATTAATTGAAAAAGCCGAAACAGGTTTAGTTCAACTAATTATGACGACTAATGATCAGTTTATTATGAATGGTGTACCTTTAGAATATTGGTCAGTGATTGAACGAAAATCTGGTAGTGCTAAATTACATAACATACTTAATTCAAAAGAGAAATTTGAAGAATTTGAATTTATTGGACTCAACAATTTTGATTTCTTTACCAGTGAGTTTGCTTTACAAGAACTTGGTGAGGATAAATAATTAAAATGAATCTGAAGAAAATAGCTATTTTTGTTGAAGGACAAACAGAACAAATATTTGTAGTAAAACTTCTTAAAGAAATTGCTAGACAAAAAGATATATCTATCAAAATTTATAAATTTCAAGGAACTAAATCTAGACGCACACCTCATTTATTAGAAGATATGAATATTGAAAATTCTCGTTTTTTTGCTCTTTTATATGATTGTACTTGTGAATCTCAAGTCCTATCTGATATCAAAAGTCAACATCAAAGTCTAACACAAAATAACTATACTAAAATAATAGGTGTGAGAGACTTATACCCAAAATCATTAGACGATAAACAAAAAATTGAGAATGGAATGAAAGGATTTATAAAACCGTTAAATAAAACTGGAATTCCCATTTATATGATTTTAGCTATCATGGAAATAGAGGCATGGTTTTTGGCAGAATGGCAATGTTTTAGTAAGATAGATAAGCTGTTAACTTATGAGTTTATTTTACAAAGTTGTGGACTTGATTTAATAAATATTGATGTTGAGACAATACCACACCCTAGTGATGATATAGATAAAATTTATCAATTGATTGGTCGAAATTATACGAAAACTAAGGAACAAGTTACAGAAATAGTTGAATCTATTGATTACCAACTGGTACTTTCAGATGTAGTCAAAAAAGCAAAACAACTAAAAAAATTAATTGAAGAAATTGATGAGTTTTTAAGTCAATCTATCCCTTGAAGAAGGTATTCTTAGTTTTTCCCAAGATAATAATATAGGAATAATTGCTATATCTTAATTAACTAAGGAGGCGATCGCTTATAATAGAGCTATTAATTTTACAAAAATACAAAGTTTTACTTTTAATTTTCGATATTACTAAAGAGGAAATCATCAAATGGACAAACTAACTCATTATCAAACCCTGATTAAACAAATCTTGACAGAATATGAAAAAATCTCATTGCAAGTTCCTGATCCCGATATAGATGAAGTGTTAATGTTTGATGACTCAAGAAGTCAATATCTTTGGTTTAATATTGGCTGGAAAAATGGGAAACGAGTGAAAGCAATTTCTGTTTATGTTCGTATTAAAAATAATAAAATTTATGTTGAGGAAGATTGGACAGAGGAGGGTATTACTACTGAGTTATTAAGAGAAGGTGTACCCAAAGAAGATATTGTTTTAGCATTTCATGCTCCCGATACTCGTGAGTTAACTGAATTTGCTATTGCTTAAAAACTCTAACAATCAGAAGATTAAAAGAACAACGAGATCAACTACAATGAAAAACCACCCTAGTTGTAGGGTGGAGGAGGTCATCTGGTACATCTGAGGAGGAAATCTAGATGTAGGGAAAACTGAAATTGTTGTTACTCTTAATATCTCATGTTTGTTGCGATTGAGACTTCATCTAGTTGGGTGAACTAACAGGTTAAAAATGAGGCGACAATTAGATAATTATCAAGAATTCATGACAGCAACTAGGCTTTTTTCTCTGTATGAATGGTATTGCTGAGCAGAGGATTAGAGAATTGCGTCCCTAATAAGTAATTGAAAAATAAACCTGTTGTACCGAGAAAGGCAAGAATTACAACAGTATCCAAAATTACTCTTTTGATAGACATGACTTCTCACTCCCGATTTCTATCAATCTAGTCCTTGTTTACATTTACCAATGTACCCTGAAACCTTGGGTAATTTCTTCATCCATCTTGGGTGTTTGAGTATCACCTAAACGGGTGATTTCAATAGCAGTTCTTAGGGAACGGCCGTTAGGCCCTACTAGGATTTTAAGGTCTTAGGGACTTTCAAGCCTAATAAAATAGCCCTAGTTGCCATAAAACTAGACAAGGCCAACCACAGCAAATTACTATCATGACATCGCCAGGCAATCATAGCCATGGGAACAAACCCGAAAAAAGTTGACCCCAAAGCGGTATTGCGTAACATAACCCCTTCCGCTAACCCAATAAAATAGCCGTCTAAAATAAAGGCAATGGAACCAAAACCCAGTACAGGTAATAACCAAACAACATAAGCACTAAGATCTGGTAAAATTTCTTGATGATTGGTTAATAGTCCAAATAAAGTTTCAGGGAATAGTACAAAAACACTGGCAGCCCCTAAGCCAACAAAAAAGCTGATAATTCCTGCTAATTTTAAGAGAGGAATTAATTGATGATGGGTTCCTTGTCCTTTAAAATTTCCTGCTAATGATTCTGTCGCAAAAGCTAAACCATCCACTAAATAAACAGCTAAAGAAAATACTTGTAAAAGCACAGCATTTTCAGCTAAGACTAGGGTTCCCATTGCTGAACTAACACTGGTAAATAATGAAAAAGCAGACAGTAAAACTAAGGTACGAATAAACAAATCTCGATTGAGCATTAAATTATCTTGTGCCTTTTCAAAATTCAGGAGTTTACTTACCTGTTTTAGTTCAGTCCAGTTAACTTCTAAGGCCACTAAAATTAGTCCAAAAATACACATTATAATTTGACTGATTGATGTCGCTAAACCTGCGCCCCCACTTTCCCAGCCCCAGCGAATAATCAATAAATAGTCTAAGATAACATTAGCTCCATTGCCAATTAAAGAAAGTAGCAAAACTTTACTACTTTGTTCTTTCCCTAAAAACCAACCAATGATGACAAAATTAAGGAGAACGGCTGGTGCGCCCAAAATACGCAGATCATAGTAAGCATGAGCCGATGCTTTCACAGCAGGGGCAGCACTTATTAGGGTAAATCCTAACCAACCTAAAGGGTATTGTAAAGCAAGAATTATCAATCCTAAGATTAGGGCTAATAACCCATTTCTTAACAAGACTAATAATACTTCTTCGTCGTTTTTCGCACCGACACCATGAGCAGTTATTCCTGTGGTGCTAGTGCGTAAAAATCCTAAAGAACGATAGAGATAATTAAACAAAATTGTCGCTAAAGTTACCCCTGCTAAATGATGAATTTCTCCTAAATGTCCTAAGAAAGTGACACTCAGTAACCCCGATAAGGGAACCATCAAGTTAGATAGGATATTAATTAGGGATAACCGGAGAAAACGGAAGGAAAAAGACGGTAAATTGAGGAGGTTGAGTCCAAGATTTTTATTCAGCCCAAGAGAGGCTATTTTTAGCGGAGATTCCATCAAGTTTGCCTAAGTTAACAGTGAACTTAAAATGTATTTTTATGATTTCTTTATTAAGTTTAATTTTAGCTTAACGTGGCCGAAAAACGAGGGACTGTTTGCCAAGGTCAAAAAACTATAGTCTGTCAGGTAATGGGGTTTACTTATCGGAAATTTAGGGATATAATCAGAGACTGTGTCTTTCAAGACCTAAGCGAAATAATAGCGTTGTCGGAGGAATAGATTTGTGACTCAGCGTACCCTAGGGGGAACTAAACGTAAACAAAAAAGAACGTCAGGATTTCGGGCGCGGATGCGAGCGACTAATGGACGGAAAGTGATTCAAGCGCGACGGAAAAAAGGACGGCATCGGCTCTCGGTATAATGATCAAATCGGTTCCCGTCGTCAAAGCCCCCCTTAAACCAGCGTGGGATTACCCAAACACAACCGCCTGAAGCAGCCCAAGGCGTTTCAGGCTGTTTATAGTCAAGGAAAACGGTATCAGAGTTATCATCTGGTTTTGCGGGTTTTACCGCAAATAAACCCAGACAACAGGACAATACCGACGCAATTTGGCATTGCCGTCAGTCAAAAAGTAAGTAAGAAAGCTGTCATCCGCAACCGCCTAAAACGTCAAATTAGGGCAGCAATTCGTCTTTTACTCCCTAGTATCTCGCCAGGGTATCGGATAGTCATTGGCATTAAGCGTAATGGAATAGAGTGCAAATATGAACATTTTTTGCGAGAATTAAAGGAGTTGTTAATTAACGCTGAGATTATTTATGGGAATAAAAGAGAACACATTTTATGAAGGGGGCCCCCATATTGGGGATTTAATCATTAATATACTGTTAGGATTTACGGTGATCTGTTTACCCTTGACCGTTGGAGCCATTGTACGAGCTATCTGGTTACGGTATCGCATCACTGACCGTCGGATTTCCATTACTGGGGGTTGGATGGGACGCGATCGCACCGATATTATTTACGGTGAAGTGATTAAAATGGTAAAAATGCCCCGTGGCATTGGTTTATGGGGGGATATTGTTGTCACTCTCAGAGATAAAAGTCGTCTAGAAATGCGGGCAGTTCCCCAGTTTCGTGAGATATATGACTACATGGCTGAACGAGTTGCTGATAAAACAGGCAAATCCGTCGAAGCTATTACGAGTCAATAACTTTCAATAACTTCTAAAATCAACTCAAGGAAGGGGAACAGTTGAAACCTTACCCCTTCAGCCTATTCAATGGATTACAGAAAGATCACCCATTAGCGAAATAACTGGGATTAAGACGAATGGACTTTGGTGTCGGATTTATTTCCACAAATATTATGTTGCCAATCCTGGATTTTTTCTACGGGATTGTGCCAAGCTACGGTTTTGCAATTATTGCCTTAACCCTAGTCATTCGCTTCGGTTTGTACCCACTCAGTGCGGGACAAATTCGTAATATGCGAAAAATGCGAATTACTCAACCTTTAATGAAAGAGCGACAGGCAGCAATTCAAAGTCGCTATAAAGATGATCCGGCCAAACAGCAAGAAGAAATGGGGAAACTGATGCAAGAGTTTGGCAACCCCTTGGCCGGTTGCTTACCCCTCGTGCTGCAAATGCCGATTCTCTTTGCCTTATTTGCCACATTACGGGGGTCGCCCTTTTCTGATATCAACTACACCGTTGATGTCCAAATTCTTCCCCAAGAACAAATTGAACGGGTTATTCCTCAACCCTTTGCCACCAAACCTAGTAACATTTACGTCACGGATGGTCTTCACTATCCGATTTCAGCCCTCTTACCCGCAGGAAATACCTTGGGAGTGGGGGATAAGACAAACGTCGAATTTCAAACCGCTGAAGGTCAATCTCTTTCTCAATTAGTGGCCCAAACTCCTGAAAAGGCGATTAAACCCACCTATCAGGTCACAAAAGGCTCAGAAAGACTGAAAATTAATGAAGATGGCACTGTTGAAGCCTTTGCACCTGGCGATGCCACCATTCAAGCCACCATTCCAGGCCTTGCGGCTAATACCGGATTCCTCTTTATCAAAGCCTTGGGACAGGTTGGAGTTGTGGGTGAAGATGGCAGCATTAACTGGGATATCCTGGGCATGATTTTATTCTTCGGTGTGAGTATTTATATCAACCAAGAATTATCGGGATCATCAGGAGGAGGGGCCCAACAACAACAGGCGGTGAATAAGATTACCCCTGTGATTTTTAGTGGAATGTTTCTCTTTTTCCCCTTACCGGCCGGGGTTTTGATGTATATTGTGGTGGCAAATATGTTTCAGACCCTACAAACCGTTATCTTGATGCGGGAACCTTTGCCAGAAAACTTGCAAAAATTAGTAGAACAGCAAGAAAAAGCGGAAAAAGTCAAAGAAGCCCTGCCCTTTGAGAAGCGTTCCAAGAAAAAAGAGAAAACCTCTTAAATTGCTAGTTAAGTGTAGGTTAAAGTTGTCAATATGGAGCAACAAGAACATCACGGAAAAAAATGGTTGGAAACCCTCTTAAGTTTAATGGGGTTTCCCGCCGAAGTGACCGTTGCATATCGGGAAAGTGAAATCGGGGAATCGGATGAATGTTGGTTAATTATCAATGACGCTCAATTGACCCCTGAACAAATTTCACTATTGATTGGTGAAAGGGGGGAAGGCATTGATGCTATTCAGTATCTAGCCAATACCTTAATTAATTTAAGTGTGGATGATTCTCAACAACAGGGATTTACCATTGAACTCAATGGTTATCGTTTGCAACGTTATGAAGAACTGAAAGCTTGGACACAACAGGTGGCCCAGCAAGTTCGTCAGACGGGTAGGGAAGTCGAAATGCCTTCTCTGTCATCAGCAGAACGCCGTCAAGTTCACACATTTTTACAAGAGGTAGCAGATTTGGAGACGGAAAGTCGGGGACAAGAACCAGATCGCCGTTTAGTGGTTAAACCCCGATAAATCCCTCTGAATTGTGAAAAAGTCCGCAATTGCGGACTTTTTTGTTTAAAGATTGGGACTAGGCTGAGGCTCCGAATTCAAATTAAGGGGATCGGGACTTGGTGCCGGATTAGGATTGAGAGAATCGAAATTTGGGATTAGATTAAGGTTGAGGGGATCGGGACTCGATGCTGGATTGGGATTAGGGGAAGCTTGATTAGGGTTAGGAGAAGAAGCAGAAGCCTGATTTTGCGCCTGTTTCATCTGTTGGAGAACGCTTTGATATTCCCGATTGTCTGGGACTAATTTGACCAATTTTTCCATGGGTGGGATGGCCTTATCTAAATTTCTCGCTTGTATTTGCGTCGCCACTAAAGTTTTTAAGGCTTGTTCTAATCCTTGTTTCGCCGTGGGGTTATCAGGTTCTCTTGTTAAAACGGTTTCATATCCTTGTACCATAGACTGTAATTGTTCATCCATGCCAGGATTATTGTTGGTGGTAGGTTCTTCAGGAGAAGATTGTCGAAAGGAAAATCCAGCCACCGTCATTGTCGCTAGTAACGCTAAGCCCGACACAATGGTCACAACCCGTTGAAAGATTTTTTTAGAAGATGTATCAGACATAATTTAAAATTTAGGGTTAAGTATCTTATTTTATCGCCACTTTGATTGTACAACTGAGATCTTGCACCATGAATAAAAAATAACAAAACCCCGATTTTTCAAGACAGCAAACCAAGCATGACTTCCTTACTATTTTGTGAAAAATCGGGGTTTTCAAGCTAGGTGCAAGATCTTCAGTACAATGCCCGTCACCTGGGAACAGTCAACAGATTGCTACAATAATCAACAAGAAAATTAAGACAAATCGAAAGGTTTGATAGGGTTTAGTGTTCATTTCTCTTTTGAAACGTTGGAATTTCTTGTCTTTCGTCATTTCATTGGCGATCGCTCTCTGGTGTGTCAGTATTGGTTGGAGTTTTACTCAAGCCTTAGAAACATCTCCTATCCTAGCTCAATCCCAGAATCCCCTTCGTCCTCGTACTGAAGTGGGTAAAGAGCTTTATGTTTCTACTTGTTCAGGATGTCATATTCCCATTCCCCCAGAAGTGTTACCCACAGAAACTTGGCAAGAACTTTTAGAAAAGCCTAATAAACACTATGGGACTTCCATTCCCAATTTTATCCGCTTGAGTCAAGTCCTGATCTGGGATTATCTAAAAACTTCTTCCCGTCCTATCCTGATTAAAGAGGCTCCGATACCTTTCTATATCGAACAATCCCAATATTTTAAGATTCTTCATCCTCGTGTTGAGTTTACAGAACCCATCACCCATAAAAGTTGCATAGTCTGCCATCCAGGAGTCAAACAGTTTGATTATCGAACCTTAACCCCCGAATGGAAAGATTCGCCTTAAACTGAGGTCTTGCACCATGATTTAAAAATTACCTCCTTAAGGTTAATCATTCCTTAGAAAAAGTTTAAATCATTAATTCAGGCCGCTACTGTCCCAGAACCAAGTTTTAATCTGGGATTAGTAGCGATCGCTGTTTTAGTGGTTTAGGAATATTCCGTCGTCTCCAAGGGTAAAAAACAAGACGAATAAATTTAATCTTGTCTTCTTGATTTCATATACAGGGCTTAACGTGACTCCTATAAACTTCTTTTAGTTGGTACATTGAACGGTCTTGAATTCATTAATTCATTGTTGAGGAGTATCAATCATGTTACGTTATTCTGGATTATTAGTATTAGGATCAGTTGTTTTATATCTCATGCCAACTGATAAATTATTGGCTTCATCCTATTTCATGAATAAAACGCAAGCATTCTAAACAATAATTTGGTGAAAGAGAGTAGGAGTAATTCATGAATTACTCCGACAGCTTATTGCCTAAACTTGCCCATGGCTGTATTTTTTCTGACCTCTTACTCCCCATTTACTTCTCTTTCCTGTTCACTAACCCAGTAATTAAAAATGAAACCAACTTTAACCCCTTCTTTGATTGCTTGGGGATTAGGATTGTTAGCCTCATTTTCTCCTTTTTCTCAAGCACAAGCGTCTAATTTTCGCATTGCAACTTACAATACGTCTTTGAGTCCAAATAGTCAAAATGCTTTGATTCAAGCCCTTTCAATTGCCCCTGGTGATGCGGCATATAATACCGATCCTTTGGCAATTCAAGCTCGTCAAATTGCAGAAGTAATTCAACGCATTAATCCTGATATTATTCTGCTCAACGAGTTTAATTATGATCCCACTGCTCCTACTCAAGCAGCTACTCTTTTTCAGCAAAATTATCTCTCTGTAGGGCAAAATATTTCAGGAAATCCAGCCGCAAATCCGATTAATTTTAATGAATTTTTTGTTCAACCTGGTTCAACAATAGATCCCTTTAATACAGGTATTGCTTCTGGATTTGATTTGGATAACAATGGAGTGATTGTTACGACCCCAGAAACCCCAGGTTATGCGGGAGATGCTTGGGGATTTGGCAATTACCCTGGACAATATGGCATGGTGGTTTATTCAAAATATAATATTTTGGAAGATCAAGCCCGTACTTTTCAAAATTTCTTATGGCTAGATATGCCTGGAAATTTGTTAACTGATATTACTGGAAATAACCCTGATGATTGGTATAGTCCAGAGGAAGCGGCTCTATTTCCTCTTTCTTCTAAGAGTCACTGGGATCTTCCCATTGATGTTAATGGTGAAATTATTCACGTTTTAGCTAGTCATCCAACTCCCCCAGTTTTTGATGGAGAAGAAGATCGTAATGGACGAAGAAACTTTGATGAAATTCGTCTTTGGAATGACTATATTACCCCTGGTCAAAGTAACTATATTTACGATGATAATGGGATTTTTGGAGGGATTGCTTCTGGGTCAAAATTTATCATTATGGGAGATCAAAATGCTGATCCTAATGATGGGGATAGTGTACCAGGGGCGATTAATCAACTACTCAATAATCCTCTGACTAATACCAGTAAAACTCCTTCTAGTTTAGGGGGCGTAGAATATCCTGATCGTGATTTTTCCCATACGGGTAATCCTGCCTATGATACCGCAGCTTTTACGGGGGGATTAAGGGTTGATTATGTGCTACCTTCCGCCAATTTATCAATTATCGATGCCCAGGTATTTTGGCCAACTCCTAATAGTCCTTTTAATTCATTAAATAGTGCTTCGGATCATCATTCTGCATTTGTAGATCTGAGTACCACTTCTGTGCCTGAGCCTTCAACCATTTTAGGAATTTTAGCTTTAGGTATCGGCGGTTTGTTCTCCTCAAAAAACCGCAAGTCTAACTAAAGCCCAACTTTGTCCATCACCTTAACTTACGGAGCAAAACAAAATGAACCTGTTGTTCAACATTAACCTCAATTCTACCTTCTCAAAAGCGATCGCCTTCAGTCTAGTAGGATTAGTAGGAACTATTTCCCTAACTCCTAACATTGCTCAAGCAGCTACTGTAACCAATACCAAGAATGTCATCATCATGATTGGAGATGGCATGGGTTGGGAAATGGCCCGCGCTGCTGCTATTCAGGAACAAATTAATGCAGGGAATTTGGGCAATAGCCTCATTGATTTTTACACATCAGGTAAAGGGTCAGGATTGGCTTTCCAAGAGCTTTCTAACTATGTCCTATCAACGACCTACGGAACAACCATTGCTCCCGCTAATGGAACTTTTAACACAAGTAATTCTGCGATCGCGGGCAATAACATAACGGGTGAAGGTTCGGTTTTACCTGGTTTTGTCTTCGATCCCACCTTCAACCCAGGTACAACCCCCACTGGAGGTGCATCTAATCCTAACTCCTATGCAGTGGGTAATCTCGTTGGTTATGATCCTGTTCGGGGTGGTGCTACGCCTTGGGATGCAGCTTATTATGGGGGGGCAATTCCTTCAGGATTTGACAAAGAATACATCAAATATAGCTATCCTGACTCCGCAAACACGGCAACTACCCTCTACACAGGGGTTAAAAGTTACAACAGTGCCATTGGTGTTGATATTTACGAGCAACCCTTAGATTCTGCCTTAAAAATTGCCTCAGAAGCAGGAAAATCTACAGGTTTGGTCACTTCCGTTCCTATCGATCATGCTACTCCAGGGGCGGCTGCAGCTAACGTCAACCGTCGTAATAAACTCGATCAGCCCTATCCTTTACTCGATAACATTCTGCAACAGGAACTCCGCATCTTTCAGCCCACTGTGCTATTAGGAGGAGGTAATCCTGCGAGTAATCCCCTTCCCCTTCAACCTGATGTAGAACCGCCCCAAGACTTCACCTATATCACCCAAGACACCTACGACTACCTTGTCGCTAATCCCAATAGTAACCGCTACGGCTACCAATTTTTGGAAAGTGGCCCCAATGCGACGGCAACCCTGTTAGCGGCGGCGGCTTTAATCGATCCCAATAACCTCGGTAATCGTCTTTTAGGACTCTATGGGGCAGAAGGACAAAACGGGAACTTACCCATTAATTCGGCGGATGGAACTTACCAAAATACAGGGTTAGATATGTTCTCTTTGTATAGTTCGGCTCAAGCAGGAAGTCCTAACAATATTACCCCCGGTATTCCTAATCCTGATACAGTGCGCCCTCTCCAACCTGGAGAAACCGACGAGGAATTTATCGCCCGTCAGTTAGATGAAAATCCTCGCCTCAAAGACTTAACCCAAGCAGCTTTAACAGTTCTGGAGAAAGATCCTGATGGTTTCTGGTTGATGGTTGAAGCTGGCGACATTGATTGGGCCGCCCACGATAACAACCTCGACAACCTCATCGGTGCAATGTCTGATTTTAATGATTCTGTTGACTATGTGATCAACTGGATCGCTAATAATGGCGGTTGGGAGCAGAACTTATTAATTGTTACAGCCGACCATGACCATTATTTCACCCTCAATGATAATTTTCCTGAACTGTTGCGGACTGTCGGCGCCCATGATTTAACCTACTCAAATAATACTCCCGCGAGTGCTGGTCATTTCTGGGGTTCTGCTGGCTCTGATCCCGCTAATGCTGACTCTTTGGTCAAGTATGACTGGGGTACTCATAGCAATCGTCCTGTTCCCGTCTATTTTCAAGGGAATGGGTCAGAAGTGCTACTTAATTCCGTCGGTCAAGGTTATGACGCTTATGGTAATGCTATTCCAGGGATTCCTGGATTGGTGGATCAAGTTCATACTGCCAAGACTCAACTTCAGGCACTCCAGACAGTTCCTGAGCCTGGTTCAGTGCTTGGCTTCTTAGCCATTGGATTTTTGGGACTGGGTTCCAAGCTCAAACAAAAAATTAAATAAGGGACAAGCTGAGACAATTTGATCTCAGCAATTAGCTCAAGTTTTTGTTGATTTATTCCAAAAAACTTGAGCTATCCCTTTACTTTAACAATTTACTTACTGATTGATATGTGGCCAAGAATTGAAGATTGAAGTTTGTATTGAGTATGAGGAGTCCAAAAATGTTACGTTTTCCTGTTTTAGCTAATTTAACGGCCTTGATTGGTTTGGGATTTTTTACACCGGCCAGTTATGCAGCTTTAGTCGGACAATATACCTTTGATGGCAATAGTTTAGCCGCGAGTAGCGTTGCTAATAATCTCAGTTTTAGTGATTTTGGTACAGGTTCAGGTTTAATCATTCCTGGCAGTAATTCAAGCGGTTTTGCCGCTGGTAATCCTACGCCAGCAATCATTCGCAACAATTGGGGTAGTAGTTTTACTTCTGATGATTACTTTAATTTTACCGTAACACCTAGTAATAACAATACTCTCAATTTATCCAACTTAACCTTTAATACTCAACGCTCTGGTACAGGGCCAAATCAGATAGAAATCCGCTCAAGCTTAGATAATTATGCGACGGCGATCGCTAGTTCAAATTCCGTTGCCACGAGTATTAATTCTGCTCCTCTAAACTTCAACTTATCCAGCTTGACCAATATTTCCCAACCCCTGGATTTAAGAATTTATGGCTATGGTGCGACGGGTACTGGCGGGACATTAAGACTCGATAACGTTCAACTCAATGGAGATATAAATGGTGGTACTCCCCCCACGCCGCCGCCCCTTGTTCCTATTTATGATATTCAAGGAACGGGTAGCAGCAGTCCCCTTGTCGGTCAAAGCGTTAAAACCCAAGGTGTTGTTGTGGGGAGTTTCTTGGGGACTAACCTACTCAATGGCTTCTTTATTCAGGACAATACTAACGCCAATGACCCTAGCACAACCGGAGCTTCTAACGGAATCTTTGTTTCTGCGCCTTCTGTGAATAGTCTTGATGTGGGTACTTTGATAGAAATTGTCGGACAAGTTTCCGAAAGTTTCAACAGAACCCAAATTACCCTGAGTGATCCCCTTTCTATTCTAGGAACAGGTTTAACAATCGCTCCCACAGCCGTTACTTTACCAGTTGCCAGTTCTGATTATTTAGAACGCTATGAGGGAATGCTAGTCAACTTACCCCAAAGCCTTGCCGTGACAGATAACTTTGGCTTAGGACGTTTTGGGGAAGTGGGTTTATCTTCTGACGGACGCTTGTATCAGCCGACCCAAATTGCCGCGCCAGGGGCTGCTGCTAATGCTATTCAGGCTCAAAATAACCTCAACCGGATCATCCTAGATGACGGTAGTAATATCCAAAATCCTGATCCTATTCCCTATCCTTCTCCTGTTCCTCCTGGGTTAACAGCCAGCAATACATTAAGATTGGGCGAAACCACAACAGGAGTCACGGGGGTTCTCGATTATGGCTTTAGTGCCTACCGTATCCAACCCACGGCCGAACCCAGTTTTGATACCGCCACAAATCCTCGTCCTCTAACCCCTGCTAATGTGGGCGGAAACATCACCGTAGGGGACTTTAATCTAGAGAATTATTTTACGACTCTAGGCTCAAGAGGCGCAGAAACTGCCGAGGAATTCCAACGTCAGCAAGCTAAATTAGTCAGTGCTTTATTAGGACTCAATGCTGATGTTTTGGGCATAGAAGAAATAGAAAATAATGGTTATGGCCCTGATAGTGCGATCGCATCTTTAGTCAATGCCCTTAATGCCGTTGCGGGAGAGGGAACTTATGCCTATATTAATCCTGGTGTACCCCAATTAGGAACCGATGCGATCGCCGTTGGACTGTTGTATAAACCCGCTAAAGTGAGTCCTGTCGGCGATACTGCCATTCTCGATACTGGTATCTTTAATCCTGCCATCAACCGTCCTTCCATCGCCCAAACCTTTATCGGTTTACCCAATACGGAACAGTTTACGGTCAATGTAAACCATTTTAAATCAAAGGGAGGCACTGCATCGGCGGCCGGTTCTTGTAGTGCGGCCGACAACGCAGATCAAGGGGATGGTCAAGGAGGGTTTAATTGTACTCGTACCCTACAGGCGGCCGAATTAACCCAATGGTTAGCCACTAATCCCACTAACAGCAATACCGACTACCAGATAATTCTGGGAGATTTAAACGCTTACGCCAAGGAAGACCCCATTACTAAGATCGAGTTTAATGGTTACATTAACTTAGATACACAATTCGGCGGGCCCGATGTTTATTCCTATCTTTTTGGAGGACAGTCAGGCACATTAGATTATGCCTTTACCAGTCTTAGTCTGAATCCTTTTGTAACGGGTGCAGCACCTTGGCATATCAACGCGGATGAACCAGATGTTTTAGGATATAGCACAGCCTTTAAATCCCCCAATCAAATTGTTAACCTCTATGCACCCGATGCTTACGCTTCTTCTGATCATGATCCACTGCTAGTGGGACTTCAGCTACGAAGTGTTCCTAATCCTGATAGCCCGCAAAGCGTTCCGGAACCTGGTTCAGTCTTAGGTTTCCTGGGACTGGGACTTTTTGGACTTGCTTCAAAGTTAACGCGAAAAATCAAATAATACCAATTTCCTATTTCCTAATCAAGTTGCAAATTTAGCATTTTTGAAGCCTTATGAAATCAACAAAAACTTTCTTTTCCGCGTTCATCAGTACCTTAAGTTTGTCTGTTTTGACCACTCAAGCGACTCTTGCTAATTCTCTAGTAAATACCATAGTTATTCCAGGGGATGCAACGGATTTAAGTGGTCAACCTAATGGCGCAAATGGAAATCGCTTAGGTGGTTTTTTCTCCGATCTTTACTATGATCGCAGTAATAATGTCTATTATGGTTTAAGCGATCGCGGGCCAGGTGGGGGAACCATTGCTTATGATACCAGGGTGCAAAAATTTACCTTGGAGGTTGATCTCAATACTGGGGCAATTAGTAATTTTAACTTGCTTGATACGATTCTATTTACCCAGAATGGTCAAAACTTCGATGGCTTAAATCCTAGAGTTCTCAATGGTGATAGTGCAGTTCTTGGTTTAAGCTTTGACCCTGAAGGCTTTGTAGTGGCTCCTAATGGGAATTTTTACGTCTCTGATGAATATGGCCCCTCTGTCTATGAATTTGATTCTAGCGGGTCATTTTTACGCGCATTCATGACCCCTGATAATCTTATTCCCAAACAAGGTACTACTCCTAATTATGTAGATGGTCGCGGTACAATCACGACAGGTCGTCAGGATAATCGCGGTTTTGAAGGATTAGCTATTAGTCCAGATGGCACAAAATTATTAGCCATGTTACAAGATCCTTTAGTCAATGAAGGAACATCTGGAACCTCTGATGATGGTCGCTACAGTGGTAATTTAAGAATTGTTGAATTTGATATTGCTACTGGTAATAGTACGGCTCAATATATTTATCAATTAGAAAGTCTTGCGGATATTAATGATCGTATTCCTGGAACAGCTAATGATTTTCCTGCAACCAGTCAGGGACGAAATATTGGAATTAGTGCCATTATTGCTATTAATGACCATGAATTTTTAGTTCTAGAACGAGATAATCGAGGTCTTGGAGTTGATGCGCCTACTGTTGCTGATGTTGCTAATAATCCTGTTGCTAGTAAACGAATTTACAAAATTGATCTCACGGGAGCAACAGATGTTAGTAATATTTCTTTGACTGGTACTAATTCTCTCGGCGGGATTATTCCTGTGAATAAATCATTGTTTTTGGATATTCAAAGCCAATTACAAGATGCCGGACAATTAGTTCCCGAAAAAATTGAAGGGTTAGCAATTGGACCTCAATTAATTGATGGTAGTTACGCCCTAATCATTGGCACAGATAATGATTATAGCGTTACTCAAAATGGTAGTAATGTTCAATTTAATGTCTGTACTGATTTTGTTGATCAATCAGTTAATAACGTTCCCATTCAAGATTTCTGTCCTCAAGGACTGGATTTAATTCCCACCTATCTCTATTCTTTCAAAGAAAATGTTCCTAATTTTGTACCCCGTGAAACTGTCCCAGAACCAAGCGCAATTTTCGGATTAATTAGCTTAGGTTTAGGGGGAGTAATCGTCAAAAAAGGTCGTAAATCCCTTTGATTTATTGCTCTTGTAATTAACAAAAATTAGCTCAAGTAATCGTTAACAAATCGAATATCTTGAGCTATTCCCTTTCCTGAATACACAAGTTAATGGAGAAAAGCATCATGCAACAACTAAACACAAATTCACTCTTTACTGCTGGACTATTAAGCAGTGTAATTCTTGGACTGGTTAATCCTCAACCGATTCAAGCTTCTTCTTTACAATTAAACTTTTTAGGTCAATCAATTGTTCAAACTGGAACAACTTTTGGTGGCACTCAAGTTGGTGGTTTATCAGGCATTGATTATAGTCCTGCTTTGGATGTTTATTATGCCAATTCTGATGATCGCAGTACCATTAATCCAGCAAGATTCTACACTCTTACTTTAGATTTAAGTCAATTTAATAATGATGGGAATAATAGCGGTGTAACTTTTACCGATGTTACTACTCTTTTACAAGCCAATGGTCAACCTTTCCCCGCAAATAGTCTTGATCCTGAAGACCTTACCTTAGTCAATGGCAATGTCTATATTCCCTCAGAAGGAGAGGTTTCTACTAATCGCATTGTTGATCCTTTTTTCAATTCTTTTGATGTTACCACAGGGCAACAAAATCAAGCTTTACCTATTCCTTCTCAATTTATTCCTCAACCTAATTCTATTCCAACAACCAGTGGAGTTCGTAATAATTTATCCTTAGAAAGTGCAACCGTTACTCCCGATTTTCGTTACCTGTTTACTGCTTCCGAAAATGCTTTAGTACAAGATGGCCCCGTAGCAACGGTAAGTAATGGCACTCCATCACGAATTTTGCAGTACGATCTAACCACAGGACAGCCTATTGCCCAATTTATCTATAATACTGACCCCGTTGCCCTTCCTCCTAATCCTTCAGGTCAATTTAACACCAATGGGTTAGTGGATTTATTGGCTTTAGATAATAGTGGTCAGCGATTTTTAGCCTTAGAGCGGTCTTTTTCTGTGGGTGCAGTGGGAACCCCAGGAAATACGGGCAATACTGTCAAAATTTTTGAGGTTTCCTTAGCAGGGGCGACGGATATTAGTGGATTATCCTCTATTAATGGACAACCTAACCTAATTGCTGCTCAAAAAACCCTTCTTTTAGATTTAACCACCTTGGGTATCCCCATTGATAACCTTGAAGGGTTGGCTTTTGGGGAAACTCTTACCAATGGTAATCGTTCTTTAATTTTAGTTAGCGATAATAACTTTAGTCCGACCCAATTTACTCAATTTTTGGCGTTTGAAGTTGAATCTCAATCTGTTCCTGAACCCTCATCTATTTTAGGATTTGGCTTATTAGGAATCTTCGGACTGCGGAGACTTCTTGCTAAACCGTTGCAGTGACACTCCTCCCGACGCTGACCGAAGCGGTACAGCGCGGGCTTCCCTACCTCACGACAGGACGTTACTGTTTCATCGGTCTTTTCTAGATACACAAATGTTTCCACTTATATATCCCCGTCCAGATACCTCCACGCCAGTCGCTCATGGGGGAAACCCCCAAGACCGCGCTGGCTCCACAGTCAGCACCACCGACTATCCATCGGCTGTAATGTATCGAGTTTCTATCCAGAAAAACTTTTTTACCCGTTTCCAGCTTCTGAGCATTGTTGATTGTCTGGGGCAATCTAGGGACGCATATCGACCCTGGCTAGAGCGATGGGGTTCGCCCTTTAATTTTTTAGCCTGTTTCCAGGTGTCGATTAGACTGCTCTTATTTTACTCTTCGTGGCCTTGTTTGTCAATTTTCGTGGCATCGAGCCACTCAATTGACCCGCCTATCTGTTACTGAGCTTGTGGAAGTATCCCGACGCTGACTTCGTACAGCGCGGGGCTTCTCGGCGGTAAGCTAACAGGTGAACTTTTTCCTAGTTGGAAATTGAAGGTAATTTTGAGATCCTTTCCGAAAGTAGGGACAATTCATGAATTGTCCCTACAATTAATAATTAAAAGGGCCATTTCCAGTTAGTAATTTCTGGCTTATCAATGCCATTTTCGTAAGCATAAGCCCGATGTTCAATCATCTCATTCTTCATGCGTTGTTGAACATAAGCAGCAGCAGATCCTAATTTTGGCACCCGATCAATCACATCCAAAACCAAGTTAAATCGATCAATTTGGTTGTTCATTGCCAACTCTAAGGGTGTATTAATATTACCCTTTTCTTTATAACCCCGTACATGGAGATTATGATGATTTGTATGACGATAGGTTAACTTATGAATTAACCAAGGATAACCATGAAAGTTGAAAATGATTGGCTTATCTGTGGTAAACAAAGTATCAAAATCTCGTGCAGATAATCCGTGAGGATGTTCTGATTCTGGTTGCAGTTTAAACAAGTCTACCACATTAATAAAACGCACTTTTAATTGAGGGAATTCTTCCCGTAAAATAGCAGTCGCGGCTAAAGATTCTTGAGTAGATACATCCCCAGAACAAGCCATAATTACATCAGGATGATCCGGTTCTTTTCCACAGTCATCATTACTGGCCCATTCCCAAATTCCAATGCCTTTTGTACAGTGTTTAACGGCATCTTCCATGCTTAAATATTGCAGGTGTTTCTGTTTATCAGCCACGATAACATTGACATAATCTTTGCTTTTTAAACAGTGATTGGCCACGGATAATAAACAGTTAACATCAGGGGGAAAATAAACCCGAACAACTTCTGCACTCTTATTAGTAACTAAGTCAACATAACCAGGATCTTGATGAGAAAACCCATTATGATCTTGTCGCCAAACTGTTGAAGAAAGCAGAATATTTAAAGAAGAAATAGACGCACGCCAAGGCACTTCATGTTTACAAATATCTAACCATTTAGCGTGTTGATTAAACATGGAATCAACCACATGAGCAAAGGCTTCATAAGTGTTGAAAAAGCCATGACGACCTGTTAATAAATACCCTTCTAACCAGCCTTGTAAGGTATGTTCACTTAACATTTCCATCACCCGACCATCTCTGGTGATTTCTGTGCCGTCTGCATCCTCTTCTAAGATATCAGCCATCCACACTTTTTTGCTGACTTCATAGATCGCATCTAAACGGTTAGAAGCGGTTTCATCTGGGCCAAATACGCGGAAACTGTTCATATTATTAGCCATGACATCCCGCAAAAAGATCCCTAATGGCTTTGTATTTTCTGCTTCTACCGCACCAGGTTTGTCCACTTCTACGCCGTATTCTCGAAAATCAGGCATTTTTAGGTCTTTTCGCAAAACTCCACCATTAGCGTGAGGGTTGGCACTCATGCGACGGTTTCCCGTGGGAGCCAAGTCTTTTAACTCAGGTAACAGTTTACCCGTTACGTCAAAAAGTTCTTCCGCTTTGTAGCTTTTTAACCAGTCTTCTAATATCTTGATGTGTGCAGGGTTGCCGTGCATTCCTGATAAGGGGACTTGGTGCGATCGCCAAAAATCTTCAGTCTTTTTCCCATCTACGAAGGCGGGGCCAGTCCACCCTTTAGGAGAGCGTAACACAATCATGGGCCACATGGGACGTTCAGCCACCCCACTAAGACGGGCCTCGTTTTGAATCTGTTTAATCTCTAAAACGACTGTTTCGAGGGTTGCAGCCATCTTCTGGTGCATAATTTCGGGATCAGATCCTTCCACAAAATAGGGTTTATAACCATACCCTTTAAAGAGATATTCAAGTTCTTCGTGACTAATACGGGCGAAGATGGTGGGATTCGCAATTTTATAACCATTTAGGTGCAAAATAGGTAAAACTGCCCCATCTCGAATCGGGTTAAGGAACTTGTTAGAATGCCAAGCAGTGGCTAAGGGGCCGGTTTCTGCTTCTCCGTCTCCCACTACCGCAACGGTAATGAGATCAGGGTTATCTAACACAGAACCGTAAGCATGGGATAAACTATAGCCTAATTCTCCTCCTTCATGAATAGAACCGGGGGTTTCTGGGGTGCAATGACTACCGATACCACCGGGGAAGGAAAACTGTTTAAAAAAGGCTTTCATTCCTTCTTCATCTTCGCTTTTTTCGGGGTAAACTTCCGAATAGGTTCCTTCTAGATAAACAGGGCCTAAAATTCCAGGCGCACCATGGCCAGGGCCGGCCATATAAACAGTATCTAAATCGTATTTTTTGATCAGTCGGTTAAGGTGAATATAAATGAAGCTTAGACCAGGACTTGAACCCCAATGACCTAATAAGCGGTTTTTGACTTGTTCTTCTTTTAAGGGTTCTTTAAGTAAAGGATTATCCCGTAAATAAATCATACCAACGGCGAGATAATTACAAGCACGCCAATAAGCATGAATTTTACGCAATTCTTCGGGAGATAGGGGGTTTTCTGTTGACATTGTTGTTTGGGAGGGTGCCTGAACCATAATATTCTCCTTATAATTACCAAGTTTATCAAGCATCTTGGTTAATAACTTTTATTTTGCCTTAGTTTGTGTTCCTTTTTGTGTTAACTTTTGCCCAAGCAAACATAAATAATCAAACCATTAACAGATGATAATTTATTCTTAAACTCTGTGACTTGCAATCTTATTATAGTTGATATTGATATTTATATTGATATTTTCGCACAAAATCAACCTACAGCAAAGTCAGTTAAACTGCGTTTATAAGGGGCATAAAATCCCAAAACAATATCCTGCTTGGGAACACCAGCAGCAATCAGTTGATTAGCAATTCCGATTTCTGTTCCGTCTCTTTGAATCCAAATTTTATCTTGTTTTAAATCAACATGAATAATAACACCATAAACTCTTTTTTGTTCTTTCCAGCCAATATTTAAGACTTGATAGTGATGACGTTCTCTATCAAAAATTATTTGAATTTCTGTGCTGTTTTTATTATCATTTTCTGAATGTTGTATTAAAATATCTTCGATTAGTTTAGCATAATCTATTCTTCCCATAATATAACCTCTTGTTGAATTGAATTAAAAATTAAAAGTTTGAGTTTATATTCTGCAACAGAATCTTGAATGAATTGACGAGTAAAGAAATCTTCATAAGTATCCTGAGGAATTGCTAGATAGAGAACTCTTTCGGGATCTTCCTTTTTTAATGCTAACCGATAATTGAGGATTTGTCCTAATGCAAGATGAAATTCTCTAACTTCTGATGCCCCCAAGAAAGATTTAATTTCTATGGCAATTTTTTGACCTGCTTTTTCGGCGGCAATTAATCTTTCTGCTCCCAAATCTATGTAAAATTCTACGTCATTTACTTTAAGATAAAATTGAATCAAAGGCTAGACTAAAAGTAGCTCATTCCCGTAGACAACTGGTTTTGATAGGAGTATATGCGCGAAGTTATTGACTTGTTCGACGAAGCTATCAAAGAGGCTGACTTTTTGCTGAACTGGTATCTGCAGTATGGAGTCAAAGACTATTAGAAACCTTAAGCCACGTATGAGACTTGAACTCACGACCCCATCATTACGAGTGATGTGCTCTACCAACTGAGCTAACGTGGCCTGAAAAACCCAATCAACACTAAGGCTCTATTGAACTTTTAGGGTAAGATAGGCTTTTCTGAATATTTAGTATACCCTAAAAAATAAACTAAGTACCAGCCAACAGCCGAGAATTTTTTAATGAATAAATCCCCTAACCCCTCTCGTCAGTCTCGTTCCAAGCTAGATCCCGAAAAATATGCTAGGTTAAAAGCAGAGGTCAAAGCCCCCTATAAAGGATTCAGACAGTTTTTTTATGTTGCTTTCGGTGCATCGGGTTTTATTGGTGCTGTAGTATTTTTAGCACAGTTAGCCGCAGGACGAGATGTAACAACGGCATTGCCTAATTTTGCTTTACAGGTGGGAGTTGTCGCGTTAATGGTGTGTTTATTTAAGTTAGAAAAAAAATCTTAGCTTTCTTGTCTAAAATGTATTGGTATGATGGTCAAATCATCGAACAAGATCGGATTTGTTTACCCCTGACTGAACCAGGTTTAATTTATGGGGCTACCGTATTCACAACCTTACGGGTTTATCAACAGTCTCTAGAACATCCTCTAACTCAGTGGGAAGCCCATTGTCATCGTTTACAACACAGTCTCCAAGACTTTGGTTGGACTCTACCCTCTTGGCACCAATTACGTCAAGGGGCAGAACATCTGATTCCCCATTATCCTGTTTTGAGATTGACGATTTTTCCTGATGGGCGAGAATGGATTATGGGGCGTTTTTTACCGGAAGATTTAGCAAGATCTCAACGTCAGGGAATTAAAGGATGGGTAGCCCATCATTCTCTCTTTCAACGGACTTTAAATGCTTATAAAACAGGTAATTATTTAGGGGCATGGTTGGCTTTACAAAAAGCGAAAAGTTTAGGCTTTAGAGAAGCTATTTTAGTCAATTCTCAAGGCAATTGGCTAGAAAGCAGTACCGGAAATTTGTGGGGATACAAAGCTGGTAAATGGTATACACCACCCTTAGAAGATGGTATCTTGCCAGGAATTGGGCGATCGCAGTTAATCTCTTGGTTATCTAACCAGAATATTGAGATAGACGAAAGCCAATGGACTCCAGAATGGGTAAAGGATTTGGAAATTATTGCTTACACCAATAGTGTTGTCGAAATCATTCCCTTCTCTGAGATTGTTTTAGGAGAGAAACAACTTGTTTTTGATGCCTCTCATGATGCTCTCCAACAATTACAGGATTATTATCAACTATAAGTAGTTTATCCTCGTTTACGTTGACCGAATAACCCTAATAGACTAATCCCTAGTAACCCCAATAATGAACTGGGTTCGGGAACTGTTTGAGGATCATCTGATGGATCTGGATCACCTGATGGATCTGGGGGATTCAATAATTCTCCAGTGGTTTCTTTCTTTAATTTTGAGCGGAATGCCTCTTCTAATAACATTTCTCCATCTGCATATTCTGTCATGACAAAGGCAGAGCGACCATCAAAATTTTTATTTTTGAACTGAGGATCAACAGTTGGATAGGGATCAACGATTTTTTGCAAAGTAGAAAGATTATAAGTGGTGGAAGAAGTCAATGGTGAATTATTATCTGACTGCGAGGCAGGTATAGCCAGGGCATTAATGGTGACAAATTCCTGATAAGCTTTACCGGCTGCAATGAACGGATGAATGGTACTACCAAAATTGAATCCATCACTGGATAAATTTATAACTTTATGACCCTCGTAATCATTTGTTAGTAAATCATTAACTATCGTGTCAATTGCATTACCAATTGGCGACAAGCCACCAATTTTAGCTTGACCTCCTGTTACCAGTTTTTGTCCAAAAGATGCGGCTGATGAAGGATTATCCTGGTTAATTAATGTCCAATCAGCAATTTGGGTAACAATTTGATTTTGACCGACAGTGCCAAATTGATAAGCACTAACGGCTAAGCTTTTATTTGGTAAAGCCTTAACAAATTCATTGAAAAAATTCGGATCACTAAAAATATTATTGAGGCTATTAATTTGTTTATCATAATCATCTTGGGAAATACTATTAGAAGCATCTATGGCAAAAACTAACTCAATATCTACTGGAGTTAAATTGGCGGCACTGGCACCGAGTCCATAGCTTAAAACAGAAAAGGCGCAGGCAGTACCAATTAAAGTTTTTGGGAGTAAGGTAAAGGATTTCATGAGGAATTTTTGATTTTATTTAAGTAAGGTTTATTTCTAGATAGCAAGTTGTTTACTGTTTTCATTAAGGTTTGTTTTGACCAACCTTATCTTTATTGAAAAATGAATTTGGTCTTTGTCTATACTTAACTCTGGCATATATCAATAGTTTATAGCAAGCCTTAACCTAAAACTTTATCAATAAATTATTCTATTTTAAACTTTAGATAAAGAGAGGGATTTTGAGAGAAAAATTAACTTAATAAAATTCAGTAAAAACACGGATAATTTCATTGACGACAATAACAAAATATCCGTAAAATTATGGATATTTTACCGATGTTCTAGTTAAATTAATAGAAAATATCCCTCTCAGTAACATTCGCAATTTTTCCGTATATTTACGGAAAAATTCTGCCATTTGTCTCATCAACTGACAGTAATTTTACCTAGCCTCTTCCTTTGATTGATTTCTAGAGGGGTTGATTAAGTAAAAGTCGGTTGACGAAATTGATAAATATCCCTGATCACTTGTACCCAACCCTCAGCGACGGAGGCTAAGAGGCGATCGCCTTTTTCTTGAGTCGCTGCTGTTGCATCTCCCATCACTCCACTTTGGGTTAATTCTTGGGTTAACCAAGCAAAGGGTAATTTTCCTTCCATACTCAGTAAACTATTCTCTGGCAACCCTTGGGGATATTCTCGTACCGCCTTTTCCATCCTCACATGATCGGGTAATAAGGAAAGAAGGATGCTAGTTTCTGCGTCCCCTGCGTGAATACCGTATTCTAATTCTTGCGGTGTCAGTAATTCTTTGGCAATATGGGGAACGCGCCAGGTAAATAAGGGAAATACACAAAAGTCTGAATATTGTTGATGAATGTCTCTAGCAGCAATTTCCATAATTTGGGGTTGTCCCCCATGGGAATTCATTAAAACCAGTTTACGAAAACCCGCACGATAAATACTCGCGGCGACTTCCATGATCACAGTTAATAAGGTTGTCGCGCTGAGGGTAATAGTTCCAGGAAAATGCCAATGTTCATTGGATTTGCCATAATAAAGGCAGGGTAAGGCATAAGCCGGAATTTCCGGTTCTAATTGCCCTAAGGCCTTACCCAAAACCCCCATACTAATGGCAGAATCGACAATAATTGGTAAATGGGGGCCATGTTGTTCAATGGCCCCAATAGGCTGCACAATGACGACATTTTCTTTGTTTTTCATGGCCTGAATTTCAGTCCATGTCAGATAGGGAAAAAAGCGTTGGGGTGGAATAAAACCGTGCATCATGGGTTTGTTTGGGGACGAAGCTCGTTGTGTTAATATTTCTAATATCTCGACAAGGCGAGAAACATAGCGATAACCAAGCTAGATTCATAATCATTTTTTTTGATTAACCTTGTATTTTACCTTCGGGACGAGGGAGTAGCTTATCGCCTTGGCGTAAGACTCGCTATTGCTTGCAATAGAAAGCTGCTGATTGGGTAAGAAGCCCGCGCTGTACGCTTGCGCGACTCGTCGGGACAGTTCACGAGGACAATTCGACGGGAAAAAGTATTCTAAAGATAGTTCCCTTACCAACCTGAGAGGCCACCTCAATTTTACCCCCGGATTGCTCCACTAAGTTACGAACAACGGCTAAACCAAGTCCTATACCTTCTTTCGTCTGGGGAAGGGTATTTCGTCCCCGATAGAAACTGTCAAAAATTCTCGGCAGATCGCTGTTTTCTATGCCAATACCTGTATCACTCACTGACAATTCTACCCCTTCCGGTTTAAGAAAAGCTTGTACAGAAACCCTACCGTTAGCCGGGGTAAATTTTAAGCTATTGTGAATCAAGTTTTGTAAAATGTGTCGCAACCAAACCCCAGGACAAGCGACATGGGGAAATCCTGGGGGGATGGTATAGCCTAAGACGATCCCTTTTTCTTCTGCGATCGCTTGATAGGTACTGACAATCCCTGGAACTACCTCCTCTAATTTAACATTGAGGTCTGTTTCGTCAAGGGGTTGGTTGAGTTGGATTAATTCTTGTAGCCCTGTAATCAGAATGTTTTGGCGATCGCATTCTCCTTTCAATAAGTCCAAATAGCGTTGACGCAGTTCTCGTTTATGTTGTTTTGACTCTAACAACTGCAAGGCCGTTTTCATATTGGTTAAAGGTATGCTTAGTTCTCTGGTGAGGATTTTAAGAAAGTCTTCTCCTAAGTTGAGAAAGCTAAGGGCCGTTGGTTGTTTAGGGGGAGTGTCTTGTCTTAGTTGGGACGACTCTTGGGCCGATTGATTTTCTTGTAAGTGTTGATACAATAATTTGGTTAACAAGGCCGAATCAATGCTTGATGGTAAGGGAAAGGCCAAAACCGAGTCGGTGAGGAGTTCTACTGGTGTAATGTCTGTAATAGTAATCATTCGTTTAATTCCCATTAAGACCCGTTGAATGACTACGGGATCAAAACTATAAACTAGCTTGAGAAAAGACGGTTCTAACAGTCCTGAAGGGGGTTCTTCTCCCGACGGGATTTGTTCTTGGGCTAAAATCAGGCTACAAAATTGAGGGGAGAGAATTAGACAAAAATATTCTCTTTTTAGGTGAGAACTCGCTTCTAGAAGAATCGGGGTTATGCTATCTTTTGAGGAATAATGTTCAGGGTATGTCTGGCGGGAAGGAGTGGTTCCCCCTCCTCGACTAATGGTGCAGCGATAGACTTCTTCAGCGAGGCCTTCCTGCTGATATTCTTCTATTGTCGCCCACCAACGGGGATGAGTTGGCAATTTTACCCAAACCGTTGCCCGAATTTGTTGATCGAGTAAAAATTGAATTAAGCTATCGACCCGTTCTCTCAAGGTACTGGCTTTGATGGTTAAAGCGGGGGGTGAGGTTCCGAGAGTTTGGGTTAATTGGTACAGGGATAGTTCTGGCGTAAGGGGAAGATTCATCCGTTTCTGATCACTCTTTTATTATGTTTTCAGATTACCTCAATCTTCTCCTCTAATTTTACATCGGAGGGATTTTGTTAACAATTTTTAGGATTGATTCGTTTAAATGAGTCGCTATCATTGGGTTATTTTAACCTTGGCTTATATTGGGGGTTTATTATTAACGGGATTTTTTGGCTTTCCTAACCCTCATCCGTCTTGGCTACAATGGGGACTGGTTATCTTAACCATCGGATTTCTTACTTATGGTACTTTTTTCTTCTTAAAACGACGCTGGAGGAGATGTCCCAGGGGCCAATTTTGGGTTATTATTGCTCTCGTTGCTCTTGGGGGTGCGCTCTATTTTCAATTGCGTATTCCTCAACCTCATCCTAATGATATTAGTCAACTAATTAAAGAAGATTTTCGCCCTCAAACTGTGAGGGTTTTAGGTCAAGTTTTATCTGAACCACGACTGACTAATAATCAGCGTCATAGGTTTTGGTTAAAAGCGAAAAAAGTTGAAATGATTCGTCAACAAACTCCCTCTAAATTGGTAGGAGGTAAGCTTTATATAACAATTTCTTTGGCTGAAAATCAGTTGATTTATCCTGGCCAAACAATTATTATTGAGGGCAGTTTATATAAACCGCGATCGCCCAAAAATCCAGGCTCTTTTGATTTTAAAAATTATTTGGCTAAAGAGGGAGCATTTGCTGGTTTAAAAGGAGAAAAAATTGTCTTTAAAGGGCCGGAACCTTTTTGGGGATGGACTAAATTAAGACAGCGAATTATTAAGACTTTTACTAATTCTTTGGGTGACAGAAAAGGACTGATGATTAGTTCAATGCTCTTAGGAAGACGAGCCGTTGATTTGCCCCCAGATATTCGGGATTTATTTATTAAATCAGGCTTAGCTCATATTTTAGCTGCATCAGGCTTTCATGTCGCATTACTCTTAGGAATTGTCTTGAAGTTTACTCAGTCATTATCCCCCAAGAAAAAATTGATAATTGGAATTGTAGTTTTAAGTTTCTATACCGGATTAACTGGCTTACAGCCGTCGATTCTTAGAGCAACTTTTATGGGGATTACAATTTTAATTGGGGAGACTTTAGACAGAAAAAATAATTCTATTGGTTCTTTAGGATTGGCGGGTTTTTTATTATTAATCATGAATCCTTTATGGATTTGGGATTTAAGTTTTCAATTGAGTTTTTTGGCAACATTTGGCTTGATTGTTACCAGTCCTGCCATTCAAAAAAAATTAGATTTCTTACCTCCAAAAATTGGCTCAATGATCGCTGTTCCTGTTGCAGCATCAATCTGGACATCCCCTTTAATTATGTCTGTATTCTACAGTTTTAGTTTTTCTGCTGTTCTCTGTAATCTTGTCACAACTCCTTTGATTACATTAATTATTATTGGGGGAATGATTACTGCTGGTGTTACTTTTATTTCTCCTGATCTTGGAGGATCTCTCGCTCAATTACTTGCGTTACCAAGTGATCTATTATTAGCCCTAGGACAATTCTTTCCTCGACTCAGTTTAAGTTCTTTAGCTGTCGGTAAAATTTCCCTGGAAATACTGTTATTAATTTATGGTTTATTAATATTAATTTGTTTTAATAAAAAATGTCAAAAACGTTGGGGTATTTTGAGCTTATTTATGGTGCTTTTAATAGTTACTCCAATTGTCTATAAAAATATAACTCAATTGCAAATTACAATTTTAAATACTCGATATGAACCAATCATAATTATTCAAGAGCGTGGTCAGGTTACTGTGATTAATCTTGGGGATGAAAACAGCATTAAATATACAGTTTTACCCTTTTTATCTCAACAAGGAATTAATCATATTACAGCTATAATTGTCCCTAATTCTCAAGAGATTAACTCTTTGTTAACCCTTAAACCTGATCTAAAAGTTGACCACTTTTTTTATAGTTTAGGGAAACCTCAAGAAAATGGGCAACGTCTATCTAGTACAGAAACTATCATGCTAGACTCAACTAAAATTTACCTGTTAAACACGAAACCCTTTACGCTAAAATGGGAGATAGCTGGTCAATCTTGGTTATGGCTAAACAGTGGTAACAACTCTTACAATTTAACCGCCCAAGATTTTAATCAACCTCTTGACGTTTTATTATGGTCAGGGAAAAAATTATCAGTAAACTGGTTAGAAAAAATTAACCCGAAAATCGTGATAGCTTCAACCCCTTTTATTTCAGACACCCTCAGACAACAATTGCAAAATAACAAAATTCAACTATATTGGCTACAACAAGATGGGGCAATTCAATGGATACCCAAAACAGGGTTACAACCCGTGTTAGGAAACCAAGAAATAGAAACCTAAGAAATCTATTCTAACAAACTTTTTGATTATTAATAAATCTTAACAAATAGCAAAGTTAGTTAAAACAATTACAATAATTTTGACTCATTAGTGTTACCTTAATAATAAGTCAGGGATCATGATTAAACGGACAATAGTGGGCGTTACCCAGAAGGAGCAAACCCTTACTAATCGCTAGTTTTCAGCTATGCTCACCTAAAGATTATGTTAACTTTCTTGCTAGATGATTAAGATTTCATGAACAATCCACATTTACCCTTTGAATGTACGACTGCTGAATTAGAAAAAGCAGCTATTCAGCGATTTCGCACTCTCGTTAATTTATTACCATCCCAATGTCAAGTATTTAGGGAACCGTGGGACTGTTCTACCGTAGTTTGTCTAGACTTTGCCCAATGTCCTCATCTACTTGATTTTATCCTAGAACAAGAACCGTTGCTCATGGAAGGGGTTAAAGAATTAGGCTTAGGCAATGCCATTGTGTTTCGCCTTGGTAAAAAATTAATGGGGTGGAAAGTAATTCTTCCTTTAGATTGAAAAAAACGCCGCAATTAAGGGCGTTACATTCTTGGTAACTGAAAAAAGCTCAACAATTAGTCTGTTCTAAATTGTCTTTTCTTTTTCTTAGGATCTCGATGAATTTGAGGAAACCCCAAGGGCTTAATTTCCTGATTCTTCCTGAGTTCTTCTCGCTGCTTTAAGTCGGTATAATCGACCCAATGGATACAATCAACGGGACAGGTATCAATGGCCTCTTGGATAGTGTCTTCTTCGTCCCCATCCTGATTGTAAACCCGCGATCGCCCATAAGTTGGCTCAATACAAAAAGTATTGGGGGCGACGTGGGCGCAGTGTTTACAGCCAATACAAGTCACTTCATCTACATATACCCCCTGTTGCCGAAGTTGACCACCTAACTCCGGCTCAAATCCTGTTCTTTCGGGAATATCTCGAAAAATACCCCCTAACTCCGGTTCCAAACCAGAGCGTTCAGGGGTAGGGGAAAAATCAGCCATTAGGCACTCCAACGTTGAACAACCAAGCGAATTGAACCATCTTCATTCTTTTGTTGTTGGGCCAATTGAAACCCTTGCTTAGCTGATTCATTGATTACGGTATGATAAGCATAGCCTTGAGTCACTTGCTTCAGAAAACCTTCTACAGATAAAGGTTGTTGCCAGTATTGTAAATCAGCGACTAATTCATATTCGCTGCCATTCCAACTAAACCCAATATCATAATTGTTCTCTTGTTCGACCACCACTTCGGCGGTTTTAGTTTGGCCTTGATAACCTCTAACGCTATGAGGCCCTTCTTTCCAGTCAATTCCCAGGCCGTCAAGAGCAGCTTTGAGGGAACTAAGGTTACGAATTTGGGTTTTGATGTTGCTAAAGTGTGACATTTGCTTTGTAACTCAACAATTAAAGAGGGTTTGACAAAAGAGAGCAGAAATGTTTACCAATCACTAAAAGTCGCTTGATTTGTGGCTTTTGTTGATTGATTTACGGGTTGAGCGTAATATTGGGAGGTCTTTTCTTGAGAAATAACTCGCCCTAATTGTGCTTCGATCGCTGCTGTTACCTCTTGACAAGAGGCTCCGACTATGCCTGTTACCGTTTCTTTAACACGGCCATCAGGATAAATAATGAATTCTAGGGTTTCCATACTCATGGCTGATTCTAGAATGGGGGTTTGGGGTTTATGTTGCCAGCCTAACTCAAGATACAAATCTTGATCAACTGTAGCAATCTGAATCAAATTTTAACAAAAATTAACATTTAATACAGAAAGGAATCTCATTTTTGTAATTTTCGCGTAACTTTTCCTAAAAAGTCAAGGGAGAATCATTAGCAACAATGAGAGTGTAACAAAAATATACAAACAGGCCTCTATTCTAAGCTACGGGGATCGAGAGCATCTCTTAAGCCATCTCCTAGTAAATTAAAGGATAGAACCGTCAGAATGATCAAAAGAGCAGGGGGCCAAATTAACCAAGGTTGCAGCACCAAAATTGAGGCATTAGTGGAAACTGAGAGTAAATTTCCCCAACTGGGATCAGGTTGTTGAATACCTAACCCAATCAGACTTAAGACTGATTCAGAAACAATAAAACCAGGAATCGCTAGAGTAGCAGAAATAATGATATAGGTTGCCGTTTGGGGAAGAACATGAAGGACAATAATACGCCAAGGTGTGGCCCCCATTGCTTTTGCTGCTTGCACAAATTCCTGTTCCTTGAGAGAAAGAACTTGTCCCCGAATTACCCTAGCAAGTCCTGACCAACCAATAAACGAAGTAATCAAAACAATTAATAAAAATCGCTGTGCGCTGGTTAAACTAGGGGGAAGGACTGCGGCCAAAGCTACTAGGAGATAAATCCCAGGAATGGTCATTAAAACTTCTACCAGACGCATTAAAACCGCATCAATCCAGCCGCCAAAATAGCCTGAAATGCCCCCAACTATCATCCCCAGAGGGAAAGAGATTGCAATGCCTACTAAACCGATAAAGAGGCTAATTCTGCCCCCAAATAAGAGGCGACTAAATTGATCTCGTCCTTGTTCATCCGTTCCCAATAAATTGATTTTAGCAGGGCCAACGGTGCCAAAAAGATGACGATTAACAGGAATTCCTTTAAATAGTTCTACTTCTTGAAAAGAAGGGGGTAAGGGGAGGCGAATTTGAAAAAGTTGATAACTATCCCCTTTTACCCAAAAGCGAAGGGGAGAAGGTTGCTCAAAGTCAACATTTAGGGTGCGTTCACCCGTTTCTACATTGGTAGGACTTTGGGTAGTAGGATAAACATGGGGGCCAATAAACTGACCTGCTTTTGTTGTCCAATGAATCTGTGTAGGAGGAAGTAAGGAACCGTCAGCTTGAGACGAGTAGGGGTCATAGGGAGCGACAAAATCTGCTGCGATTACTGCTATATAAAAAATTATTAGTAAAATTGCCCCAAAACGGGCTAGAGGATTATTTTTAAGTTTTTGCCACCAGTTCATGATTTAGTATTCATCGAAATGTTTTCTACTCATTCTACTCAATCATTACAGTATTTTGGGATTTAATGAAAATTAGGGAATGGTGACAAATCCCCACATTTAGGATCACTTAATACAGTTATTCATACAATTCTAGTTAGAGTTTGATTAATTCAATTTCCTTTCCCATGGCCTCACCCCAATGAAAAACTGGTTTAAAGAGAAAATTCCAAGAGTTCCCCCAGAAACCCGCGAAAAATTGCATCAAGAGCTATTAGAGGAGGCTCAACTCGATACCAATTTTCTTGTTTTAAACCTAAGTTCTTGTCTCATTGCCACTTTGGGACTGTTAATGAACAGTGCGGCGGTAATTATTGGAGCGATGTTAATTGCTCCTTTGATGATGCCCTTACGAGGTTTAGCCCTTGGTGCTTTAGATCATGATCGCCACTTAGTGAAAACCAGTTTAATCACCCTAGTAATAGGCACGATAGTAGCAGTTATCATGTCTGCATTAGTGGGGGTAATCTTTGGCTTGCCAGAGTCTTCCTTTGGTTTAGAAATTCTCGGACGAACTCAACCTAATTTAGCGGATTTAGGGGTAGCGGTGGCAGCAGGGGCGATTAGCGGCTTTGCCAAAATTAGACGTAAACTGAGTGATGCCTTAGCCGGGACAGCTATTTCTGTGGCTTTAATGCCCCCTTTATGCGTGGTAGGAATTGGCCTTTCTCAGCAAGCATGGCAATTAAGTAATGGTGCCTTTTTATTATATTTAACCAACCTTTTAGGCATTACTCTTGCTTGTGTGATCGTTTTTGTCTTAGGGGGATATTACCTTGATTACCATCAAACTAGCCAAGCTTTGGGGGGATTTTTCGTCATGACTGGTATCTTGATCTTCCCCTTGTTTATTAGTTTTGGCAATCTCTTGCGTCAAGAGAGAATTGAAGCAGAAATTAAGAATATTCTGCAACGAAAAACGGTGACAGTGGGTCAGCAAACGGAATTAGTGGGGTTTAAGATTCAATGGCCGACTTTTCCTTGGAGTCAAGAATATCCGATCATTTTATTAACTGTTCGGGAAAATTCAGAAAATCCTGTGACCCCTACCCAAGTTCGCTTCGTCGAAAAATTGATTCAACGGGACTTAGGCAAAAAATTTAAGTTAGTGTTTCGGGCCAGTCAATTACGGGAAGTGAGAGCAGATTACGAAAACCCCTTATCCCCTCCCTTGTTATTTGGCCCGGCCCAATTACCTCCGGTCCCCTTTCTTCCTAAACATCAGGATGATACATCTTCCCAAGTGAATGAACAACCTTAACGGCCAACTTTCTGAGCTTGATTGACAAATCCTGCACTGATATAACGACCATAGTTATTGAGGCGATCTTTTTGTCCCATGCGATCGGGGTTATCAAAAAGATCCCCTAGGCCAGTAATCATCACTGTCACCATGGCCATCAGGATGAAATAATTACGAAGTATTATAATTTTTTTTGAGGTCGCCGAGAGCATGAACATAGCCTCATGGATTTTTAGAAAGGAGAGAAATGACTATTAGTGATAAATTTGAAGGTTTTGAGTTGAAATACTCAATTCCGAATATTTAAAAATTAGTCTCTAGCATAACACTTGTGTCCACTTTTCATCAGGGAATCTTCATAATCTAATTGCTCAAATCTGCTTGCTTTCTCGTCTTATCCCTTCTATCGTTGACAATAATGATTAATATAGGAATTTTTTCCCTAACAGATAACTGAGTAAGACTATGGAACAATTTTGGTGCGAGGTTTTAACCTTCTGTCAAACTACCACGAAAGCGATCGCTGCTCCCCTGATTGAGCAGTCTGGGAACATATCTCCTAAGATGAAAGATGATGGCTCTTTGGTGACTGAAGGCGATCGCTGGGCCGATCAAAGTATTCGGGAGGCGATCTCGCTTCAATTCCCTGAGCATGGGGTTTTAACGGAAGAAACGGCCCATATTTTCCCTGCTCAAGATTGGTGTTGGATCGTTGATCCCATTGATGGCACGACCAATTTTACCAGAGGCATTCCCATCTGGTCTATTTCTTTGGGTTTATTGTATCGAGGAACTCCTGTATTTGGGTTTGTCTATCTTCCTCAATTACAACAATCTTTTTATGGGTATTGGTATGGGCAAACGGGGTTAACAGGGCCAACGGGATCTTATGTTAATGGAAAACCTATTCACACTAGCAAAGATACGCCGAGTAAGGGTCATTTATTTAATCTTTGCGCTCGAAGTATAAAGATCTTACAAAAGCCTTTTCCTTGTAAAATTCGCATGATTGGGGTAGCGAGTTATAACATATTATTAGTGGCTTGTGGGGCAGCATTAGGGGGAGTAGAAGCGACTCCGAAAGTGTGGGATATTGCAGCCGTTTGGGTGATTATTCAAGCTGCTGGCGGCGTTTTGATTTCCTTAAAAGATGAGTCAATTTTTCCCTTGACAATTGGTCGGAATTATGGTAGTTATTCTTTCCCTTGTTTGGCGGTGAGTCAAGCTGAATTTGTGCCTTTATTTAAACCTTTAGTAGAGTGTATTTTATAGATGGTTGAACGTAACAGTATAAAGTTAGGAACAGTTGAATTATCCTATTTAGAATGGGGCCAAGGCCAAGAGCCTTTGTTATTATTACATGGGTTAGCGGATCTGGGATGGGTTTGGTCAAGTTTAGGGGATTATTTAGCCCCAAATTATCATATTATAGCCCCTGATTTGCGGGGTCATGGAGAAAGCAGTAAACCGGAAACAGGTTATAAATTCTCTGATTATATTAATGATTTAGATGCTTTAATGAGTTATTTGGGCTGGAATTCTGCAACAATTATCGCCCATTCTTGGTCAGCAAAATTAGCAGCAATTTGGGCAACTCAACAACCTGAAAAGTTTAAGCGGTTAATTTTAATTGATCCGTTTTTTATTGATAAAATGCCATCAATGTTTAAAGTTACCTTTCCTTTGTTGTATAAAGTTTTGCCATTTTTGAAGGCTATGGGGCCATTTAATAGTTATGAAGATGCGGAAAAATTAGCTCGTAGTTTAAAACAATATCGCGGGTGGAGTCCCTTACAAAAGCAAGTTTTTCAGTTGGGAATAGAAGAAAAACCAGAGGGAAAATGGGGCAGTAAATTTATTCCGCAAGCGAGGGATGAAATTTTTGAGGAAGTGATGAAATATTCAGGATTAACTCAAGTTATTGATATCCCTACTTTATTTATTAAACCCCAACAAGGACTAAATAAAACTGAATGGCAACTTAAACCTTATAAAAGGTATTTAAAACGGTTACAAATTGTTGAAGTACCTGGAAATCATTGGGCATTTTTAGTCAAACCAGATGCTTTTAATAAAGCGGTTGAAGCCTTTTTAAAAGAGCAATTTAGTTGATTTTTTTATTATATGCTCAAACCCTTAAGGGTTAAGCTATACAGACAAAACCCGCCTACGCGGGTTTAATTTAGACTTCAGGCTTCAGTCTGTCTGTAAGTATTGATTTAGCTTATTACTTATTACTTTTTATTTTAATCATCATCAAGATCATGATCAATTTCTGGATTATATTTGCGCTCTATTTTCTCAATAGCAGACTCATCAGTATTAATAATTTTATTTTCATCAAGATAGTAAGCTCCCGTTTCATAACCTTCGGCTAAAGATAACATCATGGTAGTTAAACTACTATAAACCATCCAAGGATCATCTACCTCTCTATCTTCTTGAAAGACTAGATAAACAGGAGAAAAAGCCTGGGAATTTTCAGAACCTTTGACTATATAATAATCTCCTTGAAACCTTGAAAAAGGGAACCAACAATCATTCCAAGAAGCCTCAGAATGTTTAGTTAATTTAGCCTGAATTTGTTTTTCTTCTTCAATAAAAGAAAGTGCTATATCTAAGGGAAGAAACCAATGAAAAGGGAAAAAATTATAGTCTTGACTACTGCTACCATTACGCCATTGATAAAGGGCGTAAATTTCTGCGGGTAACTGAAAGGGAAAAGTTGATAATAATTCTTCTATTTCTGATAGACTTAAACCAGGTTCGAGAGCAGTAGCTGACTCAGGTAGATTTTGTTCTAACCAATACCTGATTCTTTCGAGAGCTTCTATTAAGGGAGATAACATATTTGATGAGATAAAAAGAGATTATGGTTAGTATAATTCAAAAAAATTAAAATGACGTTAAATTGTATACAAAATCCATTACCAACAATATTGTAGGGTGGGTTTTTGTCAAACGCTATGACTTTTACAAATACGTTAAATAAACCTACCCTGTCTTGTCATTAAAATATTATCATTACTATCATTCCATAAAACCTCACTTGTTGATTTTAACCTTTCCATCCTTCAATTGCACCTGCGACAAATGCACCAATAGGATTACTTTTAATCGCTTCTAATAATCCTTGTTGACTCGCTTTGATGGCTTTTTGTTTCCAAGTTAGATCATTTTCAATTCTTTCTACTACTGTAACAGCAATTTTCATCTGCTCGCTGGTGTTATTTATGGGTTGATTTTGGGAGAGTTTATCAATTAATTGTTGAATCTCTTTAATCGTATCATTTAAGGCTGAATTTGAATCATTATTGATCACATTTCCAGTATAATCTCTCCCTGCGAAACCTCCCCCAAAGAGCGCATTTGATTTCCCAGTTTGACCCAACCCCAAAGAATTTGTAAAATACCAGTGAGGACGGTGGTAGCCAGTAAATATTGTAATCCATGATCTCTGACCAAAGTGGTCATTAATAAGGCCATGGCCCCCGTTGCGGCGGAAATCATGCCAGGACGACCCCCGATAATAGCTGTAATAATAGCAATAGAAAAAGAAGCGTATAACCCCACTTGGGGGTCAACTCCTGCAATAATGGAAAAGGCGATCGCTTCGGGGATTAGGGCTAAGGCAACCACGGCCCCCGCTAATAAATCATTTTTGACGTTAGAAAACCAGACTTTTTTTGTGAAAATTTCGCTCATGCTCTCTGGGATAATAGGAATAAAACAAGGTTGTTAGAATCATTATTGAAGAAATGGCAAATATGCGCCGTGACTGATGTTACGGGGGCCAAGCTTTTAATGGTTTAAATAGGCTTCACTGATTAACCCTTTCTAGGATAGGATAGTTAAATTCTGGGATCACCTAATTTTATTGACAACTTTATCATGTTTTTCAAATCCTACTTATCGCGCCTTCTCGCCCTCATTTTAGTGGCAGTCGTTTCTCTGACGGGTTGTGCTAATAGTTCAACGGGACTTACTGGCAATTATAGTCAAGATACCCTAAACGTCATTGAAACTCTAACCACAGCCCTTGATTTACCCAAGGATGCTGACAATATAAAAGAGATTCAGTCTTTAGCTAAAGAGCAAATTAATGATTATATTTCTCGCTATCGACGCAATAATTCATCCGGTGGACTTCGTTCCTTCACCACAATGCAAACGGCGTTAAATTCTTTAGCTGTTTATTATACCTCCTATGGTAGTCGCCCCATTCCTGAAAAATTGAAAACCCGTTTAAAACAAGAGTTGAAACAAGCAGAAGTCGCTGTTAAACGCGGAATCTAATTGATTTCATGACTTATAAAATTATCTGAGGTTTGAGTAATCAAGCCTTTTTTTATAACTATTTATTGTAGGCAATGCCCATTCTACCTTGATTTATAATCACCTAATTTATTTAGAGGAGAAATATCCATGAATCAGCGATCGCTTACTCAAAAACTTCTACAGAGTATCATTGGGGGTTTTCTGATTATAGGAAATGCTATGATTCCCCTCACAGAAATTAAGGCCGTACAAGCAGCAACGGGCAATTATTGTCAATTTTCTCCTGAAGCGATCGCCATGAAAGAAAATTTATTACAAACTGCCTTAAAAGGTGAGCCAGAAGCGACAAAAAACTATCAAATTTTGGTACGAAAACAGGCCGAAGAATTACGCCGTTGTCGCGCCAAAACTTGGCCCCAAGAACAAGCAATTTGGTTACGTTTCTACCCCTGTGATGTGCGTCCAGGTTCCATTGAAGCCGTATTAGATCGTATTGTTAATAAGGGTTATAATACGGTTTATGTAGAGGTTTTTGCTGATAGTCAGGTCTTGTTACCTCCCGCAGATAACCCGACTCCTTGGGACACCGTTGTGCGAACACCAGGGGCTGAAAATGTGGATTTATTAGCCCAAGCTATCCAAAAAGGACGAGAACGGGGCTTAAAGATTTATGCCTGGGTATTTACTCTAAATTTTGGTTATGTCTATGCTCAAAGAGGCGATCGCCAATCTGTCTTAGCGAGGAATGGTAAGGGGCAAGATAGCACTAAATTTGTTCATGACCAATCTCAGGCCTTTGTTGACCCTTATAATCGTCAAGCCCAAACTGACTATTACAGTCTACTGCAAGCTGTCTTAAAACGGCGACCGGATGGGGTATTATTCGATTATGTACGCTACCCTAGAGGCACAGGAACCCAGTCAGCAGTAGGAAAAGTTAAGGATCTCTGGATTTATAGTGCAGCCTCTCAACAAGCGTTCTATGAACGGGGTTTAAATAACAAAGGACGGGATTTAATTCAACGTTACGTCACCAAGGGCTATATTACGGTTAATGATGTCTTAGAAGTGGATAAAATATATCCTGATGAGGGTTCCCCTTTATGGCAAGGTCGTTCTGTTCCCGCAACGGAAGCAAAAGACTCGTTACAGGTGCGTTATCAACGTTTAAAGACTGATCTATGGTATCTTGCGGTTGCCCATGCTGCTCAAGGTGTGATCAATTTTGTCTCTTTTGCAGCTTCAGCAGTTGAACGTTATGGTATACCTGCGGGGGCGGTATTTTTCCCTGATGGTAATCAATTAGTAGGAGACAGGGGGTTTGACTCTCGTTTGCAAGCATGGGATAAGTTTCCCCCTTCTTTAGAGTTTCATCCTATGGCCTATGGACTCTGCAAGGATGCTGCTTGTATTGTTAAACAAGTAGAAAGAGTGGTGAAAATGTCTCCTTCTAAAGTGAAAATTACTCCGGCGATCGCAGGTTTATGGGGCAAAACTCAAGATAACCGCCCTACTTTAGAGACACAAATGGCCGCTATTCGGGCTAAATTTCCTCAACTGCGATCGCTTAGTCATTTTGCTTTTTCTTGGCAAGAACCAGAATTTGATCAAAGTCGGCGATTTTGTCGATAAAAGAGGATAATTTATATTTTCTTTAAAGATTATTCCATTCTTCTATACTTAATTTAGACTGATTAACAACAATATTATATAGTGTACCTTTAGGAATATCACTACTATGAATTGGTAAAACTACCATTCGACCATCAGAATGCTTTAAAACCAAATGACTACCTCGTTGATGGTGTTCTCTAAATCCTGCTTTTTTTAGTTTCCGTAGAGCCTTTTTAGCGGTAATAGATGATAAACGCTCACTCATGCTACTAACTCAATTAATAGCACAGTTCCCGTTGACTTTTTCGGACAACTTGGTATCGGTAAACCATCCATTTTTAAAGCTTCTAAATAAGCTAAAACTGCTTCAATAACATTCTGTTCCGCTTCTGTAAAATCTTTGCCAAAAGATGAAATATAATTTAAGTCTGGTACAGTTGCAATAACTGAATTTGTTTCAACATCAAAACTATATTCTACAGGAAACTCAAGACGATTCATTGTTTGATCTTTTTGTTCTAAGATTTATTAATACTTATGGCATTTTATCACATTTTATAGGCTATACGACTTAACTCGAATTCCTTCTACTTATTTCTATTGTAGGGGTCAACGGCCGTTAACCCCTACGGTTTTAATTATTGATACACTCCAGTTATAAGTAGAATAATAAAACAATATATTGAAAAAAGACATTTAAAAATCAAATAATCATAAAAGCCAATCTATACTTATGGATATGATTAGTTTTTTGTTATGGTTGACGAGTCCAAAAATAAGTTTTTTATAAAAAAGGGTGCTAAACTGATTTAACAAGTTGAGCAAATCAATAAAATTCATTGAGTAACCTCAACTGATCGCACTTATATAAAATATTAATATTAGTGCTAAAACTATTATTGTGTAAAGGTTTCAATCCTTTTTACCAATTATATATTCTTTCATTTTTCTGTGTAAAACTATTAGCAGGAGTATAGTTCTATGCCCGATTTTTCACCTTTGTCTCGTCGTAAGTTTTTGGTAACTGCCTCTTTATCCGCAGCGAGTGCAGTGTTATTAAAAGGCTGTTTAGGAAATCCTCCCGAACCCACGGCCAATAATTCCCCAACTACAACCCCATCCCCCGCAGGTTCGCCGTCAGCTTTAACTGCGGAAATGACTCCCGAAACCCCAAGCGCGAAATTAGGCTTTATTCCTATTTTTGAGGCTGCACCCTTGATTATTGCTCAAGAAAAGGGCTTTTTCGCCAAATATGGCATGACTCAAGTAGATGTCTCCAAACAAGCAAACTGGGGGTCAGCTAGGGATAACGTAGAAATTGGTTCAGCCGCCGGGGGTATTGATGGGGGACAGTGGCAAATGCCTATGCCTTACCTGATTTCTGAAGGGTTGATCACTAAAAATAATGCCAAAATTCCCATGTATGTGTTGGCTATGCTGAACACTCAAGGAAATGGCATTGCGATCGCCAAAAGTCAAGAAGGCAAAGGTATTGGTTTAGATGTCAGCAAAGCTAAAGACTATTTTGCTGGCCTCAAAAAAGAAGGTAAACCCTTCAGGGCAGCCTATACCTTCCCCAAAGTCAACCAAGATTTTTGGATTCGTTATTGGTTAGCGGCGGGAGGTATTGACCCCGATAAGGAAGTTAACCTGATGACTGTCCCTGCGGCCCAAACTGTAGCCAACATGAAGACGGGAAGTATGGAAGGATTTAGTACAGGTGATCCTTGGCCAGCCCGAATTGTCGGGGAGGGTGTTGGGTTTATGGCAGCATTAACGGCACAACTTTGGGCGTTTCATCCTGAAGAATATTTTGCCATGCGTGGTGACTGGGTTGATCAAAATCCCAAAGCAACTAAAGCCTTATTAAAAGGCATTATGGAAGCACAACAATGGTGTGATAAGAAGGAAAACCGTCCCGAAATGGCCAGCATTTTAGGCGGGGCCAAATATTTTAATGTTCCTGTTGATATTCTTGAACCGATGTTGTTAGGAACTTACATCATGGGCGATAACCAGCCAGAAATTGAAGACTTCCAAAAAGCAGCTTTGTATTGGAAATCTCCTCGTGGTAGTGTTTCTTTCCCCTATAAGAGTCTTGACCTTTGGTTCTTAACAGAAAGTGTGCGTTGGGGTTTCTTACCTCCTACAACCTTAGATAATAATGCTAAGGCTTTGATTGATAAAGTTAATCGTTCTGATATTTGGAAAGAAGCGGCCAAAGAAGCTGGTATTCCTGATGCAGATATTCCTACCAGTGACTCTCGTGGAGTTGAGAAGTTCTTTGATGGTAAAGAATTTAATCCAGATGATCCCAATGCTTATCTAAAGAGTCTGGCAATTAAGCGAGTGTAAGCCATCATTATTAACAAATTTTCATCTATAAACAACTAACTAATTGAGGATCAATCAAAATGGCAACTACGGTTAATACTCGACGCAAAAATGGCAATAGCAATAGTTCTTTTGCTAAATTTTGGAAAAAGAACTCTCAAAATATTCTGCCTCCCATTGTAGGAATTTTGGGGTTCTTAGTGGTTTGGCAATTATGTTCAATGATTGGATTAATTAAATTACCTCCTCCCAGTGATCTTTGGTTTAATGAACGTACCCGTATTTATTTAATATATCCCTTTTTTAATCGTGGGGGAACTGATGTAGGCTTATTCTGGCAATCTATGGCTAGTTTACAACGGGTATTAATTGGCTATACTTTAGCGGCGGTTGTGGGTATTGGTGCAGGAGTGTTTGTCGGGTTAAATAGTTTTGCAAATAAGGCGTTAGATCCTTTATTTCAATTCTTAAGAACTGTTCCTCCTTTAGCATGGGTTCCTATTGCCTTAGCTGCTTTACAACAAAACCAACCTGCTGCACTTTTCGTAATTTTCATTACCGCAGTTTGGCCCATCTTAATTAATACGGCTGTCGGGGTTCAACAAATTCCTCAAGATTACATAAATGTTCGTAAAGTTCTCCAACTTTCTCAGAAAACATTCTTCTTTAAGATTCTGATTCCTTCTGCACTTCCTTACATTTTCACCGGATTAAGAATTGCGATTGGTTTAGCTTGGTTAGCGATTATTGCAGCAGAAATTGTTATGTCTGGTATTGTAGGAATTGGCTTCTTTATCTGGGATTCTTACCAAAATAACTACATCAGTGACATCATTTTAGCCCTGATTTATATCGGTGCAATTGGTTTAATTCTTGACCGTTTTATGGCTTGGGTTCAAACCTTAATTTCTCCAGGTGAATAATTTTAATCCTGTAGAGACGTTTCATGAAACGTCTCTACAAAGACAATAATACACAATCAAAAATGAGGTAAAAAAATGGGTGTTTTTGTTGCAGCAGATAGCATTGATAAAGTCTTTCCTTTAACTGGTGGCGGTGAATATATTGCCCTCAAAGGTATTAATTTAGACATCAAAAAAGGCGAATTTATTTCTCTAATTGGTCACTCAGGTTGTGGTAAATCAACCCTTTTAAATATGATCGCCGGATTAGATTTACCAACAGAAGGAGTCGTTACCTTAGAAGGACAAAAAATCAAAAGTCCTGGCCCTGATAAGATGGTAATTTTTCAAAATTATTCCCTCTTACCTTGGTTAACCGTTTATCAAAATATTGCCCTAGCAGTTGATCAAGTCATGGGAGATTTTCCCGCCGCAGAACGAAAAGAAATCATTGAACAACAAATTAAGTTAGTGGGTTTAGGTCATGCGGTTGATAAATATCCAAAACAATTATCAGGAGGAATGAAACAACGGGTAGCTATTGCCCGCGCCCTCTCTATTCGCCCTAAATTATTATTACTTGATGAACCCTTTGGGGCTTTAGATGCTTTAACTAGAGGCAATTTACAAGAACAATTAATGAAGATTTGTGAAGAATACAAAATCACCTCTGTCATGGTGACTCATGATGTAGATGAAGCCGTCTTACTTTCAGATCGCATTGTCATGTTAACCAATGGGCCAAAATCAAAAATAGGCGGCATTTTAGAAGTTGATATACCCCGGCCTCGTAAACGGATGGAAGTAGTAAACCATCCCAGTTATTATAGTCTTCGCAGTGAGATTATTTACTTCCTCAACCAACAGAAACGTATTAAAAAATTACGGGCGAAAAAGACAGAAGCGACAGCCCGTCATGGCTTAGAAAAAGTCAATTTAGAAATTGGCTTTGTACCTCTTACCGCTTGCGCCCCTGTAATTGTTGCCCAAGAACGGGGATTTTTCGCCAAACATGGCTTAGATGAGGTAAATTTAGTCCGTGAAAGCAGTTGGCGGGGCATTGTGGACGGGATCGCCGGAGGTTACTTAGACGGGGCGCAAATGCCCGCAGGAATGCCCACCTGGTTAACCGCCGGAGGACACCAAGAAACCCCCTTACCCATCGTTTCCGCTTTAACCATGACCCGCAATGGCAACGGTATCACATTAGGACAGCCTTTCTATGAACTAGGAGTCCATACCGTCACCGACTTAAGACGAATGTTGCTCGAATCTACGGAAAAACGTCATATTTTCGGCATGGTTCACCCTTCTTCTGTTCATAACATCCTCTTACGCTATTGGTTAGCCGCAGGAGGCATTGATCCTGATAAAGATGTACAATTAGAAACCATTCCCCCGGCCCAAATGGTGGCGGATCTCAAAGCGGGAACCATTGACGGTTACTGTGTGGGTGAACCCTGGAATATGCGGGCCGCAATGGAAGGGGTGGGGTTTACTGTAGCGACAGATTTAGAAATTTGGCGGGGACATCCAGGGAAAGTCTTAGGAGTCCGAGAAGACTGGGCTAATACTTATCCCAATAGTCATATCGCCCTGGTGAAAGCTTTGTTAGAAGGTTGTCAATATTGCGCTGATCCGGCGAATCATGAGGATATTCGCCAATTATTATCTGGTCGTCAATATCTGAGTACGAACCCCGAATATATACAATTGGGCGACCCTAATAACTATAGTTGCAATTTGGAAAAAACCGTCGAATACGCCCATCATATGTTCTTTGGGGAAGGAATGAACCGTCCTAGTCGTACAGAACATTTATGGATGATGACACAAATGGCGCGATGGGGTCATATTCCTTTCCCTCGCAACTGGGTAGAAATTTTAGAACGGGTGTGTCGTGTTGGGGTCTTTAGTACCGCCGCAAGAGAGTTAGGAATGGGAGATATTAAGTATCGTCGTGAACCTATTAAATTGTTTGATGGTGTCACTTTTGATGCAGAAGATCCGGTTAATTATCTCAATGAATTAGCCATTAAACAGAACTTTACTATGGCTGAAGTTCATCTTGATGGGATTAAAACTCCTATTGTTGTTGCTGCTTAACCCCCCTTATATCCCCCCTAATAGGGGGGACTGGCCACCATCCACCCTACTATTAATACGGAGAAAACAATGCAAATGATCAAATCTCAAAACCCTAAAACTTTGAACCTGAAACCTCAACCCACTATGAATAATAATCTCTCTGTTGTTATTGAAAACGTCAGCAAAGTTTATCCTACTCCTAAAGGGCCTTATACAGTATTAAAAGATGTTAATTTAACTGTTAAAGATGGGGAATTTATCTGTGTGATCGGCCATTCTGGTTGTGGAAAATCGACCCTTTTAAATATGGTTTCAGGATTTGCCACTCCTACGGATGGATCAGTTTTAGTTAATGGTAAACCTGTTACTAAACCCGGCCCCGATCGCATGGTAGTATTCCAAAATTATGCTTTACTTCCCTGGTTAACCGTGTTTGAAAATGTCTATTTAGCGGTAGATGCAGTGAGTCCTGACAAGCGAGAAGTAGAAAAACGGGGTATTGTACGGGATCACTTAGCAATGGTGGGTTTAAGCGAAGCAGAAAACAAAAAACCGACGCAAATTTCTGGGGGGATGAAACAACGGGTTTCTATTGCGCGGGCCCTTGCTATTCGGCCAGAAGTGTTAATCTTAGATGAACCGTTTGGGGCGTTGGATGCGATTACAAAAGAGGAATTACAGGAAGAATTACTTAAAATTTGGAATGATCACCGTTGTACCGTGTTAATGATTACTCATGATATTGATGAGGCGTTATTCCTTGCTGATCGTCTCGTTATGATGACCAATGGCCCGGCCGCTGCGATCGGGGAAATTATGACTATTCCTTTCCCTCGTCCAAGAGATCGCGATCGCATTATGGAAGATCCCCAATATTACGATTTACGCAACTATGCTTTAGATTTCCTCTACAATCGTTTTGCCCATGATGATGATGCGGCCTAATCATTAATTAAACGTTATCTGCATGAGTTTGGGTGCGTTTTTAGCGCACCTTTTTTTATATAATAGGCGGAAGTTTAGAATTTAGCTTAGGTTGATAAAATGAAATTGCTGTATTTTCTACTCTATTAAGTAACCATTCAGGAATTTCAACCCATTCAATATAAATATCTGTTCCATATTCACTAACAATTTTAGTGCGATCGCCAATATTGTAGGGTGCGTTAACGAAGTGCGATCGCCAATCTTGTAGGGTGCGTTAACGAAGTGTAACGCACCTTATTTTTAATGGGGTCGTGATATTGTTTGATGCACTCTATTAAAATATGGGATAAGACTGTAACTTTAAGCAAAATAATAGCAATATAATAACTATTGATCCTGATGGAAACTGGAGATTTTTAACATGAAACCAAATTTTAAAACAATGAATAAATCTGAATTAAGAGCCTATTTTTTGCAGAATATAGAAGATAAAGAAGCGTTTTATGCTCTAATGGATCGATTAAAAACTAATGCACCAACAAAAACTTATCCTTGTCCTAATACTCCCGAAAATTTGGAAATAATGAAACAAGCTATTCGAGAAAAATTAGAGAAGTTGGAATAATTTATTGAAATCAATCTCTGGTGAAACTAAAAGAAATTGAGGGTTATGATGACTAATCAACTTGGTATTGGTAAACCATCCATTTTTAAAGCTTCTAAATAGGTTAAAATTGCTTCACTCACATTCTGTTCTGCTTCTGCAAAATCCTTCCCAAAAGATGAAATATAATTTAAGTCTGGTACAGTCGCAACCACTGAATTCGTTTCAACGTCAAAACTATATTCTACAGGAAATTCAAGACGCTTCATCGTTTTATATCCTTATTAATTTTTATTATCCATAATAACGCAATATTGAATTAAGCCTGATGATGGTGCATTACATTTCATTAACGCACCCGACAAAAATTGAATCACGATGACTCTTATATTGACAATTCTCTATTGTATCTATTGATGCGGTTTAAATCTATGTATATTCACTGTGATCAACCCTAATATACTTAACAAAATTAAGACACCTCAATTTAGACATAAATTTAATTTAGTTTTATTAAGTAAACCATCAGAAAAAAATATTAATAAAACTTCATAAAGTCTGATACAATACTTTGAGAAATCTAAAAAATAGTTTTTTGATATAAAAACATGATAACCGCCCAATTTCCTTGGTTAACGGCAATTATCGCATTACCACTTCTTGCTGCTTGTGGTATTCCCCTATTGCCCGATAAAGATGGTAAGTTAGTCCGTTGGTATGCCCTAGGAGTGGGTCTTGCGGATTTTATCTTAATGTGCTATGCCTTTTGGACGAATTACGATATCAGTAACTCCAGTTTTCAACTTGCTGAAAAATACCCTTGGTTGCCCCAAATTGGACTAAGTTGGGCTGTTTCCGTCGATGGAATCTCCATGCCTCTGGTTCTCTTAGCGGGACTGGTAACAACCCTTTCGATTTTTGCCGCCTGGCAAGTAGATCGCAAGCCCAAATTATTCTATTTTTTAATGTTGCTGTTATATTCAGCCCAAATAGGCGTATTTGTCGCTCAAGACTTATTATTACTCTTTATTATGTGGGAATTGGAGTTAGTTCCCGTCTATCTGCTGGTTTCCATCTGGGGAGGTCAAAAACGACGTTATGCAGCCATGAAATTCCTGCTCTACACGGCAGCCGCGTCTATCTTCATTTTAATCGCCGCCTTAGCTATGGGACTCTATGGAGGGGGTCAGATGACCTTCGATATAGTGGAACTAGCGACTAAAAACTATCCTTTAGCCCTAGAATTACCGCTTTATGCTGGACTATTAATCGCCTTTGGCGTTAAATTAGCCATTTTCCCCTTTCATACTTGGTTGCCCGATGCCCACGGGGAAGCTTCCTCGCCCGTTTCGATGATTCTGGCGGGAGTATTACTGAAAATGGGAGCCTATGGCTTAATTCGCCTGAACTTAGAAATGCTCCCGGAAGCTCATGTCTATTTTGCGCCCATCTTAGTCGTTTTGGGAGTAATTAACATTGTTTACGGCGGTTTTGCCTCCTTTGCCCAATCCAACATGAAACGCCGTCTCGCCTACTCCTCCGTGTCTCACATGGGGTTTGTGTTGCTCGGTATTGCCTCCTTTAGCGATATTGGTATCAGTGGTGCGATGTTGCAGTTAATTTCCCACGGATTAATTGCGGCGTTATTATTCTTCCTTGCTGGTGTCACTTATGATCGCACCCATACGATGTTTTTAGACGAAATGGGCGATATTGGACAAATAATGCCCAAAGTCTTCGCCCTCTTTACCATCGGTGCCATGGCTTCTCTAGCACTACCTGGAATGAGTGGTTTTGCTAGTGAAATTTCGGTTTTCGTCGGAGTAACGAGCGGTGATGTTTATAGCTCTATTTTTCGCACTGTTACCGTGTTTTTAGCGGCGGTAGGACTGATTTTGACCCCCATCTATCTGTTGTCGATGTTACGACAATTGTTCTATGGTTCGGATAAGGCCTTAACCTGCGGATTGGTAGATACCCAATCTCTCAAATCTGGGGAAGAAAACGCGGTCTGTTTTGGGAATAGTTGTGTTTTACCAACAGACGCAGATTTTAGCGATGCCAAACCCCGTGAACTCTTAATTGCTTTTAGTTTCATCGTCTTAATTATTGGTATTGGCTTTTATCCCAAGTTCTTTACCCAAATGTATGATGTGAAGACAGTGGCAATTAATGCTCAGGTTCGTCACTCCTATCAACAAATTGCTGAAATTAATCCTGATGTTTATGCCTTTTCCCCCAAAATTCAAGAAGTGTCTGAATTGGCATCAACTTTAGATCTGTCTCATTAATCAGTTAATTAGGGCAGAATGAACATATAACCATTTTGCCCATGACAATGATACTGCTCAGAGCAAGTTGGCTCGTTGAACCAAGAATTCCCGTCCTTCCCATAATTATGGCCAGTGCGGTCGCTGATCTTGTAGGGTGCGGAAACGTGCGTGTAACGCACCTTATTTTAATGGTGTCGTCATGTTGTTTGATGCACTCTATTAAAATATGAGATAACACTGTAATTTTAAGCAAGATAATAGCAATATGCTAAAATAAAGCAGTTAAAACTTTTAAGAAGGAGTAATCTATTTTTCCAACCGTTGAACAGTGTATAAGTTGTGTTCAAGTTTGTCTTGACTTAACAGGATTTTATATTCCTGTTTATTTAGTAAGATTAGATGAACGAGATCACCGATTAGTTATTCTAGCAGGAGAAGAACTAGAAATAACAATTGATCCTGATGGAAACTGGAGATTTTTAACATGAACCCGAATTTTAAAACAATGAATAAAGCTGAATTAAGAGCTTATGTCTTACAGAATAGAGAAGATAAAGAAGCATTTTATGCTTTAATGGATCGATTAAAAACTAATCCAACAACAAAAACTTATCCTTGTCCTAATACTCCCGAAAATTTGGAAGTAATGAAACAAGCTATTCGAGAAAAGTTAGAAAAATTGGAATAATTTAGTTGAAATTAATCTCTGGTGAAACTAAAAGAAACTGGGGGTTATTATGACTAATCAATCTTGTATTCCTGGCCTAGAAACGAGAACTAAAAGCGTGAATAAATGGCGAGAAGCTTGTCGAAAATTGGATTTAGTTACATTAAAATTTGATGAATTAATTGCCATGATAGAAACCGATTTACGTCATCAAAGTTTAGAGAGACTTCAAGATAAACAAGGTAAAAGTGAGTCAAGGGAGTAGCTTTTTGCGATAATTTCAGAATTAGGAGATAGTACCAAGACTAAAGTATTAATAGTGCATTAAACAAATGACAATGAAACGGAATGAGGTACTCGAAATTATAGCTGAAAACCGAGAACAATTAGAAAAACTAGGTGTCAAATCTTTATCTCTATTTGGTTCGGTAGCAAGGGATGAAGCGCGTCTTGATAGTGATGTAGATTTATTAGTAGAATTTAATCATCAAGGTGGCTTATTTCAATTATTGCAAGTGCAATATTATTTAGAGGATATTCTGGGATGTTCTGTTGATTTAGGAACTCAAGATGCCTTAAAAGAACATTTACGAGAACCTGTCTTAAAGGATGTGATTCATGCCTTCTAGAAAGTGGCAACTGCGTATTCAAGATATTTTAGAATCTATCTCTGAAATTGATAGACGTACTAAAGAAATAAGGTTTGAGGACTTTATTAACAATGAAATAATGGTCAAATCAGTTCTTTATGACTTTATTATTATCGGTGAAGCCACCAGAAATATTCCTCCTGAAATTCAATCTCGCTACCCCCTTATTCCTTGGCGTTTAATGGTAGGAATGAGAAATGTAGCAACCCATGAGTATTTTCAAGTAAATTTGAGTAGAGTTTGGGCAACCATTAAAGAAGACTTACCTGCATTAGTGCCACAATTACAGAAAATATTAGAAAATGAATCTGAAAATTAATTTATAAAAAACCCCCTCAACTCACTTAAATTAAGGGGGAATCAGTTATATTAAAAAGCAAATTAGCTAACTTTTGTGGTTTCTTTTTTTTGTTTTTGACGTTTTGATAATAACCCCATTCCCCCCACTAGGAATAACCCAACAATTGCAGTGGGTTCGGGAACGGAAGCAGCCGTCGGGAAAATCACTTGTGCATTCCCTGGTGTGTTAATATCGATGGTGTAGGTTGAGACAAAGCCAGTGGCGGGTGGGTTGCTGAATTGGGTAGCAACGACGATATAGTTGACCCCTGCGGTTAAGGTCAAGCTATTGCCATTATTACTCGGTAACCGACTACAAGAAAAGCTGGGACTACAACCTATACCACCACTTAAGAAATCATCGTCTCCAGAGAGAATATTGCTCAACGGATTCAGGGGATCAAAGCTATCCTGATAGAGAAACAGGTAGCCATCCGCAGTAGGGTTGGCATCTGCGGGTGCTCCAGAACTGGGTTGCCACCGTCCAATGATTTCGTATCCAGAACCCGTCGTATCAACGGTAAAGGCTTGGGTTTGAAAGGGAACAGCAGTAGAAAATTGAGCCAAACCTGTTGGGGGATCACCGGCATCAGGACGGTTAAAGGTGGGTTGTCCCGTGAGATCACCGCTATAGGAAAAGGTTAACGCCATCGCTGCAGAAGGAGCAAGGAGAGCAACCAAAGACGTTACCCCTGCAACGGCTACAGCCGAAAGGGAAGATTTTTTAAGGTTCATCGTAATCAAAAAAAATTTAAAGTTCGCAACGAAGTCTAACACGGGGGGGGAGGGAGTCAAGTTCGATCTCGCGGGAGAAGAACTAGAAATAACAATTGAACCTGATGGAAACTAGAGATTTTTAACATGAAACCGAAATTTAAAACAATGAATGAATTGCAATAATAGAAGCTGATTTACGTCATCAAAGTTTAGAGAGACTTCAAGGTTAAAAATGAGTCAAAAGAATAGTGTGATCGCCGATCTTGTAGGGTGCGAAAACGTGCGTGTAACGCATTTTATTTGTTGTTTTCGGTGCATTCCACATACCAGCTTACTGTTCAACAATTGACAATGAACAATGGACAATTGACAATTACCTCTACCTAAAAGGTAGAGGATTGAAAATAAGGAAAAATTTTTTAATTTCTCCCCTTAAAAGAGGAGGTTTTAAACCAAATTAACCAATTGTCAATTGTCAATTGTCCATTGTCCATTGATAAAAAGTCTTAGCTTTCTTAGTTAAAACAACTTTATACATCAGTTCTAACGTCTCGCCAATCAGTCAATTCCCCTTGTGCAATATCTTGTTTAGCTAACTCGATATCTTCTAACAAATTAGGAATATCTAACAATTCTGCTGTTGCTTCTTCTCTTTCTTGTTCTGCTAGATTAGTGATGAATTGATAGACCAGTTCTAGGTTAGCTTCAGATAACTGATCCACATATTCATTAAGAGACGTTTTGAGACTTTGAACCTTTGACATAAGTCAACATATAAGCTAATCATACTTTAACATTCTAATATGGGAGCAACGCGAAAAAGTTACTCCCTCTCTGCTTGCCTTAGCATCACATAATTAGGCACTTATTTAGATAATCGAGGCAAAAAGCCCGGTAAATCAACCTTAGCTTTGGCCGCTTCATCCTTCTTGCTACGATCAATACTAAAACTAAAGGGAACTGGACTATGAATGATTAATGATTGGGGTATTGAAACAATCATGCTGGAGGAAGGGAGAGGATCAACCGCTTTTTTGACAGTCTCAATAGGCCGTGAGTCCATTTCCTGATCACTTGTATCCCCAGATGAGTTCACCTCAACAGTTTGATTTTCAACGATTTCAGAGGAATCTGCTGTCAGGGAAAATAACTGTTCTAGAGTTTGATCAATGGGATCTACCGGGGTTTCTGGGGTCGAGGACTGAGATTTAGATAATCCTTGCTCCGTAGGGGTTTCCGGTTGACCTGACCAGGGTTGAATTGGGATAATTTTAGGGGTTAAGGGAGCAACAGAAGCCGTCGGTGTCGTAATCGTCTGGGTCTTGGCTTTTCTCGCACAATTGCTTAAACACTCATCCAAGGCAGCTTTATACTGTAGGGTGTAACGTTGCTGTCGTTGGAGACGGGTCTGTAATTCCTTGACCTGCCGTTGAGTCACCATTAGCTGATTAGTCTTATCTTGAGATTCTTCTTTGAGCAAAGCACATTCCCGTTCGAGTTGAGCAAAGGTTTCTTGAATGGTTCTCAATTGTTGTTGTAAGGTTTGTATCTGAAATTTTTGACGTTGGCTCTCTTTTTGAGACAATTGAAGTTGTTCTAGTAGGTTACTATTTTGGGCCTGAGTCGTTTGGAGTTGGGTGGTTTGCTCACTGGTGAGAGACTCAGTCTGATGCGATCGCCTCATCTGCTCTTGAAGTTGTTGCCGAGAGGCGGCTAAGGCCTGCTCTAATGTAACAATGGTATCGAGTAATTCCCGATTTTGTCCCCGTAGTTTCCGAGCCAAGTTAAACCAGTCTCGGTTGAGGGGAGAATCTTGATCCTCTACAATAGATACGGCGATCGCTTCTGTTAATGGTATAGTTGCCCCTACTACATCGTCCGGCAGGATCTCAGGGTTAATCGCTTCTTGGTTAGGGGGATCAAACGTGGGAGCATTCGGCTCAAACTCGCTGGAGAAAGGCTGCTCAGGATGATAGTTACCCATAGGAATATAACTTAAATTTAGCTCTAATGATATAGATGGCATGGAGAGAGATTTAGTTTCTTAATCTGATCAATCTTTTGTTCACAGAAAGTTTCGGGCCAATGTCAAAGTGATTAATTAGCTGAGCTATCCCTTAAAAATGATAAATTCCTTATGACTATTCGGTATTTTAGTAATTAAATAATCTAAATTTTTAACAATCTTCTACTGTAAATATTTGATGTATAATGTGTAGAGGTACTCGACAAGTCCTGATCTCAAAAAACTCTCAATGATGTTAGTGTGGAAAAGTGACTCATTTACCTTTTTCTGTCTAAGTCCCTGGTCAGAAATTATCATTCCTATGTTAAGAACTATTACTAACTTAACAGTAGGGTCTTTTCTATTTAAGAGGTAATTATGCAATTATCATCTGATTTATTTTACCAAGCCGTCCAATATCTCGACAATCATCCAGAGTCAATCAGAATTAAAAAATTAATATTTTGTATTTGTAAACAATCTTGGGAAAATGATATAAATATTCTCAATAGTTTCCCCTTAGAAACTTTGATAAAAGAACTAATTCAAGAGCAAAAAACCGTTGAACAGTTGACCCTTGCCTTATATAAACTGGTTAAAACCCTTAACCGTCCTAAAGTCTATGCCGGGGTAGCAAAAGCCATTATTGAGCAATTGGGGCCCATTTATCGGAACATGGCCAAACCAACAGAGGTCATGACTCTAGAATCTCATCCACAAGAGGCTCAACAGACTCACGTTTCTGATACCACCTTCCTCTTAGAACAAGCGGTGAGAAATTTAAGTAGTCATCCGGAAACAGCGAGAATTCATAAATTAATTTATGCCATTGGTAAAAATAGTTGGGAAAATGACTTAAATCGAATTCAGCATTATGGGTTAAAAAACTTAATTATGGAAATTTTAGAGATTTATCCTTCCCACAAAGATCTAGAATTTGCCTTTTTACAATTAGTTGAAAATATTAATAAAAAGAATTTATATTTAGCCATCTCTAAAATTATTTTGAACCAAATTGGCGGATTATATGACAACTTACAAGGGGAAAATGATCCCATGTTGCCAGAGCAGTCCTCAAGCTATAGTACCCAAATTATTGCCATCAATACGACTCAAAACTATGCTAACCTCCAAACCTCCTCAGCATCAGCCTTTGAAACCTCTGTGATTGATATCACCTCAGAACAAATGGTCACTGAGTTAAAACAGGTACAGGCAGCACCGCCGCCACCACCGCCGCCATCGTCACCGCCACCGTCAAAAACCTATGATATCTTTGAATTGCGCTTAGAAATCATGCAATATACGAACCCATTACGCGCTAAAATATTGCTGTTCTCCCTACTGTTTCACCCTTGGGATCGCAGTGGACAAGATTGGTCAATGCTGAGAAGTTATACCCTGGATGATTTATTAGAACAAATCATCCAAAGTGGTCGACCCATAACAGATATTGAAGCCAAACTCTATCATGCCGCCAAATCTCTCAATGATCCCGACTCCCACCTCCAAGCGGCCAGCACTATTGTGGAAGCCATTAAACCGTTCATTTAATTTATACCAGTCTCTATGAAAGCCAATGAACTGATTGAGCGTTATGCTGCGGGAGAAACCCTCTTTCATGGATTGAAATTACCAGGAATCAACTTAGTCGGGGCAGATTTAATCGGCATTACCCTCAATGAAGCCGATTTACACGGGGCTAATCTGCTTTTTGTTTACTTTAACCGCGCTAACCTGAGTCAAGCGAATTTAGTTGGGGCAAATTTAAGCGGTGCAAATCTCAGTCAAGCGGATCTAAGTGGGGCTGACTTACGCAGTGCGACGTTACATGGGGCCCTCTTACAAGGGGCAAATCTGAGAGATACAGATATTACCCTAGCCAACTTTTTAGACGCAAATCTGATCTCGGCTGATTTACGGGGGGCAGACTTAAGCGGGGCCACCCTTACCGGATCTTGTTTTCGGGGGGCCAATATGCGTCAGGAAAAGAAAGGCTATTACACCAACCTACAAGCGGCTAATTTGGCCAAGGCCGATTTTCAAGGGGCAAATATGAAAGGGGTTGATCTCAGCCGTGCTAACCTGGTTGGGGCTAATCTGAAAGAAGTAAATTTGCGGGATGCGGATTTACGCAAGGCAGATTTAACTAATGCTAATCTTAAAGGGGCTTTACTAACCGATGCCAACTTAACAGGAGCTAAACTCACAGGAGCTAACTTAACCAATGCTAACTTAGTGCGGGCCCAACTTTCCCAAGCTGAATTAGCTGGAATTAACGCTAAGGGGGCTGTCATGACTCATGCGGTGCTGAATCGTGCTAATCTCAATCAGGCTAATTTAAGTTTAACTCGGATGAATCATGCGGATTTGAGTCGGGCTAATTTATCAGGGGCGAATTTAAGTGAGGCTGATCTCGTAGAAGCCTTTTTTGCACGGGCAAATCTGATGGGAGCAAATCTGACTAATGCTAATTTAACCAGGGCAGAATTAATGAGTGCTAATCTGGCCGGAGTCATTTTACGGGGTGCGACTATGCCTGATGGTAAGGTTCATCGTTCATAAGTAATAATTAATAATTAATAAATACCAAGGTAACAAACTTTAATTACTATGAAATTTCAGGAAATTGTTGACAGTTTAAATCAGTTAGTTACTGAACATAGTTTGACCGTTAATGGGGAGAATAACCCAGAAATTACGGGAGTCGCTGCGGTAAACGAAGCAGTAACAGGAAACCTGAGTTATATTGAAGGGCCAAAGTTTGCGGCTATGATCGGCAAAACCGCCGCCAGTGCCTTGATTTTGCCCTGTGACGAGGCGTTACAACAACAGGCAACTACACTAGGTATTGCTTGGTTAGCCACCCCAGAACCCCGTTTAACCTTCGCTCACGCTATTAAATTATTTTATCGTCCCTTTCAACCTGCTCCTGGTATTCATCCCACGGCAGTCATTGATCCGACGGCTCAAATTGGTCAAGATGTGTTTATTGGCCCCCATGTGGTGATTCAAGAGGGGGTAACAATTGGCGATCGCGTTTATCTTCATGGCAATGTGGTCATCTATCCCGACGTAACTATCGGCGATCGCACCATTCTTCATGCTAATTGTACCGTCCATGAACGGGCCCAAATTGGTTCTGGTTGCGTGATTCACAGTGGCGCAGTAATTGGCTCAGAAGGGTTTGGTTTTGTTCCTACTCCTGATGGTTGGTTTAAGATGGAACAATCAGGATATGTCATCTTAGAAGATGGGGTGGAAATTGGCTGTAATAGTGCGGTAGATCGCCCTGCTGTGGGAACGACACGCATTGGACGTAATACCAAGCTGGATAATTTGGTTCATATTGCTCATAACTGCCAAATTGATGAAAATTGCGTCATGGCTGCCCAAGTGGGGTTAGCAGGGGGCGTAACCGTCGGTAAACGGGTTATTTTGGCGGGACAGGTAGGGGTTGCCAATCAAGCTAAAATTGGGGATGGGGCGATCGCTACGGCGCAAACAGGTATTCCCAATGATGTTGCTGCTGGTGAAATTGTCTCTAGTAGTCCAGCAGTTCCTAACAAGTTATATTTAAAAGTGTCTGCTATTTATAAGCGGCTGCCTGAGATGTATCAAACCTTGAAAAGTTTACAAAAAAAACTAGAATAAAATGACTCACTATGGGCTAATTTGTCCGGCATCCACTGGCCACCTTAACACCATGCTTCCCTTGGGAAAAGAATTGCAACGGCGCGGTCATCGTGTTACTTTATTTGGCATACTGGATGCAGAATCAAAAACCCTAGAATCTGGCTTAGAATTTAAAGGAATCGGAGAATCTGACTTTCCCAAGGGAACAATGGCAGAAATATTAGCTCAGTTAGGGAAACTCAGTGGTCTAGAAGCCGTGCGATATACCATTAATGCCCTCAAAGATGGTGCAGGTGTTGTGCTGCGGGATGCACCACAGGCGATGAAAGAAGCAGGTATAGAAGCCTTGCTAGTCGATCAGGCTTCCCCAGAGGGAGGAACGGTGGCTGATTTTCTGGGTATTCCCTTTATTAGTGTTTGTAGTGCTTTGGTATTGAATCGTGATGAGACTATTCCACCACGTTTTACAACTTGGAAATATAATCCTAGTTGGTGGGGACGACTGCGAAATCGCATCGGTTATCAGATTTTGGAGCAACTGGCCAAACCGATGACACAATTGATTAATGAGTATCGCCAGCAATGGAACTTGCCTTCTCATTCTAACCCTAATGAACGTTATTCCCCATTAGCTCAAATTAGTCAAGAACCTGCTGAATTAGAATTTCCCTGGGAGCAACTGCCTCCCTGGTTCCATTTTACGGGGCCTTATCATAGTACAGTGGGCCGAGATCTGCCTGATTTTCCCTATGAAAAGTTGACGGGACAGCCCTTAATTTATGCTTCTATGGGGACTGTCCAAAACCGCCTGATCGGTGTGTTTCAACAGATTGCAGAGGCTTGTGTGGGCTTAGATGTCCAATTAGTCATCTCTTTGGGGGGTTCGGCTAAACCTGAATCTCTACCAGCATTTGCGGGTTCACCCCTAGTAGTAGAATATGCGCCCCAGTTGGAATTGTTGCAAAAAGTCACCCTTACTATTACTCACGGGGGGATGAATACTACTTTAGAATGCCTTAATAATGCAGTGCCAATGGTGGTAATTCCCATTACCAATGATCAGCCAGGAATTGCAGCGCGAGTAGTTTGGGCAGGATGTGGTGAAGCTATACCGATAAAACAGGTTAAGGTTCCCAAATTGCGAACCGCGATTCAAAAGGTGTTAATAGAGGATTCTTATAAACAGAATGCTTTACGTCTGCAAGAAGCTATTAAACAAGCTGGTGGGGTTAGTCGAGCCATTGATATTGTGGAACAGGTAGTATCTACCGGAAAACCTGTTCTTTCTTCATAAGATTCACTAATGAATAATGAGTAATTATTCATTACTCATTACTCATTATTTATTGTAAAGTACCTGGAACAATAAAGTCGGGTGTTTTAATTTCTGAATGATGATTTAATAAACGAGTAATTTTTTGACTTATTTCTAAATCATCAGGTTGTTGTGTATCATTTTTGCGTGTATTTTCTTGTGATAGGCTAGAACCCATCTGAGAATCTTTTTTAAATACTTTACAAGCATTTTCTACGGCAGAAACTGGTAAGCCACATTTTTCAAAAATAGAAGTCACAATTTCTTGAGGTTTGGTCACTAAATCTTCATAGCGAACTGCACAAGTAATAATTTCTTGTTTGTGTAGAAATAAATAACGTTGCATTGTAGACAACCATCCAGTTATATATAAGTCAGTAGCATTCGTATCATCAAAATCTATATAATTTTCATAATCTTTTAGCAAAGGAAATATGCGACTATATAATTCGATATTAGCTTTTATTTCTGGTAGCATTTTCTTCACAATTACAAAAGACCGAATAGAGGATTTAATCACATCTTTGGCATTGCGATATAAGAAAATAACCTTAGCATCAGGAACAATTTGAGCAATTAAATCTGCTAATTGAATACAAAAACTGCGAAATTTAATCACATAACATGAGTTTTTTTCTATTATATTATTTTTGCACTGAATCGCCAAACAAATCTTGAGAAGCCCGATTATCTGCTCATCATTACTACCATTAGGTTCACGCATGGCAACAAGTTGGGAAAAAACATCAGGTTCTGATAGACTAATTACTGTATCCAGTTGATTAAATATGTTTCTCAGTAAAGTAGAGCCACAGCGTCCTACAGAATAAATCAAGACTAAATTTTCAATTTGGTTTATATTTTTTGCTAATTGAGCTAATTCTTGAAAAGAAACGGCAAATAATCTTTGAGCATGGTCATATTGAGCTTGATATAAAAAAGGGGGTTGATAAATATCAATGTCTAAAGGAGTTTCGACAAAAATTGCTCGTTGATTTTGAGGATCAAGACAATATAAACTAATATTGGGATTTTCAATAATAATTTTGGGATCAATAGTCTCTCCTTCTACATAGTCGAAATCTTCTAGTTTAGCCAATGTATTAGCAGAGGTTCGGTTTTTCTTTTGAATGTGAAGAATCTGGATACTCATAGTGATCAAAGATAATAATTTGTTGATTAGTTGTGGGAAGAAAGATGAGAATTAATTATTTCAACTGCCTTTTTTACTCCATTCTATCAAGTTAACTTCTGTTTTCTGACATACTTCCCAAGTATTATTAATTAGGTTTTCAAGTGATGATCCAAAGATTGACCACCAGTTCATTCTGCCCCATATACCATTAAAGGTTATATTATTACCTTTGTTTGTATTTTGAGAACGTTGTTTCAATTTCTCAGGAACACTTCCTAGAGAAGCAAAATCAAGTCCTTTGCTGTTGACAAAATCTTCAAAGATATCAAGACTAGCTATTGTCACCTGATGGCCTGTTGCTTGTAATCCTAAACCCAAAGCAATATAAGGTTGTACATCACCCCTTGTTCCCAATGCTAAAATAGTAATCCGCATATTTTGATTAAGTCATTAATTAATTGATATTCTATATTATCAAGTCAAACTCATCGCTTTAGCGGTAGTTTTTTTCGCCTTCACCACCATCTGAAAATCATTCGGAGGTGCTAACAATAAACCCCGACGCACTGGTAACATTGGTTTACTATCTTTTAGTTCTAACTGCCAACGAGATAGCACTGTGACAAGAATCAATTTCATCTCAAATTGAGCAAATGCCATACCAATACAGCGACGACTACCACCCCCAAAAGGCAAATACTCAGAAGAGGAAAATTGACGTTCTAAAAATCGTTCTGGTTTAAACTTTTTTGGTTCAGGATAGAGGTCTTCTCGATGATGAGTAAGATAAATACAGAGAGAGAGTATAATCCCAGGTTCAAAGTGATAACCCGCGATGTCTAGGGGTGATAACACCATACGCTGAAAGGCCATCATTGCCACAGGATAAATCCGCAGGGTTTCCTTATAAACTGCATCTAAATAAGGTAATCGAAAAATCTGATTCGGATCGGGATTTTCACCAAGGGTATCCAATTCTTGCAGCAGTTTTTCTCGTACTTGAGGCTGATGGTGAATCCAATAAAATGCCCATGATAAAGAGGTTGCAGTGGTTTCGTGACCCGCTACTAACAGGGTGATCAACTCATCCCGTAATTCTACATCGGTCATCGGTTCCCCTGCTTCATCACGAGCCGCCATCATCAAAGAAAGTATATCAGTCCGAGAGGGATCAGGGTTTTCTCGTCTTTCCTGAATCTCCTCGTAGATGAGTTGATCAATTTGATGCTCATTTTCCATTAACCGTCCCCAAGGACTCCAGGGGCCTAAATCTTTTTGTAAGATAGGAAACAGCAGTAATATAGCTCTAAAAAGCGATTTTGTGCCATCTAATCGGGTCATCAAGAGTTGTTGAAGTTTTTGATAACGGGGGCCATCTACCAGACCAAATACTGCCTTTAAAATCACCTGAAACGTGATCTCTTGCATGGCAGAGCGAACGAAAAAGGAGGAACTAATCACCCATTGACTGGTAACTTGCTCCGTTATCTCTTGAATTATCTTGCCATAAGCCAGCATCCTTTCCCCATGAAAGGGTGGGGTTAATAGTTTGCGTTGTCGTTTGTGGCGATCGCCTGAAAGGGCAATTAATGATTGTTGACCAATAAACGGGGGTTTTATCCCTGCAACTTCACCGGAATCTAAATATTTGGGATCAGTGCTAAAAACTTCCTGAATAGCTTGAGGGTTACTAATGATTACGATAGGCTTTTTTCCTAGACCAACATAGGCGGTGAAGATGTCGCCGTAGCGTTGGTAATGGGTTTCCAGCACTTCTAATGGTTTAGTTATCCATTTGAGCTTCTGTAGAAGTGACCCATTTTGAGGGCCATCAGGTAATTTATGTTTAGTCATTTTTATTAAAATCTCAGTCATCGGAAATCATAACACATAATCTTATATTAATCTATAATAAGAACAAATTAACTGTTAAGCTTTGAATGGCTAATAAATAATCCCTAATTAAACCATAATGTTTTGTTTAAGGTTTTAACTAAAATGAAATTAAAGCAACAAATTCAAGAAAAACGGGAGAACATTCTCAAAATTGCTGCTCAACATGGTGCATTTAATATTCATATTTTTGGATCAGTTGCTAGAGGAGAAGAAACCCAAGATAGTGATATTGATTTTTTAGTAGAAATGGAATCGGGAAGAAACTTATTAGATAGAATTGGCTTAATTCAAGACTTAGAAGATTATCTAGGTTGTAAAGTTGATGTAGCAACGGTTAAAAGTTTGCGAGACTATTTTCGAGAAAAAATTCTTAAGGAGGCGATTCCTTTGTGAACGATGATCATATTTATTTGGCTGATATTTTAGAGAGAATTAAACGCATTGAATCTTATACTAAAGAAAGAAAAGAAACTTTTTACCTACCTTGAAACAAGAAATTATTACTATCATTGAGGATGAAAATAATTAAATTCAATCATGAAGTAGGAGTTAAAAAACGTTCATCCTGACCAAGTTTAACAGGATTTCTTTTACCATTTACTATCATTTTAACGCCGTTTGAAGGACTAATTAAAATACCCCGACGAACAGGTTTTACAGGTTGTTGATCTGCTAAAGCTAACTCCCAATTAGATAAAATTGTTGCTAATACCAGTTTCATTTCAAACTTAGCAAAAGCCATCCCCAAACAAATACGGTTTCCTCCCCCAAAGGGCAAATATTCAGAAGAAGAAAATTGACTTTCTAGAAAACGTTCTGGTTTAAACTGCTTGGGTTCAGGATAAATATCTTCCCGATGATGAGTTAAATAAATACAAGGACTAATCATCGTACCAGGTTCAAATTGATACCCCATAATTTCTATAGGTGAGAGAACCCTTCTGGGAAAAGCTAATATTGCTGGTGGATAAATTCGCAGGGTTTCTTTACAAACAGCATCCAAATAAGGTAATTGATAAATAACATTAGGATCTGGATTTTCTCCCAAACTATCTAACTCATTTAACAATTTTTCTCTTACTTCTGGTAAATAATGAATCCAATAGAATGCCCATGCTAAAGAGGTAGCAGTAGTTTCATGACCAGCAAATAACAAGGTCATTAATTCATCTCTTAATTCTATATCCTTCATTGCCTCGCCATTTTCATCACGAGCAGTCATCATTAAGGAAAGAATATCAGTGCGAGATGGATCTAAATTTGCTTTCCGTTCATCAATTTCGGCATAAATAAGCTCATCAATTTTCTTTTGATTCTCTTTCAATCTTCCCCAAGGACTTAAGGGCCCCAAATTTTTTTGTAATATAGGAAAAACAATCAGAAGAATCCTTAAAATAGAGTTTCCTCCCTCTAATCGTTTCGTCAGAAGTTGATTTATTTTGTCATATCGTTCACCATCTTCTAAACCAAATACTGCTTTTAAGATTACCTGAAAAGAGATCCCTTGGGTTGAGGAACGAACAGAAAAAGGCTCATTAATCTTCCATTTACTGGTTACTTGTTGAGTAATATCATTAATAACCTCACCATAAGCTCGCATTCGTTCTCCATGAAAGGGAGGCATTAATAATTTACGACGTTGTTTATGGCGATCGCCATCAAAAGTAACAACCGATTGCCCGCCGATAAAAGCTCGATTGTACCTTTCTCCTGAGTCCCTTTCTAATATTTTTGGATTACCTGAATCTAACTTGTTGATATCAGCAGTAAAAATTTCCTGAATGCCTTGAGGATTACTAATTATGACTTGGGGTCTACCATTAAAACCAATATTAAGGGTAAATATATCACCATAATCTCTGGCAGAGTTTTCCAGAAATTTTAGAGGGTTTAAAGCCCATTGGAGCATCTGTAACCAGGGTTGAGTTTGGGGACTGTCCGGCAGTTTATGTTTAGTCATTTCTGTTAAAATCTCATCCTTTTTCAGTAAGAGAATTTAAGTTAATTTGTTTGACGAACTGAGTTAGGTTTTGCAACCATTGAGGGCGTTTTGAGAGGGGAGACGTTTGCGGTTCAACACTTTCGGATACGGGGGTTGATGTTTCCTCCGTAGTAATTACTGAAGACTCTGAACTTATCGCGTCCGAAACAGCATCAGGGGTAGATTCTGAGGTTATTTCTGTTTTTGGTTCAGAAGGAGAAACCGTCTCAGATGCTTCATTTTCCACTGTTTCTACTGCTTCAGAGATCGTATCTTCGGTTACTGGAGAAGGAGTTTCCTCTAAGATTTCTTGTGTTACAGATAAAGGTGTGGGTTCTTCTTCAGAGGTTAAAGAAGGTTCAGTTGCTTCAAGGGTTGTTTCTTCAACGGGGGAAATAACATCTTCTTGAGGTTTTTCGAGGGTTGATGAGTCTTCAATTAATGTTTCTTGGGTTGTCGGTTCAGGTATGAGAGCATTACGATAGTTGGGATCAACTAAAGCGCGGGCCACCTCAACCGGAAGTTCCCCACGAACCATTTTAGAGAGGGTATCCTGACCATTGGGTTCATAGGTAATCAGTCTTACCGTATTATTAAAGGTGTTATTAATTTCTTGGCCTTGTTCATCCAAAAATTCTAACTGTATCCAGTTTTTTCCGGTTTTAAACCCTTTAAGATAAATCGGTTGCCAGGTATCAACTAAGAAACTTTCCCCATTAACGGTGGCTTTAATTCGCCAGTCTACAATGTCATCATCAGGGTTATTTTGAGCGACAAAATGCAGAGGCGCATTAGTTAAATAAAAATCTAACATAATCGGTTCTGCCCCATAATTCCCTTGAGGACGACTATAGGTAAGTAAGGGAAAATCTGGTTTCGGGGCGTTATTTTCTGTCTCAGTGAAAATATTAAAGGTGGTTTCTGCATAGGCCCCCTCATTTTTAAAACTTTCGTGCCAGGGACGAGAAGCGAACACCCTTATTGTATGGGTTCCTGGGGTTAACTCTTTTAAAACAATTGGCTCATCAACGTTATAAATCGCTTGATAAGGTTCATTATCGACGAAAAGATGAAGATGGGGCCCCATTCCCAGTTCTGCATTTTTAAATAAAGGATAATCTTTGACTTGTAATTGCACAGAAACCGTAGTTTCTGAGAACATTTGATTAGATTTAGGGCTAATAATGCTAACTTGGGGATGATATTGGGCCAGGACTTGACGAAGTTCTTGGATCACTGCTGGAGGTGCAACTTCTGAGAGTTGGCCGGCTTTGACGGGGGTAGGTGCAGTTTCTATCATGGGGTTCGCCGCTTCCAACCTATCGCTACAACTCATTAAACCCCAACTGAGGCAACATAACAGCAAAGAACCGGAAAGAAATTTCATCAATGGCGATCGCAGCTTAAACCCAAACACTGGTTTTTCTCCTTATCTTGTACCCGTCCATATCTGACTATATCAGTTATCCGTGATCAATTAACCTATTTTTAGAATCAGGAAATTTTGCCAGAAACCCGCCCCTAGGTCCCCACTATTTTCTTTTTAATTCTATGTTGTTATGAGAAAAAGATCCCAAGAACCCTAATAATTTCCCTATTTTTGGGACTGACGTTCCCTAATTTTAGATCTATGCTTAAAGTAGAGGGAAACTATACCCTACCCGATTTTTCAGCCAAGGGAGGGGACGATCAATGTCTAAAATTAATCTTACCAAATCAGCAATATCTGCACTCAGTGTCTTATTATTGGGTATTACAGCAACTCCATTATTATCAATCGCTTCAGTAGTGGCTCAAACCTATCCCACAACTAATCCGAATACTGTAGAAAATTATAACACTGTTACTATTCCTAGCGGAATCCTAATTCCTGTTAGCTATGATGGAGAGTCACCCATTCGCGTCAACCTAGGGGAATATGTACCCCTTGAATTACAAGTCGCGGCTAACCTACGCGATCGCAATGGTAACTTATTAATTCCCGCAGGAACTATCATTCGGGGACAACTCGAACCCGCAGGCCCAGGGGCCCAATATGTAGCGAGGGAGATGATTATTAATGGTAATCAATGGATACCCCTTAATGCAACTTCTCACATTGTCGCCAGAGTCGAAACCGTCAATGATGGGGCCACCATTGCTAATATTTTAAGCGGAACCTTTGCCGGGGCCGGAACTGCTACTATTGTTGCAGGAACCACAGGCGATCGCCGTATCGATCCCCTAGAAGTCTTAGGTGGAGCCGCTTTAGGGACTCTATTAGGTTGGGGTTTACCAGAAGGCCAAATTATTGGGGGTGGAACACACGAAGTAGTTGTCATTGATCCTGATCGTGATCTCACTTTAACCCTAAATTCCGATTTAGCCGTTACGCCTTCTGAAAATTCCTCTCAGTCTATGATTTTAGAACCACACTTGTAGGGTGGGCAATGCCCACCTACAGGGTGTATTTTTAGACAAGTTTCTATCAATAAGCTCTCGCAAAGATAACTTGTTGACTTGTTTGTTTACCTGTATAAAAACATTTACCTGGCTTGCTATTTTCCCCTAAAGGTATACAACGGCCAGTTGCTTTTGTTTCTTCTTGAATGGTTTCTTCATCTTCAGGACTGCCATCAAAGTAAGCTAAATAAAACCCTGGTTTTGTTTCAATTCCTGCCTTAAACTCCTCATAAGTTGAGACTGAATAGGTATTCTGACGCTGAAACTCTTGGGCTTTTTGGAAAAGGCTCGTTTGAATGTCTTCTAATAGCTCTGGAATCTTCGATTTTAACTCGCTTTGGGGGACAATAATTTTCTCTCCCGTATCACGACGCACTAAGACAACATTGCCATTTTGTAAGTCTCTTGGGCCCATTTCCATGCGTAAAGGAATACCTTTTAATTCCCAATCATTAAACTTAAATCCTGGGCTTAAATTTTCCCTTACATCAACTTTAAAAGAAAACTTATCAAGGGTCTTAAACTCGTCTTGTAATTCTTGAAATTTGGCCAAGACATTCTCTTTTTCTGCCTCTTTACGAAAAATTGGTACACCAATCACCTGTAAAGGAGCAATTTTCGGCGGGCAAACAAATCCTTGATTATCTGAATGCACCATAATTAAAGTACCAATTAATCGGGTAGTAATGCCCCAACTGGTAGCAAAAGGATACTCTTGGGTTCCTTCTGCTGATAAATAAGTAACATCAAATGCCTTAGCAAAAGTCGTTCCCAAATTATGACTGGTAGCAACTTGTATGGCCCGTTTATCCTGGGTCATCGTTTCAATAGTATAAGTATGTTCAGCCCCTGGAAACTTCTCATTTTCCGTTTTACGACCCGCTAAAACAGGAATGGCTAAATAGTCTTGCACAAAGGTTTTGTAAACCTCAAGCATTTGCTGAGATTCTGCTTCAGCTTCTTCAAAGGTAGCATGAGCAGTATGGCCTTCTTGCCAGAGAAATTCAGTGGTGCGTAAAAAAGGTCTTGTTCTCAGTTCCCAACGACAGACATTGACCCATTGATTTAAAAGGATCGGTAAATCTCGATAACTTTGAATCCATTTGCGGTAAGCTGACCAGATAATTGTCTCACTGGTAGGTCTGACAACCAAAGGTTCCCCTAATTCAGCTTCAGGGTCTACGACAATTTCCCCTGATTCATTGGTAGTTAAGCGATGATGGGTAACAACGGCGCATTCTTTAGCAAAACCCGAAACGTGCTTTGCTTCCTTAGAAAAATAACTGACGGGGATAAACAGGGGAAAATAAGCGTTTGAATGGCCCGTATCCTTAAACATCTTATCTAAGGTTTGCTGCATATTCTCCCAGATCGCAAATCCTTCGGGCCTGATTATCATACACCCGCGAACCCCAGATTCTTCCGCTAATTTGGCTCTGTCTACAATATCCAAGTACCAGCGAGAATAATCTTCCTCTTGCTTGGTTATTTTCAGTAAATCAGATTTTTCCTTAGCCATTAATGTTAGTCCTAATTGACAAGATTTTGAAAAGACTCAGCACTTAGCTAATATACAACATTATTTGTATTTAGCCTATTTACAAGAGAGTTTATCCTGACGTAATGCAAGAACAGGATAATTGAGGAGTAAAAAATAATTAAAATATCATCAAAAAACTAATAGGCAAAAACGTCAATTTCCATAGATTTATTGGGTTGTTCTTGATGAAGTTTTAAGCGAATTTTTTCCGCTGTTTCACTACTAAAGATGATTTCTCCACATTGAGAACATAAATAACAGCATTTTCCCCACTTTCTATAATTTATTGGCGGCTAATATTCCGTTCAACAATCCGTTTCAGAGCATGACGAGTTAGTTCAAACTGTCCTGATGTAATTTGCTGACGAATCTTTTCTAGGGATTTCATGATTTAGATATTAGCATAATTGTAGATTATTGACTGTGAATTATATTTATATGTTAAGATAGAAATTATAAATTAGGAATTTGTAATTATAAATAATATGCTTAATCAGTCCCCTCAGAAAGAATAATTTTATTAGATACGGGAATTGTAGGAATCGTTACTAACCATTTATGGAAAAAATCGGTATATTTCTCGTCTATGCAATATTCTAACACAAGTAACTGTGTCATCATTAACTTTTATTCCAAGACGATACTCTCCTACTCTAATTCGATAAAAATAATCTTCCCCTTTCAGTTTTTTTATATTTTTTATTTCTCCTAAAATTGTAACCGTTTCAATTTCTTCGATCACTTTCTTGATTTTAATGAGTAGTTTTTGATCAAAAATCTTTTTTAAATCCTTTTCAAAGCTTTTTCTAAATTGAGTTTTCATTGTTCTTTATTTAGTAGCTTTAAAATTGTTTCTCTTTCAACTAATTCTGTTTTTTCTCCATCTTCAATCGCTTTTATTAAGGCAATGTCTTCTATGATTTCTGATAACAATTCTGTAAATTCTTCTCGATTTTCTTGGAAGAGTTCATAAATAGCTAGTTTCAGGGTTTCTTTGAGTAGTTTTTGATCTACGGAAATGTTAGACATAATTTTTTTGTTCCTCATTAAAATATTTTCATTATTCTTTAATATCAGTATCTAAAGTCTCATTATTTTGAGTTGCTTCAACATCAGGATAATAGACTTATCCTTCTTCACTGGTTGCTTTACGCGCTGAAATAAATTAAGCAAAAAGCCCGTGACGAGGATTGAACTCGTGACCTCACCCTTACCAAGGGTGTGCTCTACCACTGAGCCACACGGGCAGTGAGATGAATATTGTGGTGGGCCGAGCTGGATTTGAACCAGCGTAGGCATAGCCAGCGGATTTACAGTCCGCCCCCATTAACCACTCGGGCATCGACCCATTTATCTCACGATTAACTATCGTAACACAACTGCCCAGAAGTTTCAACCCCTCGACAAAAATTAATCTTAAATTCGGTTCTATCCTTGATTTCCTGGCAATCAAGCCTAAAGGTAGGCCATAATATGATAGTAAATTGAACGATGTATTATTTTGAATCTGAGTAAACCTTGTTAAGTCTCCTATCCAAAGTCCGAGAGATGATTAGACGCTGGTGGTCGGAATTTACCCTGCAAACGAAGTTAATGGCAGCAGCGACCCTGGCCGTCTCCTTGTTGATGAGTGGTTTAACCTTTTGGGCCGTTAATACCATTCAACAAGATGCCCAATTTAATGACACACGGTTTGGTCGAGATTTAGGGCTATTATTGGCCTCTAACGTTGCGCCTTTAATTGCTGAAGATAATTTAACCGATGTCGCACGGTTTTCGAGTCGCTTTTACCAAAGTACCTCGAATGTGCGCTATATGATTTATGCGGATAAAGATGGGCAAATTTTCTTTGGTATTCCCTATTCGGCGGCAGAAGTTCAAAATTCCTTGACAATTAAACGTCGTATTGAGTTACCGGATGCTGACTTTGAAAATGATAGCTTACCTATGGTACGTCAGCATCAAAGTCCTAATGGGGAGGTTACAGATGTCTTTGTCCCCCTCAAACATGACGGTAAATATTTAGGCATTTTAGCCATTGGCATTAATCCTAATCCTACTGTGGTTAACTCGTCCAATTTAACCCGTGATGTGACTATTGCGGTATTTGTTGCCATTTGGGCCATGGTAATTTTAGGGGCTGTTTTTAATGCCTTAACCATCACTCGTCCCATCAAAGAATTATTAGTGGGAGTGAAAAATATTGCGACAGGAAATTTTAAACAACGGATTAATCTTCCTTTTGGTGGTGAATTAGGGGAATTAATTTTTAGCTTTAATGAAATGGCAGAACGTCTGGAAAGTTATGAGGAACAAAATATTGAGGAATTGACCGCAGAGAAAGCAAAATTAGACACCCTAGTTTCTACCATTGTCGATGGCGCAATTTTATTAGATACTAATTTACACTTATTGTTAGTTAATCCCACAGCACGGCGTATGTTTGGTTGGGAAGGACAAAAATTCATTGGAAGTAATATTCTAGAACTATTGCCCAGTGAATTAACCAATCAATTGACGATTCCTTTGCAACAAATGGTACAAAGTGATCCGGAAATTTCAGAAGAATCTGACACAGAAACCAAGGAAACTAAGCAAGAGAAATCTAAAATAGATGCGGGAATATCTCCAGAAGAATTTCGGATTCCTTTAACTCAACCTAATCAAAGAGTTGTTCGTGTGCTTTTAACGCAAGTATTTGATCAATATCGGGAAACCCTTAAAGGAATTGCGATGACGGTACAAGATATTACCCGTGAAGTTGAATTAAATGAGGCAAAAAGTCAGTTTATTAGTAATGTTTCCCATGAGTTAAGAACACCCTTATTTAATATAAAATCTTTTATTGAAACTCTATCAGAATTTGGGGAAGATTTGACGGAAACTGAACGTAAAGAGTTTCTGGAAACAGCTAACCATGAAACTGATCGCCTGACTCGTTTAGTCAATGATGTGTTAGATTTATCTCGTTTAGAATCCGCTAAAACCTATTATCTTAATGGGGTTGATCTTTCACAATTAATTGAACAAACCTTACGCAGTTATCAACTGAATGCTAAGGACAAAGGATTAGAGTTAAATCCAGAAATTGAGCCTAATTTACCCCTTGTTTTAGGACATTATGATTTATTGTTACAGGTGGTTACTAATTTAGTGGGAAATTCCCTTAAATTTACGAAATCAGGAGGGAAAATTGCCATTCGGGCCTATCATTTAGAAGGTAATTCTAACCCATTTAATCAAAAATCTTTCGTAAGAGTTGAAATTTCTGATACAGGAATTGGCATTGATCCTGAAGATCAAGATGCAATTTTTGATCGCTTTTTCCGAGTTGAAAATCGGGTTCATACCTTAGAAGGAACGGGACTAGGTTTATCTATTGTTAAAAATATTATTGATAAACATCACAGTCGAATTAATCTTATTAGTGAGGTAGGAGTAGGAACAACTTTTTGGTTTGATTTAGCGATTTATAAAGAGAATTGTCCTAATTCAGAAGGACAAAATGATGAAACGGAATTACCAAGAAGTTTCAAAAGTAATCCCAGTCACTCATTATTTTAATTCAATAAAGCAATTACTAAACTAATACCAATTAATCCGATAATTACAAGTAACCCTCGATTTCGATTACACCATCTTTGTATAATTTTAATGGGGTTACTAGGGGTTAATCTGATAGTTTCTTCCATGACTAAAGGTTGATTTTTATCATGATAAAGAGTACAGGTTTTGGCGTAGGGACGTTTAGAATAAGTGCAGCTATCATCCTCATGATAGGTACAGCGATCGCATAAAAATTCATCTTGACTCGCTTGATATAATGGAATTCCTGGATGTCCATAAGCTTTAAGTGTTGTCTTACAATAAGGACATTCAATCGCTTGAGTTTCAACGGGTTGGTGACATTTAGGACAAGTAGACATGACGGTTTTGTGTTATTTTTCTGAGTAAGTTTTGAATATGACCTAAGAAAAAAATTGGGAAAACAAATCCAATCATTAACACCCATGTTAACATTAAATAAACAAAAAAGATAGTAAAACTAACTATCTTTACACCTTCTATTTCTACTGACAAAATTGACTTTAACTCAAGGTTTCAAAATAATCTCGAATTTGGTTGCGGCGGCGAGGTTGACGTAATTTTTGCAAGGCCTTAGATTCAATTTGACGAACCCGTTCCCGTGATAAATCTAAGGCCCGTCCAATATCCGCTAAGGAATAGGCAGTACCATCATCAAACCCATAACGAAGTTTAATAACTTCCTGTTCTCTGACCGTCAAATCATCTAATAAAAGCTGTAAATCTCGACGTAAAGATTCACTAATTAAACTATCTTCAGGAGAAACATCATCTGATTCTAATAAATCCATTAATTCCGTATCTTTTTCCTTACCTACTTTAAGTTCTAAAGAAACAGAACGGGGGATTTTCATCAACACTTCTCTTACTTGTGAAATGCTCATATCCACTTCTTTGCTAATTTCATCAAGAGAAGCAGTGCGTCCCGTAGCTTGAGAAATTTTGCGCTGGGCCTGTTTAATTTTATTGAGTTTTTCGGTAATATGAACCGGAAGACGAATGATGCGACTTTGCGTGGCGATCGCCCTAGTAATTCCCTGACGAATCCACCAATAAGCATAGGTACTGAAACGATACCCTTTCAGGGGATCAAACTTTTCAACGGCCCGTTCTAATCCTAACGTGCCTTCTTGAATTAAATCCAGTAATTCTAAACCCCGACGTTGATATTTTTTGGCCACGGAAACCACTAAGCGTAAATTCGCTTTAATCATCTCATCTTTAGCCCGAATTCCCATCTTTTGAATGAGTTCTAATTCAGAGACTTCCAGGTTGGCCAAGGCTGCCCATTGTTGTTTTCCTTGGGCTAAAATTTGTTTTAATTCAAACACAGTCATTTCGGTAGCTTTCGCCCATTTTTCCCAAGAGGGACGATGGCCCAAATGTGCCATTAACTGGTCGTGAACCTGATAAACTGAAGCAAATTGACTAATAATAGAATCTTCCTTTTGGGCCGCAGTATTCCGTATCTCTATTAACTGAACATAACGTTGTATCTGTTGTGCTTTAGAGACTTCATCTTCTTTTTTGAGGAGGGGAACGCGACCAATATCTTGAAGGTATAACCGAACTAAATCAGTGCTGGCCCGATTGGTTTTGCCATCAGTTTCTGTCAGTTCTATCTGTTGTAATTCTAGCAAATCCTCCTCTAAGACAGAATTGATCTCGTCAATATCTCCCTCTGTTTTGCTTCTGATGAAGTCAGGAACAGAGGGAGGTTCATAATTATCGGTGTCGAGATAAGAAGATGTAGCTAACATAGCAATTTCTCAATGATGATTGCGAGATCGAGAAGAACCTGAGAATTCTTCCGGTTAACCCTAGTGTTCCCAAAAGGAAACCTAAAACGCACATTGTCTTTACATTTGTTTGAATTAAATCAGTCAATGTACCCTGGTCATTCTGTCTTAGGGTGAGATATAGCATTCGTCCTAGGGGCGGGTTTTTGTCACAGTCTCTGATTCTCACAAATATGTTAGATAAACCTGCCCGTACACCCTTGTGAGATAAGTTTTTGAAACTTATGCACCCTGACCTCACTCGTTGCGAGAAACGCTATAAACACCCAAGACAGATCCTTATACAGCCTCATTGAGAAAGATTCCAGAAAAATCCGAAAGGATTTCTACAAAGTTTTGAGATATTCCACTAAAGCTTGTTTATCCTCAGTCGGTAAGGTTGTTCCGTAAAGATGGCCCTGATTACTGTTTGCTTCGGCCGCAGTATCATATTTAAACCCTTCTTTAGCTGCTTCTGGCCCTTCTGAGACAAAACCGACTTTTTCAGGATTATAAACATCATAACTCCGATAAAAGACGGGGGTGCGGTTTTCGGGGACTTCTAAAAGATCGGTTAAATAGGGAACGGAACCATTATGGAGATAGGGGGCCCGTAACCAAATTCCATCCAGAGAAACCGCCACATAACCGTCAGTTTTTTGAACATGGGTAAAATCCCATTCATAACCATCTCCCAATTCCTCATACTTATCAACTGCTGCTTGAGTCCACATATCAATGCGATGGCGATCAGTTCCTACTTCTTCCACGGGAATAACGGTTCCGGTGCGATCGCCGCCAAAAGCGTGACAAGTGGCACAATTATTCTCAAAAATGGGCTTACCTTTGGCGACTAATTCTTGATTCACTTCAAAGGGATAAGCAGGGGGTTGGACTTCACGAATAAAGTCTTCAACCCGTCGTAAATCTTCGAGGGGGACATTATCGGGTTTAGTTCCTGCGGCCAAGGCCCCCATAATTGCCACTTCCGTAATATTTGTTTCTAACCCATCCCAATGATAAGCAAAGCCTTTATGTTGCTTTTCATTCCAGAGGGGAGGATCATCTACATTGTCAATGGTGTCATCAAGGGGTAAACCAAAGTTAAGAAATTTAACAGGATTAAAAGAAGGAATACGGCCTGGCCCCGCATCAGGACGAGAATTCATCCAAGCAAACCCTTGTCCTAAACCCATTAGAGCCTTTTGGGTTTGGGGAATTAATAGACGACTATACAATTGTTTTTCGATCCAAGAAAGATGATGTTTTTCTTCAATGGCGGGCAAAATATAGTCAGCAGTAAACCTGGGATCTTTGCCACAAGCGGATAAAAAGCGAATATTAGCCTGGGTATCAAATTTTTGTGCGGGGGCCCCTAAAACTAAGGTTGGGGTATCTTCAGGACTTTTACGATAGGTTGCACTATGACACATGGCGCAAGTTACCCCTTGTTTTTCAAAGCCAATGGTACTTTTAGAAATGCCGACGGGGTTTTCTTTTCCTGGTTCCCAGATATACCCGACGGAAGTGTATCCTCCTGGGCCTGGTAAATGTTCAGGAAAAAGACTGGGTAAGACAACCCAGATCCAATAAGGAAGGCCACCAGAATTAATTGATCCATATTTAAAATGTTCTTCTGGGGAATCATAAACAACGGGGACTTCCCGCTTCAAATAATACCAAGCGGTGTAACCTACCCCTCCCATTAGGAGTAACACAATAACCGCAAGGGTTATCAGAATTTTTCCTAGTTTACTGCCGAGAATTGCCATAAAAATCACCAAATTTAAGACTCTTAAGTTTACTATAGTTGATAAACTTTCCTTAAGCAGATATAAGTTGTTTTTCGGCAAAACCATATACATCAATAATCTAACACCCTATTTCTTAATAGATGCTTTGCCCAATTAGCCTGAAACAGAATTGCTAAATTTATCAATATATACTCTCTTTTTATAAACCATCTCTGTAAAAATCTCCAACAGTAATCATCGAAATTGTAACAAATCTTAATATTATAGGAATATTAAAAAATACTAATTTTTATAACAATGATTAATTATGTTAGGTATGGCCTCGCATTGTGAACTCAAAGGAAAGTTGTTTTGAGCAGAATGAATCCCCAACTAAATCATAGATTATCCTTGGGGTTTATTCAATTACTTAATCGTTGTTAATTGAGCATTTTGATAATAATGACTGACAATTTGATCGTAGGGAACACCTTGTTCAGCAAGATAATGGGTTCCCCATTGACTTAACCCAATACCATGACCATAACCTCTCCCCTCAATTTGAAAGGTTCCATTATTAGCAGAAACGGTAAATAAGGTACTCTTTAAACTCAAAGCTTTGCGTAACTGATCGTCAGTTACTTGACGGGAACCCCGACTTCCTACTACTTTTAAGCTAATAATTCGTCCATTGGGAGTTGTTCTTTCAGGAATTAGCGATCGCACTGCCCCCACCCCTCCCAATAAATTACCCATATCATTGGCACTAAAGGTCTTACTCCATTGAAACACAGGGGCTAATTGATCGTAATCCACTACCCCTCTCAAATAAGGCAAAGGCGAACTCCAAACATCCTCAACATTCTCTGTATGTCCCCCAGAAGAAGAATGAAAGGCAGCGAGAATGATTTTGCCGTTGTAGGTTAAAACTTGTCCTGTGGTTGCTTTTACCGCGTCTTGGGTACTGACAAACTCTGTTTCTAAACCCTTATATACTTGGGTTTTGGTGGTTGTATCCAGGTCGTAAAAACGGTTACTAGCCTTAGAACTTTGGTACAGGGCATAGGTACGGGCCACCACTGCTTGGGCTTTTAACGCTTCTTGGGGCCAAGTAGGGTAAGCTTCCGATCCCACCACACTATACAAATATTCTTCTAAATTGACTAAATTTAGGGCGGTTACGCCATTTCCTTGACGGATAATTCTCACTTTGCCCCGATACCAGCGATCGCCGATCCAGACTACCCCATCTGCGGTGGGTTCAATCACTAAATAACTGGAATTCCATTGATTCAAGTTTACCCCACTACCACGGGGTCTTACCGTAAATCCATCTAAAGCTGCTAATTCGCCAATTTTACGCCCGCCAGCATCTTTTACTAGGGCCGGGGTTGAACTACCGATTTGCACTCCATTAACGCCTTTTTTAATGGCAATGCGTAGCTCTGTTGCTGCTTGGGCTGAAAGACTCAGAAGTATCCAAACTAACCCTACAAGCCCACTGTATCGTCCAATGGTCAGCCATAACCATTGGGCAACTCTTGGGGCAGAGTTTCTACTCTGTTGTACTGTCATGGGATTATTTTCCTCACACACATCCATAAATATGAAAATCTTATCGCATATCGCAATTTTGGTGTTGGTCAGGTTTTGTTGTTGTCATCAAGCTAAGGTTGGACTACAAAAGTTATTAAAAATAATTCTCATTAGTATTGACAAGTATTCTTAATAAGGTTATAGTTAAGTCATAAGTGTTCTCCTCTCAAGGATGGATCGCAGGTGGAGCCGCTCAGCAGATAAGGGACGGTTCCTCCATTTTTTTTCTCGGAGTTTAACTCAGAATGACTTTTAAGGCTTGTTGATGTAAAATTTGGTTAGAAGCGGCCAAAATTTCCGTAGAGTGGCTGTTAAGGGGATTTCCTGACCAATCAGTGATAATTGCCCCCACACCTTCGATAATGGGAATTAAAGCGCAAAAATCGTAGTATTTGAGATCTGATTCAAGAATAACCATAGGCATTGAACTCCACCCCATGGCTAAGGATACATAATTATAACAATCTCCCCCAAAAGCGGTGCGACGACAGACTTTTTGCAGACGAGTGGCGATCGCTTGTTGACGAGGGGTGACAAACATGAGGGGAGTTGTGGAGGTTAAACAAGCTTCTGTTAATTGATAATTTATATTATTAGTGTAAATATTATCAATAATTGTCTGATTAAAGCAGGGAGGTTGTCCCCTTATTCCTAACCATCGTTCTTGTAAAATGGGTTGATTAACACACCCTAATAATGGCAAATTGTTGTCAAGATCGACTAACCCGATTAAGGTACCAAAAATAGGCAAACCTTTGACAAAAGAGGATGTACCATCAATGGGATCTAGTACCCAATAATAACCATTTTTTGAAGGAATATTTTCCCCTTCCTCGCGGATAATACCATCATTGGGAGCTTCTTTTTTAATGATAGCAACCATCGCATCTTCTGCCAAGCGATCGGCAATGGTAACAATGGACGAAATTTCAGTGGTTTTGGTTTCTGCTTCTAAGTTGGGTTGACGGAAATATTTTTTAATAATATTTCCTGATGCGTCAGCTAAGGTATTAGCTAAGTCTATTTTCGTCCTAATATTTTCATGTTGCATTTTTGAGTTTGTTAATTACTTCTAAAAGACGATCAATTTCTGGATCTGTTCCAATGGAAATACGGACATAGTTATTAATCCGAGGATGTTTAAAGTGTCTTACTAATACTTTTTGCTCTTTTAACTTAGTATAAAGTTCAGAAGCAGCGATCCATTGGGGAGAAGCAAGGACAAAATTAGCATCAGAATCAAATACTAAGAAATCTAGGTTTTTCAGTGAGTTTGTTAGACGGGTACGGGTGTTACGAACTTGCTGCCAAATTTGCTTAAAATAGTCTTGAAATTCAAAACAATTGCTCCCTAAAGTTTGAGCAATACGATCTAAATTATAAGAGTCTCTTACTTTATCCATTTGTTCAATTATCCCTAAAGAACTAATGGCAAATCCTACACGCATTCCTGCCAAACTATAGCTTTTAGACATAGTACGAGAAATAATGACATTATCATATTTCTCAAGAAAGTCCCAATGATTTTCATCAGAAAAGTCGATATAGGCTTCATCAATCAAGACTATTCCTGTTGCTTGTTTACAGGTTTCTTCTAAGTATTCACGGTTTAAATGTTTTCCTAATGGGGGGTTAGGAGAAGCCAGAAAAACAAGTTTTGCTTCTGGACAAATCAACGGGCCATCTAACTCAAAATTCTCATTAGTTGGAATAGTTTTAATGAGCGCACCATGTACCTTGGCAATTGTCTCATATAAAGAGTAGGTTAAATCAAGAAAAGCGACAGTTTCCCCAGGATTAACAAAAGTTCTTACGGCAATATTTAGGATATCATCAGACCCATTTCCTGCCAAAATATTGTTATAGGAAACACCAAAAACTTTTGATGCTGCTTTCCGTAACTGGGTAGAAACTGGGTCAGGATATAATCTAACTTTAGTTAATTCCTGTTGTAGTGTATCGAATATTTTATCTGGTGGAGGATAGGGGTTTTCGTTAGTATTAAGTTTAATATAATCAGTGGTTTGTGGTTGTTCTCCGGGGACATAACCTGGGGTTTGATTGACACATTCTCGAATCGGCAGCATAGGCATAAGTTTAATGGTTATATTCTGTTAGTATAGCTTAAACTGAGTAAAAAAATATTAAGGAAAGATTAGAAAAATCCAAAATAGTCAGTTAGTTAATTGAATAGTTTTCAATACAATGACAAGAAAATTTTTAGTTCATTTTTAAACCATTAATTGTAGGGGCTTAACACTGTTAAGCCCCTACTTTAATTAGGCCATTAAAACACCTTTAGAACTAGGAATAGAATTGGCACGACGAGGATCAATTTCTAAAGCCATTCGCATTGATCTCGCAAATGCTTTAAAGGTTGCTTCAATAATATGATGAGAGTTAATTCCATCTAATTGACGAATATGTAAAGTCATTTGACTATGATTAACAATAGCGACAAAAAATTCTCGCACTAATTGTGTATCATAAGTCCCAACTCTTTGGGTAGGAATTTGTAGACCATAACTTAAATGTGGCCTTCCTGAAAAGTCTAAAGAAACTTGAACTAATGCTTCATCTAAGGGTGCAATAAAATGACCAAACCGGACAATTCCTTTGCGATCGCCTAAAGCTTTTCCTAATGCTTGGCCTAGGGTTATTCCCACATCTTCATTAGTATGATGATCGTCAATTTCAAGATCACCTTTTGCTTTAACATCTAAATCAATTAAACCATGGGAAGAAATTTGGTGTAACATATGATCAAGAAAGGGAATTCCTGTGGCTGCCTCACAATTTCCTTGACCATCTAAATTCAAGGTAACTTGAACATCTGTTTCTTGAGTGGTGCGACTAACAGAAGCAATTCTAGGAGCAAAAGAGGGAATAATAGAGGGAGAATTAGGAAGATGGGTATTTTTAGTCTGCATAGGTTGATCAACAATAGTAGTTAGGACAAACTTTTTGAGTTTCCTGATCTTTAGGATATCAATTTACTGTCGAGATTGTACCTCAAAAGTAACAAAAAAGAGAAAATATACAAAAAAGCAGTTAAATATGTTATTATTAAAACAGGGTTAGATAAACATATTTTTCCTGATGACTGTCCTTATAGTTTAGAGCAATTATTAGATGAAGATTGGCTACCCATACCTTAAGGAAGTCATTCGTCAGAAGTTGTTGAAAGTAACGGGGACAAATTCTCAGAATAGGAATTCAAAGAAGTTTGGGGATACTTTTAGCCGAATAGTTCGTCATTGTTGTTGAGAAGGGGAAAAACTATGATAGAATTGCTGAAATTTGTCTCATCTTACCAAGAGAAAGACAATTGACTATTTTGTTCTAAGCCTCATTGTTCCTCATTTTCACACTGATTGAGTCATTTATTTATGAAACTATTAGATTCTAAAGGCCGTTTATTTGGAAAAGTTAGTATCCTAGATTTAGGAGCAGCATTAGCGATTTTTCTGGTTATTGTAGGTATTTTTGTCGTTCCTGGTAAGTCGGGAACCAGTACCATTGCACAAGTCGCTAACAAACCGATCGAAGTTGATGTTATTGTACGAGGTTTGGGGATACTTGATCCAGACTCTCTAATGCGTCAATTTGAGGAGACTAAAAAAACGAATATTGTAATTCGTAATCAACCTGCGGGAGAGTTCGGAATTAAAGCAGTTCAACCTATTCCGAGAACCACTCTTGTTCCTCAACAGGATGGTACTGTTAAAGCTTTACCAGATCCTAGCCCACAAGCCAAATATTATCAAGATATGATTATTACTCTAACTGGAGACGCGCAAGTTACAGAAACTGGTGCAGTGGTGGGTCAGCAAAAGGTTAAAATCGGTACTTTAATTGAGTTAGAAGGGAAAGATTATAACTTTAATACCAGTACCATTGCTGTGCGAGTTTTGAAGTGATTTAACTGAAAACATTATCATCATTTTTCAATTTGGGTCATGCGCTTTTCTAAGTTCATGACCCTTTCTTTTAATTCTATCACTAAGGTTGATAAACGTTCAAATAAGGGGTCACTGCGTCCAATTAATTCACCATCAATTATTTGGGGAGAAGTATTAATAGAAGGGTTATTAGCAGAATTATTTTGTTGTTGTCTTACATTAAGAATAGCATTTTCTAAGCGACTGACTCGCGCATTTAAACGGTCAATATCTCCACGAAAACGACTATCATCACTGGCCAAAATAGGAGAGATTTGAATTAATAGGGTGATAATTAGTAAGATAAGTAAGAATTTGCGATTAGTTATCATTGATTCTTAACTGAAGTCGGACAATAGACTCAAATAAGGAACAGAGTTTAATCTCTGTTCCCTAATTCTTAACACAGATTATGTGTGATTAACCAATCCTAAAATCTTCCATCCGATTTCTGGGATCAGCACTAACATGAATCCAAGCGGGGTTTTCTAGCGTTCCGTATTCCCGAATCAGTTGATCAAATGAACAATTAGTCCTGATCCAGTCAGCTAACCGTTTCGTGCTGACATCTTGGGGAACTACATCGGCCGCGTAACCAATGCGATGTGCGCTGTTAGGACTACTACGCAATAATTCGTTCAGTTTAGGACAACGATAACCAGAATTAACCGAGATTGGGCCTAAAGCATCTCGGGCCGGTTGCAGGATTTGAAGGCATAGTCTCCGTAAATGCTCAATTTCCGTCGCCGTTGGGGTATTGTCAATATGATGACGTTCTGCCGTTTCGGAGCGGACAAATTCTCCTAACGTAAAGTCAGGACTTAATTTCAGGTTAAGATCCACTGTAGAGTCAGTTCTTACCATGATGTCCATTTCCGCACTAGCAACCAGTTGATTGTTCTGATCTAACCCCCTGGCCACAATTAAGCGTTTGCCTCCGGCCGTGAATTGATAACCCACTGACCACTGGCCATTTTCAACCATACTAGAACCTAAGAGCCATTTATCTTCTGCATACAACTCAACTTTAGTCATTTGAGCATCTGCTGTTCCTTCAAAGATAATGCGATCGCCAAATTCAAAGATTCGACCATCTTCGGGACTGGTAATTTCTAGGGCTAACACAGGCCTCATCTGAATCTGAGTATAAAGCTCTTTGAGCAGTTTCATGATTTGGTTGCCATAATTCAAATCAGCAGCCCATTTTCCCGCTAATTTGTCAACCGTTGGCCCACATCCCCTGGTGACTAAATGGAAGCGAGGGTCAACACAAGACTGTTTGAGGGATTTTGTGGAAGCATAGGCTTTCAAATGTTGAATTTGGGCGCGAATGCCAATTTGTTCGTTAGGAAAAGAAGCACCGGCCGCACCACCACCGACTGCACCAACACCAGCAAAGTTGTATTGAGAGGGTTTAACATCGCCACCAAAGCGTAAGAAACCTGTTTCTAGACACATTTGGCAAAAAGCAATATCGTGGTTGACTCCTTCAATTTTCGCTTCACTGACATAAAGTTCTGCTAAATTGTGGAAGAATCCAACATGATCTCCTGAATTATGTTTTTTCAGAAATGCGCTTAATTGAGTTGCTGAAGCTTTCCCAACTCCCATAATAGAATTGAGTGGTTGAGGGATATTTTTGGTGGTAAGGGTAAGGGTTTTAGGACTGTCTTTCCAACCTACCGTTACACCATCAAGATCAACCGCTTTGAGATAAACCACATGACCATAGTCAATCCGTCTTACATCTGGAGCAATCTCAATGTTTAAACTGTCAACTAACTCCATGGGAACATAGGAATTGTTATTAACCAGAATTCCTTTATCGTCATAAAGTTGTCCATTGATTTCAATGTCAATGGTGGGATAATCTGAAGGAGGAATTACATCACCACTCCAAGTAATTAACCCATTAACGATACCTTGAGCAAACCTTTTTCGGTTATCTCGCAAAAGGTCCATGTCTTGGGCGTTGTCCACAAAACATAACTCTAGAAGTAAAGAAGGAATGCTGACTTGACGACAAAAAGCTAAGCTACCTGGATGAGATTCTGTATCAGGTTTTGCTCCATTATCTCCCCCATGGGTTTTCAATTTAGGAACTTCATCCAGCAATGCTTTTAACAGTAACTTAGCATTTTCTTTCCGTTGAGCGTTACCAAAAATATAAAAACATTCAGTCCCTTTTGCATTTCCATTAGCAGCATTACCATGTATTTCTAAGGCAACATCTCCTGGTTTTGCTCGTTGATTGATCCATTGAATTGTTTGCCCAAGACTATAGGTATCAGGAACGGAGAAAAAATCAACATTTTCTTGATAGTTTTTAGCTTTTAACTCATCAATAATCAATTGACGAGTTTTCATCATTTCTTGAGATTCGGTTGTTCCAATGGCTGTACTTGCGCCTGGATCACCCAGACTATGACCGGCAGAAATAAAGATCCTATTCATACTATTACCCCCTCTAAATCATAGAGTATTAAGAAAGTAATAAAAATCTTTTCCTACTTAATATAATAGCTCTTATTTACAATTATAGAAAGAGTCTATAAGGATAGCTTATTAAAACTTTAGGAAACTTTACTTATTGCATCAATAATAGGCACAGCCAACGCATCTAAATCTTAGACCCCTTATCTAGTAAGGAATTATAGTAGAAGATTAATTTATCAATAAGGGCATAATATATTATGCCCCTACAGACAACTAGAATAGATTTAAGTCCGTTACAGCCCCTAAACTACTAGAAGAAACTAACTTCGCATACTTCCCTAATACTCCTCTTTTATACCGAGGTTCAGGGGCTTTCCAATTAGCACGACGTTGGGCTAATTCTTCCTCAGAAACATTCAATTGCAACAGCTTTTCTTGAGCATCAATAGTAATACTATCTCCCTCTTTAACTAACCCAATAGTACCCCCGACATAAGCTTCTGGGGCTACATGACCAACTACTAAACCATAGGTTCCACCTGAGAAACGGCCATCGGTAATTAAGCCGACAGAATCACCTAAACCTGCCCCAATAATAGCGGAGGTTGGTGCTAACATTTCCCGCATTCCTGGACCACCTTTTGGCCCTTCATAACGCACAATAATCACATCTCCAGGATTAATTTTTTTGGCAAGAATTGCCTCTAAACATTCTTCCTCAGATTCAAAAACACGCGCTGGCCCAGTAACTTTAGGATTCTTAACCCCGCTAATTTTAGCAACAGCACCCTCTGAAGCTAAATTACCTTTTAAAATGGCTAAATGTCCCTCTTTATAGACAGGTTTATCCCAAGAACGAATGACATCTTGATTAGCTGGTGGTTCAGCCGGAATATCTGTTAAAATCTCCTCAATAGTTTCCCCTGAAATAGTTAACGCATCTCCATGTAATAACCCATGAGTTAACAGCATTTTCATGACTTGAGGAATGCCACCAGCTTGATGCAAATTAACAGTTACATAACGTCCCGATGGTTTCAAATCACATAATACGGGAACCCGTTGACGAATGGTTTCAAAATCATCTAAAGTTAACTCAACGCCGATGGTATTTGCTATGGCTAATAAATGCAACACGGCATTAGTAGAACCTCCGACAGCCATAATTACAGAAATGGCATTTTCAAAGGCCTTGCGCGTTAAAATTTGACTCGGTAAAAGCTGATTACGGATAGCATCAACTAACACAAAAGCAGAGTTTTCTGTACTGTCTGCTTTCTCTGCATCTTCTGCTGCCATAGTTGAAGAATAAGGTAAACTCATTCCCATAGCTTCAAACGCGGAAGACATAGTATTTGCAGTAAACATTCCCCCACAGGAACCGGCCCCAGGACAAGCATTTTTTTCAATAGCTAATAATGTGTTATCATCTATCTTACCTGCGCTGTGTTTTCCTACCGCTTCAAAGGCACTAACAACGGTTAAATCTTCCCCATTGTAATGGCCAGGTTTAATAGTTCCCCCATAGACAAAAATAGCAGGAATATTCATTCTTGCCATCGCTATCATAGCCCCTGGCATATTTTTATCACATCCCCCGATCGCAATAACTCCATCCATACTTTGACCATTACAAGCAGTTTCGATGGAGTCTGCAATAACATCCCGTGAAACTAGAGAATATTTCATCCCTTCTGTTCCCATAGAAATGCCATCACTAATGGTAATTGTACCGAACATTTGAGGCATTCCGCCCGCATTTTTGATTCCGGTTTCGGCCCGTTTTGCTAACTCATTAATTCCCATATTACAGGGGGTAATGGTACTAAACCCGTTAGCAACACCGACGATAGGTTTAGTAAAGTCATCATCACCGAAACCGACAGCGCGTAACATCGCACGGTTAGGGGTTCGTTGACTTCCTTGGGTCACAACACGACTTCTTAGATTCTCAGACATTGTAGCGTTCTCCTGGTGACTATAGCACTGTTTCTATTGTCCATTGTTCTGTTACTTTGGGAGATAAAAATATAACAAAAATCCCTCACAGATATTCAACACACCCAAGCATTTCCTCTGGAGAATAAACTTGATAAATCAAAACCAAACCTTCGATAATTTCACCAAAAGAACGAGTTTTCTGCTTACAGTAAACGATCCCAGGATGATCCCTGGTGCGACTAGCAATGATGAGAAAATCTCGATCATGAGTAAAAATTACTCGCTTCTGTTGACGAACAAAATCTAACTGGGATTGATCAGAGGAAGTACGCAATCCTACTGCTATAGTTGTTGTGGCATCAATACCACGACGACTCAGTTGTGAGGCAATTTCAGGATCGACTTGCTCATCAAGGTGAAAGCGAATTTTATCTTTCACTCCTTATTTTTCTCCAATTTTCCTGAAATTTTGATGAAGCACTTCTTAGCTTCATTTCTTCAACAATACCATCAGTTTCAAGACTGTGACGGTCGATTTCTTCCCGATTATCGTAATAATATGACATTGCCGCATAAACGGCAGCTAAGGACAAATCATACTTAACGGCAATTTCTTCTAGAGATTGTCCCATCTCCAAATACATCTCGGCAATAGCAGCAACTGTAATTCTTGTCTCAACAATGCGAGGTTTCCCAAAACAATAATCATGATCTATAGCAATATACTCTGTACTTATTTGTTGGATAGGCATTGGTCTGACTTAGATTAGTGGCAACCTTAACTAATCATATCATTTTATATTCTCTGACTCGGTTGTTCTGTTACTTGGGAATATGAAAATATAACAAAAACTTTACAGTTTATTATTCAGTATATACTTAGGTATAATAGGAACTATGAAAATCACCTATCTTTTGTTATAGGAAAAGTAATCAATTGCAATTTCATCCTAGATCGTGTCGTAATGAAAGGGAAGTGGAGAGCAAGCTAATTGTTCAATATTTACTTCCGCAATTAGGTTATTCTCCTGATAACTGGCATCAAGAGGTTTGTTTTGGGAATATTCGCTTAGATTTTTTGACGGTTGCTGTTAAAAAAATTAAGAATTTTTCCTCATGTGTTGTCATTGAGGCAAAACATCCCCAAGAAAATTTAGATCATCATGTTCGTCGTCTCGGACATTATTTGATAAAAACAAAAAGTTTATATGGGGTTTTAACTAATGGCAAAGAATTCAGGATTTATCAAAGAGAAACAGACAAATTAAAATTAGTCTTTTGTTGTTCTGGAGAAACTATTGAATCAAATATCACCAGGATTAATGCTTTAATTGGAAAGGAGAGTTTACAGTCTAAATCAATTTCTCCTAAATCTCTAACTACTCAAGAGTTTAGTCAAAATTCAGTTAACGTTCCTCAAGTTTCTAAATTACCTACTACGGAGTCAAAAAAAACATCAATGAAAGTTATTACAGTTTATCATAATAAAGGTGGAGTCGGAAAAACAACAACGGTTGTTAATTTAGCTGCCGCTTTAAGTAAGAAAGGAAAACGAGTTTTAGTCATTGATTTAGACAGTCAAGCAAATACAACCTTTGCGACTGGATTAGTTAAATTTGATGATGAAGAATTTGATAATATCAAAGACTGTAATATTCTTCATGTTTTGCGCTCAGAAGACTTTTATAGCATTGAAGAAGTTGCCATTAAATCTCAATTTACTAATCCTGAAATTCATGTTATTCCATCTCATATTGACTTAATGCAGTGTGAAACTGAATTCACTCAAATTGAAAACAGTCGTTTTAGATTACTGAATAAGCTAGAAAAAGCCAAAGATATTTATGATATTGTTATCATAGATACTCCTCCATCATTAAACTTGTATGCTAGAATTGCTCTAATTACTTCTGACTATTTAATTATCCCCTCTGATTTGAAACCTTTTGCTAATCAAGGGTTAATTAATGTCAAAGAATTTATCAAACAAATTGATGGTTTTAGACGACAAATAAGCAGAGAGTCTATTGAAATTTTAGGCATTCTTGCTTGTAAGATTTCTACTAATGCAAAATTTGTAGAATTTAACCTCAGAAAACGTTTAGCAATCATTCCTAAACGTTATGAAATTCCTATGATGGAAACTGTTATTTATGATAGAGATGACTTGGCAAAATGTGCTGAAAAAATGCAATTGATTGGTGATATAGAAATTCCTGATCCTGTATCAATATTGGACTTTAAACCTGATTCTAAAGCAGCACAAGAATTTGAATTACTTGCAATGGAAGTCTTAGAAAAAATAGGAGAAAAACAATGAAATTACTTACCTCACTTGTGTCTGTAAAAAGAATCAATTCATCAGTTCCGCGCTCAAATTTTAATGAGGAGGATATTGAAAAAGCATCTCAGGCAATTTTAGACGCAGAAGGAATTATTAATCCTATTATTCTCGAAAAAACAGACTTAGAATCTTATGAGGTTTTTTCTGGATATTTTGAATATTATGCTGCTGTTAGAGCAAGAGAAATTGATCCCAGAAAAGGTGAGATGATCGGTGCTTTCATCATGGAAAATGACAAAGAAGATGCTATCAAAAAACAGATAGAAATCCTCAGATCACCATCAACACCAGCACCACCAATTATAGATACTGAATCTCAAAGATTGTTCAATTTAGAATCTCGTTTAACTAATATTGAAATGAGATCAGAAATCAGAATCAATGAGTTAAAACAAGATCATCAAAATCAAATAGATGATCTTAAAAATCAAATAAAAGAAATTCAAAAAAATATTCATAAAACTGTTGAAGCATTACAAGCTTTCAATACTTTTAGCCTAGAAAAATTAACTTCTGAACTGATTAGAGTTAATTTTGCTAACAAAAGTAAAATTATTAGCAACATCATTAAAGCACGAGAAACTAAAGGAGAATTCAAATCTTTTGCTGATCTTATCAATAAAGTTGATAAGCTAGGAGATAAAACAGTGATTAAAATAATTGATCACTTTTCTAATTAATTAACATTCAATCAGATTAATTAATTAAAGTAGGGACATAATATATTATGTCCCCATTATTAACATAACCAACTAGGTCAAATCTTGTAACTTATTATACATTTTTATCCTAAATACAGGAGCCGTCTGCCAAAAAGATGTCATTGATCCGAAAAAGGACTGATAGGATAGAAGAACAGTGATTCCTTTGATGCAGCAGAATGACTCATAATGCGCCTTCTGGCCGTTCCCCCACAGCAGTAATCATAAAAACGAAGAAATCATCTCAGACTCGCTTATCTCAACGTCCCTACTCTCGATGGAAACGACAATGGCGTTATCTATACTTGCGGTTTGGACGTTTGCGAGGTACACCAAAATCGATTTCGCGGGGGTTAGCCTTTGGGGTATTTGCGGGCTGCTTTCCTCTGCTTGGACTGCAAACTCTCATTGGAGTCTTACTCGCAGTAATCTTTCGGGGTCATAAATTAGCGGCTGCTGCGGGAACCTGGGTGAGCAACCCTTTAACCTATGTGCCGATCTTCGCCTTTAATTATAAGGTAGGGGAATTATTATTGGGGCTAGGCAGAACAAACCCTCAGCCCAATTTACCGCAAAACTGGCAATCTTGGTCAATGTTACAAGAATCAGGGCTTTATTTTATGGTCACTCTGTTTTTTGGCTGTTTTATTGTCGGGGTAATTGCCTCTATGGGAACCTATTTGATCAGTTTACGGATGTTATCCCGTTGGCGCCGCTTACGCTATGCCAGAAGATACAGAAGCCACCCCTAGTTATTTCATGTTTGCCCTGGTATCTTTAACAGCTACCACGAAAAATAAGACCGTTAAGGGGATGCTCAGGGCTAAAATGATACCTGTAGTCATATTGCCCAATTCGGGGGTTCCTGAGGACAATTCAAAGACAGAACCCACAGCCGCGATCGCCGTAATACAAGACCCTAATAATAATACGCCACTTTTGGGGGTCACAAATGTTACTCCTTATTTGCTCACAAATGTTCTCATTTTACGGGTTTGACTGCCCCTCTGGAAAACCCCTGTTCTCGAAGTTTTTCCGTTAAGGCCAGATCATTATCCACTCGATCTACAAACATAACACCATTGAGGTGATCCATTTCATGTTGAATTACCCGCGCTAATAACTCTGTCGCTTCTATTTTGCGAGGTTTACCCTGTTCATCTTTAAAGGTGACTTCAATGATTTTGGGACGGGTTACATCTAAATAAACCCCAGGAATACTAAGACATCCTTCTTCTACCACACAAAGGTCTTGAGAAGCACGAGTAATCGTCGGGTTGATTAAAATTAAGGGCGGGTTGGCCGGATTATCGGGTTCACAGTCAATGACAATTAATTGTTTATTAATCGCCACTTGGGGGGCAGCTAAACCAATACCACTAGAACTATACATGGTTTGGAGCATTTCTTTGGCTAATTGGCGCACGGAGTCATCTACTTTAGCAATGCGCTTCGCAGGTTGTCGTAAAGCGCGATCGCCAAGATAATGAATTTCTAGGGGAGGATTTTCTAATTTTTGCTTTTCTACTGTGATTACACCCGTCATAGGAAGTTAAGACGATTAACGATTTTCTTCGATTCTATTTTAACCTATACAATAAGATTTTAATCTTGACTTGTCAGACTTACCGAAATAACGCGGGAGCATTTCAGCCATCGTCTTTTAAGCGATGGATGAAAAGGATACGACGGGTTTTAACCCGTCGTATCCTTTTCTTCTTTTAATTTTAGACTATCAATCCAGTCTTCGATAAGTGCTGTTATGGTTTTGTCTTTCTCAGCAGCATATAAATACAACTTATTCCTTCTGCGTTCAGATAAACGAATTGTTAATGATTTAGTCTTCATACATATATTGTTAGTGCATTTATGATAGTATAACACCAGGAGGCTTCCGTGAGCGTCAGCCGAACGGTAAAAATACAATGTATGGATGCCAGCAAAGTTTAATTAGTCCAGACAAACAGCTAAAGGCTATCCTTGAGTTTATTGGTTCTGAGTCTCATAAACTGACTAACTGTGGAATTTATTATGCTCGTCAACTTTATTTTAAAACCTATAAAATTATTGGGAAGTTTGATTTAGATAAAGAGTATAAAAACAACAAGCATTATCAAGTTTTATACTCTCAGGCAGCACAGCAAATACTTAGAAGCGTTGCTGAGTCCTTTAAATCATTCAAAGAGTTGAATAAAAAGTATAGAAAGGGAGAGTTGACCAATAAGCCTCAGCCACCAAAGTCTGTTAATCGTTGGCACAACAAACAGGTGGCTACTCTCAAAGAAGGAAAACCTCAAGGATTTTGGTCAACTAAACTTGCTAAAATCACAGAAAAGCGTAACCGACAAATGAGAGATGCCGTGAACAAAGCAGCGAGACTTGTTATTAGTCACTGTCTTGAGTATCAAATTGGAGTGATTGTTTTTGGATGGAACAAAGAACAAAAGAAGGACAGTAATTTGGGCAAAAAGAACAATCAATCTTTTGTTTCAATTCCGACAGCCAAACTCAAAGAACGCATTAGACAATTGTGTGAACAGTACGGCGTTAAGTTTATTGAAACAGAGGAAAGTTATACCTCGAAAAGTTCTTTTTTAGACAATGATGAGCTACCTAAATATGGTGAGAAACCCGACGGGTGGCAACCATCAGGAAAAAGAACGAAAAGAGGATTGTATCGGACTGCTCAAAATCAGTATATTAATGCTGATGCTAATGGGGCTGCTAACATGATCCGAAAAGTAACCACAACACTTAGTTTTGATTTAAGTCGAGTGTCTAGGGGCGTTTTGACTCGTCCCCAGAAGTTAAAATTCTGGTCAGCTAAAAAGACGCAAAGCAACGTCGATTTATCCCGTTGCGTAGCATCCGCTTAGAATCCCCGTTGCTTTAGCACGGGCAGAAGTCAAAATAATTGGTTAATTGATTTTTTAAGAAAAATATGGCTTATAAGCGTCGTCAATTTTTAATGATCACGGGGGGATTTTTGGGGGTGGGAATGGCCACCATTACCCATCAAGTTTTCAGTCGTAATCAGAATCTTAACCCTCAACCGGAATCTGCGATCGCACCCCAAACGCCCCCAGTTTCTCAACCTGTTGCTGTGGCCCCTGATGGACTTTTTGCCCCCCTGAAAGGCCAGGTAAGAATTGTGGTAATTAGCGATCTTAATAGTCAGTATGGATCAACTACTTATGAACCAGAAGTTGACCAGGCGATCGCCTTAATTCCGGGGTGGCAACCTGATTTAGTCTTATGTGGAGGCGATATGATTGCTGGCCAAAAGCGATCGCTTACCCAGGGCCAAATTCAAGCCATGTGGTCAGCCTTTGATGACCATATTGCCGCACCCTTACGTCAGGCCAAAATTCCCTTGGGGTTTACCATTGGTAATCATGATGGTTCAGGGTCAATTAGTCAAGGAAAATTGACGTTTAAATCAGAACGGGATCTGGCTTCCGTTTATTGGAATGATCCTAATCATAATCCAGGTTTAAACTTTATTGATCGAGGGAATTTTCCTTTTTATTATACCTTTAAGCAACAGGATATTTTTTATTTGGTTTGGGATGCTTCTACTCATATTATTTCGCCTGAACAATTAACTTGGGTTGAACAAAGTTTAAGCAGTTTAGAGGCCAAACAAGCGAAATTACGCTTAGCTATTGGTCATCTTCCTTTGTATCCTGTGGCAGTAGGGAGAAATGATGGGGGAAACTTTATGTATGAGGGAGAAAAATTACAAACCCTATTAGAAAAATATGATGTTCATACCTATGTAAGTGGTCATCATCATGCTTATTATCCAGGGAAAAAAGGTCAATTAGAATTACTTCATACTGGGGCGTTAGGCGGAGGGCCCCGTAAACTTTTAAATAGTAATTTAGCACCGCAAAAAAGTTTAACTGTGGTGGATATTTCTTTAGAAAAAGCAGAGACAACTTACACAACTTATGACATGAAAACTCGAAAAGTTATTGATATTAAAACCTTACCAAAATCTATTGGTAAGGTTTGGCGACGAGATCTTGTCAACCTCAGTTCGATGTCAAGGGTCAAAATAGAATAAACTATTAACTATTGTCCATTGACAATCTTAGAGAAGGCCAGAATTCGATAAGCCTAAAATAATTCCGGCTCCGAGAATATGACCAAAACTAGCCGTTGCCAATAATTCTGGTAATCCAAATTTTTTCCGGGAAGCCAGTTGAGGCAAAGGTAAGTCAGGGCCTGCACCAGTATTTTGAATGGCAAAATAGCCAACAATAAAAGCAAATAAGTTGGCGAAGATCATAATAATCCCCACCGACAAATTCCATTGAGCAGTGACGACAGCATTCGCTTGAGCAAGTATCAGGAAAGTTGTGAGCATTGAGTTTCTGACTCCTTAAATAATCAACTCTAAAACAAGAAGCATTAGCGCGATTTGTTGAGATGGAAAGTTTCTGGGTACCATTTTAACCCAAAACGTTGATCTACCTGAGTTAGACATTAGTCCGACAAACGCAATATATTTGTGTATCTTGGAATACCCAAATATATTGTTTACTGAGTCGTGTTAGGATCGTTGGGTGAAATTTTTTTACTATAATCGAAGGAGTACAAATATGAAGCGAGTCCTTGCCAGTTTCTTTTTTCTGGGTGTTCTTATCTTCCCTATTTCCTCTTTAATCGCCCAAAATCGAGAGTCTTCCTTAACAGGCAGAATTCAGCAAGTTTGGGAGGATGGATTTCGATTAGAAACCACCGATCGCAAAATCACCGTCGATAGTTATGATGTCTGCGGTGACAACACAACCCGTCACCTATCAGTGGGCGATCAAGTAACCGTAAGAGGTGAGATGAGCGGAAGAGAGTTTGATGCTTTCTCTATTACCAAAGCAGATGATACGAGGGTTTGCGTGCAGAAAAGTTGATAAAAGGGCGTTGGTGAGATATAGCATAACCAAATGATTTCAAGATAAATAGAAGGGCTAGAAATTATATTTTCTAACCCCTTATTTCGACTGTTTTTTAATTAGAACTTAGCGGGATTATATTCCTCAATGTTGATAGTTACTGGCTGAACATTCCAAATTTCTCGACAGTATTCAGCAATGGTTCGGTCAGAAGAAAACTTACCCATTCTGGCGGAATTAAGAATGGACATTCTCGTCCATTTATCCTGATCTCGATAGGCTTGACTTACCGCTTCTTGACAGTCAATATAAGCTTGGTAATCTGCCATTAACATATAGAGATCATCATACAAAAGATGATCAACAATGGGCTTAAACAGATTTTGATCTCCATAATTAAAGTAACCGTTAGCAATGCGATCAATGACCCCTTGTAAATCACTATTACGGTTGTAATATTCGCTAGGATTATACCATGAAGGCCTTCATGGTATAAACTTCTTCAGCAGTTAACCCAAAGAGGAAGAAATTCTCAGGGCCTGCTTCTTCCCGAATCTCAATATTTGCCCCATCTAAGGTACCAATAGTTAAGGCCCCATTCATGGCAAACTTCATATTCCCGGTTCCAGATGCTTCTTTTCCGCCAGTGCGATCGCCTATCTCGTAGGTTGGGTTGAAGGATGAAACCCAACCATCATAAATTTGTGTTTAATTAATTTATTTAGTGGCAAGATGAGAATATATGCTCTAATCCAACCTATTTAAACCCCAATGACTTCCCATTCCCACAATAATCTCTAGATCAGCGTTTTAGCCTTTTGGTGGGCAATGCCCACCCTACGCTTATTTATGTCCGACCACTTAAAGATGGAACAGAAACCCCTTTAGTCATGCCAAATCATTCAAACATCAGAAGCGGAACTTTAAGAGCATCCTATTTTAATTTATATAAACGTAGGGGCTTAATAACATTAAGCCCCCGAACATTTAACCTTTACGAAATGCCATAATCTGCTTAGATTTTAGCAGGATTATATTCCTCAATGTTGATAGTTACTGGCTGAACATTCCAAATTTCTCGACAGTATTCAGCAATGGTTCGGTCAGAAGAAAACTTACCCATTCTGGCGGAATTAAGAATGGACATTCTCGTCCATTTATCCTGATCCCGATAGGCTTGACTTACCGCTTCTTGACAGTCAATATAACCTTGGTAGTCTGCCATTAACATATAGGGATCATCATACAAAAGATGATCAACAATGGGCTTAAACAGATTTTGATCCCCATAATTAAAGTAACCGTTAGCAATGCGATCAATGACCCCTTGTAAATCACTATTACGGTTGTAATATTCGCTAGGATTATACCATGAAGGCCTTCATGGTATAAACTTCTTCAGCAGTTAACCCAAAGAGGAAGAAATTCTCAGGGCCTGCTTCTTCCCGAATCTCAATATTTGCCCCATCTAAGGTACCAATAGTTAAGGCCCCATTCATGGCAAACTTCATATTCCCGGTTCCAGATGCTTCTTTTCCGGCAGTAGAAACCTGTTCAGAAAGATCCGCAGCAGGATAAATCTTTTGACCCATAGAAACGTTAAAGTTAGGCAAGAATACCACTTTTAAACGTCCCCGAACATCAGGATCTTTATTAACCACTTCACCAACAGCATTGATTAATTTAATAATCAATTTAGCCATAAAATAACCAGGGGCCGCTTTACCACCAAAAATAAAGGTACGGGGCAAAATATCTAAATCAGGATTGCGCTTAATATGGTTGTAGAGGCTGATGATATGTAAGACAGCCAAATGTTGCCGTTTGTATTCATGGATGCGCTTTACTTGCACATCAAACAGAGAATTAGGATCAACTTGAATGTTGCGGCTTTTGAGGATGTAAGCGGCTAAACTGCGCTTATTTTCTTGTTTAATTTCTCGCCAACGGTGACGGAAATCTGGATCTTCAATGAAAGCTTCAATTTTCCGCATTTCATCGAGATTCTTTAACCAACCATCCCCAATTTTTTCAGTCACTAAAGCTGATAATGCGGGGTTACTTAATAAGATCCAACGACGAGGCGTTACTCCATTGGTTTTATTGTAAAACTTCTCAGGCCAAAGTTTAGCAAAATGTTTGAGGGTGTCTTTTTTCAAGAGTTCCGTATGTAAGGCGGCAACCCCATTAATAGCGTGGGAACCCACACAAGCTAAATTTGCCATCCGAATGCGTTTGTCTTCCCATCCTTCAATTAAAGAAAGATTCGTGACTAAATCTTCATCGTTGGGAAACCAAGTTTTGACATCTTCGAGAAAACTATGGTTAATTTTATAGATAATCTCTAAATGTCGAGGCAGAAGACGACTAAATAGATCTACAGACCAGCGTTCTAGGGCCTCTGGCATTAGGGTATGATTGGTATAGGCGAGGGTCTTTTTCGTAATATCCCAGGCTTTGTCCCAATCATAATTGTGTTTATCGATTAATAAGCGCATTAACTCAGCTACCGCTACTGCTGGGTGGGTATCGTTGAGTTGTACGGCTACCTTCTCATTGAAGTCGTCTAAACTATCATGAGTCCGTAAATGAATGCGTATTAAGTCTTGTAGAGATGCAGAGACAAAGAAGTATTGTTGGGCTAAGCGCAGTTGTCGTCCCGCAGGAGTATTATCATTGGGATAGAGAACCTTGGAAATGGTTTCTGCATCCATTTTTTCGGCTACTGCGTGATCATAATTTCCCGCGTTGAAGGCTTCAAAGTTAAAGGCTTCACTCGCTTCGGCTTTCCATAGTCTTAAGGGGTTCACTGTATTGGTTTTGTAACCAGGAACCGGAGTATCATAAGGAATGGCTAGAATGCTACGATCAGCTATCCAAACGGTTTTGACATTGCCGTGTTCATCATGGATAGTCTCTGTATGACCCCCTAATTTTACCTCAACCGCGTCGTCAGGACGGGCTAATTCCCAAGGGTTATCAAATCTTAACCAGTTGTCGGGAATTTCTACTTGCCAACCATCTTTGATCATTTGATGGAAAATCCCGAATTCGTAGCGAATGCCGTAACCAATAGCAGGAATGGCTAAGGATGCCAGAGAATCCAAGAAACAAGCTGCTAAACGCCCTAAACCCCCGTTTCCTAACCCTGGATCTGGTTCTTGTTCAATAATCTCATCAAAGTCAAGCCCTAACTCTTGGACTACCTCTTTGATTCTGTCATAAAGTCCCAGGTTTACTAAATTATTACCTAGATGACGACCCATGAGAAATTCAGCGGAGAAATAAGAAACAAGTTTGACTTTTTCTTTCTTATAGGTGTCTACTGTTTTTAAGAAGCGATGGAGTAGGCGATCGCGGACAGTATAGGAAAGGGCAATATAATAATCATGAAGGGAGGCTTCTGAACGATCAATGCCTTGAATGTAGAAAAGATGGTCGAGAAATGCCCGCTTTAGGGTTTCTTTACTCATCCCTGTGCGATCGTCTTCGACTTTAATGTTCGGGCTATTGAATTGAGAGGTTAATGTACTGTCCATAAATTAATCCTGAATAGGCTATGCAAACTTATCTGAAGAATATAGATTTAGCTAAGCAATCAAAGGCCAGCATATACGATTATGTGGTGAGATTAGATTGCTTTGGTTATGCTTCTTTGACAAATGTACTTTTCTCAATCTCTATACCGATATCGTTCACGGTCGATTGTAAAATATATATGTTGCATCTTCCTGATTTCTTTAGGTTTATTTAATGCACTAACCAAAGGGCATAAACCACAGGGCATAATGGTATTATGCCCCTACAAATTATCATAAATATTGTAAGGGTTTAACACTGTTAAACCCTTCACTTTTAATGAAGGACATAATGGTATTATGTCCCTACAAGTAATCGGTTGTACGTTATTGATTTATCATTATAATGAAAATTCTTTTAGTAGACGACGAAGCGGAATTAACTGAACCCCTCTATCATATTTTATCCCGTGAAGGCTATGAAGTAGATGTGGCAGATAATGGCAAAAAAGGCTATGAATTAGCTTTGCAAAATGCCTACGATTTGTTAATCTTAGATTGGATGTTACCTGGTAAGTCAGGCCTAGAAATTTGTCAAGCATTGCGATCGCAAGGAAACACAACCCCAGTGCTTTTCCTGACAGCAAAAGATACCCTAGATGATCGAGTAGTTGGACTAGATGCCGGGGCCGATGATTATTTAATTAAACCCTTTGAATTACGGGAATTAATGGCCAGGGTTCGCGCTTTGTTACGTCGTTCACCTGGTTTTGAAACGACTACAACCAGTAAATTAAAGGTAGCAGATTTAGAATTAGATCGGGATAATCAAATAGCCTATCGTCAGGGAAGAATGATGAACCTTTCTGATAAAGAAGTTAAACTATTAACCTATTTTATGCAACATCCTGGCCAACTTTTGACCCATGAACAAATTTATCAGCATTTATGGACAGAACAAGAACAACCTAATAGTAATGTTTTAGCGGCCTTAATTCGTTTATTAAGACGCAAAATTGAAGAAGAAGGCCCCTTAATTCACACTGTTTATGGCAAGGGTTATCGGTTTGGCGAATAACTTTTATGCCTTTACAAGTTGAAGATTCAGGGATGCTGTCAATTTATATCCGTTGAATACTATATAATAAAAGTTGAAATAGTAAAGTAGCCATTAAAAATAATAACTATTACTAAGTAGATGGAAACCATTACCATTCCCAAAGGATTTAAAGTCACTCCAGAACAATTTGATCAGCTTGCCTCTGCTGAACAACTGGCAAGAATGGAGTTAACTAAAGAAGGAGAATTAATTATTATGAGTCCTACTGGTGGTGAAGCAGGGAGAAAAAATCGTCGTTTAACACAACAGATAGGAGTCTGGACAGATCAGGACGGTACAGGAGAAGCTTTTGATTCTTCTACCGTATTTATCTTACCAAATGGTGCTAGAAGAAGTCCTGATGTTAGCTGGATTAAATTAGAACGCTGGAATGCTTTGACTCTTAAACAAAAACAAGGTTTTCCTCCTATTGCGCCTGATTTTGTTATTGAATTAGTAAGTCCCAGTGACATGAAAAATCAAAGATACTCTGACTTACAATTAAAGATGAAAGAATATTTAGATAATGGAGTTAAATTGGGTTGGTTAATCTCCCCATCAATAAAAACAGTAGAAATATATAGATTGGGTTATGAAGTAGAGATTTTAAACCAACCTCAGACCCTATCAGAAGATGATATTTTGCCTGGGTTTATTTTAGATTTAAGGGAGATTTTGTGGTAATATATTAGTGAATTTAATTCAACCATTGAGCAAATTCCGTCGTAAAGCGATCGCCTAAAATTGCTGCTCGAATGCGTTGGGTAAACCGCACTAATTCCGTAATATTGTGTAAAGATAACAGGATATAACCGAGCATTTCCTGCGATCGCACTAAATGATTAAGATAGGCACGACTAAAGGTTTGACAAGTATAACAAGGACAGTCCGGGTCAAGGGGAGTCAAATCCTCTCTAAATTGGGCATTTTTGAGGTTCCAACGCTCTCCGGCCACTAAAGCAGTCCCGTGACGGCCAAAACGAGTAGGAATCACACAATCAAACAAATCGACCCCTGCAGCGATCGCCATCACCATTTCCTTATAAGTTCCCACCCCCATTAAATAGCGAGGTTTAGCAGCAGGAAGCAAAGGGGCCGTTAATGTAACAATTTCCCGTACTTTGGCCGGTTCTTCCCCCACACTAACCCCTCCAATAGCATAACCAGGTAAATCAAATTCGATCAACCCTGATACAGCCTTACAACGTAACTCAGGATAAATCCCCCCTTGAACAATACCAAATAAAGCTTGCTCCTGGGGTCTTTGATGGGCATTAATACAGCGTTCCAACCAACGATAGGTGCGATCAGTAGCCGCGGCCACAGTAGCATAGTCAGCATTACCTGGGGGACATTCATCAAAAGCCATAATCACATCGGCCCCCAGATCATTTTGAATCTGTATCGAACGTTCCGGGGTTAATTCAATAATACGGCCATCCCTCGGCGAACGGAAAGTGACACCCAGTTCTCGAATTTGCCGCAATTCACTCAAGCTAAACACTTGAAAGCCCCCAGAATCAGTTAAAATGGGGCCCTGCCATCCCATAAACCCATGAAGTCCCCCGGCAGCTTTGATAATAGCTTCACCTGGTTGGAGATGAAGGTGATAGGTATTAGCTAAAATCATCTGTGCGCCCGTAGTTTGCAGTTGGGCGGGAGTTAGGCCTTTCACCGTTGCGAGGGTTCCCACAGGCATAAATTTTGGGGTTTCTACCAGGCCATGAGGAGTTGACCAAACACCGGCCCTAGCGTGGGTATGACAACATTGTTTTTGGGAATGAAAAGAAAAGCCCACAATAATTTATCTGGTATTTACAATTGAGATTTGACACTCCACTCCCTGAAGTGAGTGGATTCTTGCTTCGTAGATTCTTAACTAG
>NZ_JAYGHQ010000011.1:0-93930 GCF_034931425.1 Crocosphaera sp. XPORK-15E
TTATTACCTCTGGTAATTTTGGGTTTGGCTTGGATACAATTTTACCCGGAGATGGCACTTATTTCTTGTTATTAGATAGCTATAGTAACAATTTGAGTGACTATCGTTTCCGTGTTAGTTAAATGCTTCAATTAGGCTATTTCTGTAATTTATCTTGTAAGGGCAATTCATGAATTGCCCTTACAAGCCTCGTAGGTTTGGTTGAGCCACACTTATTGGGAATGTATTACTAACCTGATCTAACTGCGAAACCCAACAGAAAACTCTTGATTTGTTGGGTTTCCTTCGTCAACCCAACCTACAATTTAAATTGATTAAAGGCGATCAGTATATTTTATATTTTCTAAATAGAAAATTATTGTCAAAAATAGTATAAATAAAATAACTTGGAAAATTATACAAAACAATCAAATGGATATTGGTTATTCTCAACTAAATCTCTTAGGAACAACAAATCTACTAACACCTGAAACTGAAAATAATATATTTAATTTCCCGGAACAAAGGGGACAACAGTTAAATAATAGTCAAGAAGAAAGATTAGAAGAAAATCTGCTCTTATTTAGTAATAATGAGGCAATAAACCTAGATATAGATGGGAATGATAAGTTAGAGCCATCAGATTATACTTTAATTAGTTTATATGCGAGTTTTGGCAATGATCCAAATTTATTCAATGTTTTATTAACTAATAATGCTGATGTTTTGTTAGGAGAAGGAGCAACGAGAAACACAGGAGACTTATTAACTAATTATCTAACTTCTTCCCAAGATACCTTATTTGATCTTGATGGCAATGGAACAGTAGAAACTTCTGATTATACATTATTAGGCCTTTATGGAAGTTTTGGAGATGATGCTGATCTTTTGAACATTTTCCTGCAACAAAATGCCGATGTATTGTTAGGAGAAGATGCTGAAAGAACAACGGGAAATCAAATCATAGAACATTTAGCACAATTTCTTCCTGGAGTCAATCAGATTGAAAACTTAACTGTAATGCCAGGAGAAAGGTTAGAAATTGATTTATCGACTATTTTTACTGAAAACACTACACCCACTTATTTATTATCCAGTGAACAAACTCTTCCTACGGGAATGTTGGAAGCTAATAACAGATTAGTTTTTAATCCCAATGAGCAAGAAATAGGCAGTTATCAATTTACAGTGACTGCACTTGAAGGACAAACCGAAACAACTAAAGACTTTTTGTTAGAAGTTGTTGCTGATCCTGTTACTACCACCCGCATTTCTGGAGTCATTCAAAATACGGATCAAGATCCCTTAGAAGGTGTGGTTATTGAGTTAGGAAACTTACAGACTGTTACTAATGCTAATGGGGAATTTATTATTGAGAGTCCAGGAGAGTTACCGAGTGATACATTGAAAGTACGAGGGGAAACTATAACAGGAGATGTTACCTATCCTTTCATTGCGGAAAAATTACCGTTACTCTTAGAAAGAGATCCAATAACTGGGGTAAATAATGTTATTTCTCGTCCCATTTATTTGCCACCCATTGATATGGCCAATGCTGTTACTATTGATCCTAATGTTAATACGTTAGTAACCACTGATAATATCCCTAATGCTTCCGTTTTCGTGGCCGCAGGAAGTATAGAAACCCCAGAAGGTGATCTCTATACTGAAACCTTAAGCATTACTGAAGTAACAAGAGAGTTAACCCCTGCTGCATTACCCGCAAACTTAATGCCAGACCTTGTGGTGACGATACAACCAGGAGAAATGGTCTTTAATACCCCTGCACCCTTATCATTGCCGAATTTAGCGGGATATGAACCAGGAACAGAAATGGACTTATGGTCAATTAATCCTGAAACGGGGTTATTTGATAATGTGGGAACAGGACGAGTCAATGCTAATGGAAACGTTATCGAAACCATAGACGGAGGTATTCGTAACAGTAGTTGGCATTTCTTTGCTCCACCCGCAGGAAACCCTGAAAATGCTGATGATAACCCTCGGAATCAAGATCAACAATGTCTTGAATGTAGCGCAAGAGAAGCAGCAACTTCAGAAGTTGAACTGCACTCTGGGACAGTCATCGAAACTCATGATCTCGTGTCTTATCAATCATTAGGGGTTAATCGTGGGTTAAGCTTGACTTATGACTCACAAAGAGCCGATCCCCGCCCCATTGTACACTTTGGCTATAGTAATATAACTGCCAATGCTAATCCTCGTAGTGTTCCTCGACTCATGGCTGAGTTAACTATTCAACAAGGAGACTTTGAGTATCAAGTAGCAGGAGGGCGTAATTATTGGTCAGTTCCCACAGGGAATGGCCCTGTTGACGCTGCCTTACAAGCAGATATGCGAGGATTAGCATCAGGGCGTTATGATTATCAACTGACCACGGGATTATTACAACTAAATAACAACAATGCTGTCAATGGTTCCACTAGCAGCCAAACAGGGGACATCATCCATGTCAACAGTATTGGCAGTATTTTCGGCAATGGCTGGGGTTTGTCTGGTTTGGTGGAAATCGTCGAAAATACGGATGGCTCGGTGTTAATCATCGATGGAGACGGTGGAGAATTATTATTTGAAGCCTTACCAGAAGGCGGTTATGACTCGCCTCCAGGGGATTTTTCGGTGTTGGAAAAGTTGGCAGATGGCACATTTCGACGCACTATGACGGATCAGATGGTTTATACCTTCAACGCAGATAATAAAATTGCTGGTATCAGCGATCGCAATGGAAACACTACTGAATACCTCTACAACAGTCAGGGGAATATTACCACTATTATCGATCCTGTAGGTTTACAAACCACTTTTACCTACGCAAATGGTCTAGTTACTAAGATTACTGATCCGGCTAATCGTGAGACAGTATTAGAGTATGATGCTGCTGGAAATCTTACCAGTATTACTGATCCTGATGGTACCTCTCGCACTTGGGAATATGACGGCGATCGCCATATGACAGCAGAAACGGACAAACGGGGTAACTATGAACAGACATTCTATGACTTTGCAGGAAGAGCAGATCGGGCCATTCTCAAAGATGGATCTCAGTTAGATTTTGATCCCGTACAGGTACAAGGATTATATCAACCGAATCAAACCACTAATCTTTTTTCTGCACCTTCAGCCTTCCGTTTAGGGGCAGTTGAGTCGGTTTATAGGGATGCTAATGGCAATATCAGAAGAACTCTCCTCGATCAAGCAGGACAACTGGTATCTGCATCAGATGAAGTGGGTGTTTTACCATCAATAGAAAGAAATGAAGAAAATTTAATTACTCGTAGCATAGATGGAAGAGGTAACACCACTGACTTTGAATATGATCAGCGAGGGAATGTCATCAGAGTCTTGGACTCAGTTTCTATCGGTAATAATATTCGCACGACAGGTTATTTTAACCTAAGTGATCTGAATGGGGGAAATGGATTTATTATCAATGGAATCAATGAAAATGACGGGTCAGGATGGTCTGTCAGTATTGCAGGAGATGTTAATGGAGATGGCATCGATGATTTATTGATTGGTACTTTTTTTGATTATTACCGCAGTATTGCTGATGTGTCAGGAGAAAGTTATGTCGTCTTTGGCAGTAATAATGGATTTAGTGCTAATTTGGATTTATCATCCCTTGACGGCACAAATGGTTTTACTATCAAGAATGATATGGATGGCGGCCCTGAATGGATAGTCACGAGTGCAGGAGACATCAATGGTGATGGTATTGATGACTTAATTATTGGTGATCCTTATGGTAATGGTCGTCGAGGTAAAGGTTATGTGATTTTTGGTAGTCGCAATGGATTTAATGCCAATTTTAATGTATCTTCTCTGGACGGCACAAACGGATTCATTATTAACGGAGTCGATCCAGATAACAATTTACAACATTTCAGTGGTGCAGGAGATATTAACAATGATGGCATTGACGACTTGATTTTTGGAAATAACAATGAAGCTTATGTCATCTTGGGTAGTAGAAATGGATTCAATGCAACCTTTGATTTATCTTCTTTTGATGGCACAAATGGATTCATCATCAACGGAGATTTTGGCTTTAATACCTCCATTACCTCTGTCAGTGGTGCAGGAGATATCAACAATGATGGTATTGATGACTTAATTATTGGTAATTATGATTATGACGATCCGACCTATGTGATTTTCGGTAGCAGCAATGGATTTAGTAGCAATTTTAATGTATCTTCCCTTGACGGCACAAATGGATTTATCATCAACGGAACAGGTAATTCCTCATACGATATTGTTAAGAATGTGGGGGATGTTAATGGGGATGACATTGATGACTTGATTATTGCAAACGACTTCAAAACTTATGTCATCTTTGGCAATAGCAATGGGTTTAGTGCCACCTTTGATTTATCTTCCCTTGATGGTACAAATGGATTTATGACTCGCGGAACAAGGGTTGTTAGTGGCGCAGGAGATATCAATGAGGATGGTATCGATGACTTGATTCTGGGGGATGATTTTGTTAATGCCAATGGTGTTACGCTAGCGGGACAAACTTATGTTATCTTCGGCAGTGGCAATGGATTTAATGCCAATTTTGATGTATTTTCCCTTGATGGCACTAATGGATTTACTATCAATGGGATCGAGCTATTTGATCTTTCTGGAAGGTCTGTCAGTGGTGGTGGAGATATTAATGGGGATGGTATTGATGACTTGATTATTGGGGCTTTGGATGCCGATCCCGGTCGTAGTAATGACGATCCTTTTGGTCGTAATAACGCGGGTCAAACTTATGTAATTTTTGGTGGTAGCAACCCTTATCAACAATATACTTATGACCCAACCTTTAACCAATTAACCAGTTATATTGATGGATTAGATCACCAAACTCTCTACAATATTGACCCGAATAATGGTAATGTTCTCTCCATCACTGAAGTTATTGGAGAAGTAGGAGGAGATGACGATCTCATCACTCAATTTACCTATACTGCTAACGGTTTAGTTGATACTATTACTGATGCTTTGGGTCGTGTTACTGATAATGATTATGATGCTTTTGGTCGTCTTATTTCTATGACCTATGCAGTAGGAACAAACGACGAAGCAACCCAACAATTTGAATATGATACCGTAGGCAATCAAACAGCAATTATTGATGAAAATGGCAACCGTACTGAGTTTGAATATGATGCGTTAAATCGTCTCATTTCTATCACAGAAGCTGATCCTGATGGTAATGGTCCATTAACTTCTCCTATTACTACTTATACCTATGATGCTGATGGAAATCTTTTAACTACAACCGACCCAGAAAGTAGCATTATTACCAATGAATATGATGTCTTAAATCGCCTGACTAAGACAACCGATTCCCTCAATCAAATAACAACCTTTACTTATGATTCTATTGGTAATCTCTTGTCAGTTGTTGATCCATTAGGCAACGAAACCCAAAATATTTATGATGATCGTTATCGTCTTATTCAAACAATCGATCCAGAAGAGATAATTACTCGATTTGATTATGATCTAGACAATAATTTGATTGAAGTAAATGAAAATGCTTCAGTAATCGCTGCAGATTTACTAGCTTTCTATCCCTTTGAAGGCAATGCTAATGATGTCAGTGGTAACAATAAAAACGGGAATGTTGTAGGCGCAACTCTAACAGAAGGCTATGAAGGACAAGCCTATCAATTTGACGGTATTAATGATTATATTCGAGCAGATATTAACATTAATCCTTCTATTCATCCTCAATTAACTATAGGTGCGTGGGTCAAAGCTAATGGCTTGAATGCTAGTAACAAAAACACTATCATTTCTCATGATAATGGTGATTTTGACAGAACACTGACCATTGATCATCGAAGTGGTGGGTTAGGGTGGTCAGCTTTTTCAGGTTCAGGCCAGGTTGTAGGATTTGAACCAGTTGACTTAGGAGAATGGACATTTGTTGCAGTGGTTTATAACCAGTCTGCTTCTACAGTAACTCTCTATGTTGATGATCAAGTTTTTACTGAACTTGGAACTTTAGGAGAAGGTTACAATTTTATTGAAATAGGTCGCAATCCAGGCTTTATTAACGAACTTTTCACTGGGGTTATTGATAACCTGTTTATCTATGATACGGCATTAACAACCCAGGAAATTGCTATTATTCGTCAGGGAGGTACAAATGCCATTATTAGTTCGGATGAATTGGGATTAAGCAACAAAACTACTTTTACCTATGATTCCAGAAATCGCTTAATAACTGAAACCGATCCTTTCAATAATACAACTACCTATGAATACGATTTAGTTAATAATTTAATTGGACAAACTGATCGTAATAATCGCCGTATTGAATATGAATATGATGACATCGATCGCCTGATTCAAGAAACTTGGATAGACACAGATCAAGTCATTAATTATAGTTACGATGCAGTCAGTAATTTAACCTCAGTTGTGGATCAATATAGTTCCCTTACTTATACTTACGATAACCGCGATCGCCTGATTACTGCTGATAATTTAAACACCCCCAATACTCCCCATGTAACTCTCAATTACACCTACGATAATGTAGGCAATATGTTGTCAGTTATTGATACAATTAATGGGGTAGAAGCTGGCACAAATAACTACAATTATGATGCCCTAAATCGCTTGATTGAATTAGCACAATTCGGCAATAATGTCAATGACAAAAGTGTTAATTTTGCTTACAATTCATTAGGACAATATACCTCAATTAGTCGTTATAGTGACTTAGTTGGAACTCAATTAGTTAACCAAACAAACTACAATTATGATGACTTAAATCGTCTCACCAATATAGGTCATAATAACGGTACAAATGACGTTGCTTTCTACAATTATGGTTATGATGCTTCCAGTCGCATTACCCAGATAACCGATGTTGATGGAGTAACAGACTATACTTATGATGACAGAGATCAGCTAATTGGTGCAGAGCGTAGTAATGCTAATTTTGCAGACGAAACCTATCAATATGATGCCAATGGCAACCGTATTAGTTCCAGTTTGCACGAAAATGGCTATGAAACAGGAACAGCAAACCGTTTATTGTCCGATGGGGTTTATAACTACGACTACGACAATGAAGGTAACTTAATCAGTAAAACAGAGATAGCCACAGGAAACAGCCAAGAATTTACCTGGGATTATCGTAACCGTCTAATAGTAGTCATTGACAAGGATAGTGACGGAAATGAACTACAGCGCGTCGAATTTGTTTATGATGCGTTTAATCGACGTATCAGCAAAACAGTAGATACAACCCCCTTAGATGAAGTTGCAGGAGTTGTCACCCATTTTGTTTATAACGGAGATGATGTTCACTTAGAATTTGTGGATAATGACGGAATAACAGGGGAAAATGAACCTATTTTAAGTCAACGTTATTTACATGGTGCAGGAGTTGATCAAGTATTAGCACAAGAAGACAGCAATAGTAATGTTATCTGGATGTTAACGGATCATTTAGGAACCATTCGGGACTTAGTGGATGAAAATGGCATATTAGTCAATCATTTAACCTATGATTCCTTTGGTCAAGTGATTGCTGAAAGCGATCCTAGTGTAGAGACTCGTTATCTGTTTACCGGACGAGAATTTGATGAAGAGATAGGGTTATATTATTATCGAGCAAGGTATTATGATGCTGAAATAGGGCGGTTTATTGGGGAAGATCCAATAGGTTTTGCTGGAGGAGATAGTAATTTATATCGGTATGTTTTAAATAGTACAGTTAATTTAATAGACCCTAACGGTTTAGTTCCTGTGGCACCAATTATGTTTTGTGCTGTACAACCGGAAATTTGTGCAGCAATAGTAGTGGGGGGAAGCATGATGGCGGCGGGATTTGTTGAAGCGGCTTCTCATTTCTGGAATACAGGTGGGGAATGGCAAGGCATTTTACCGGGTCAAGGTCCTGGACGGCATCATAACAGAAATGAGATTTATAATAATGACTGTCCACCACATAGATCGCAACTTGATTCTGCTTTCAACAGCCTCACCTACTACCAACCAACACATTGTTTTTACAAGTTCGATTATAGAGCAACCGATGGAAGGCAGTGTATTTATGATAAAAAAGGTGATTTAGTTACTGAAAACAATTGTGCTGGTTCTTATAACATAGTTGCTGGTGGTGGTGCTATAAGTAGTCTGGGTCATGCTTGTGTTGATGTTCTACCATGGTTTTTCTATGGTAATTAATGGCTCTCCTAGTGTGATCGCCTCGCCTTCGTAGGTTGGGTTGAGTCGTATTTATTCATAATAGACATCTCCAAGAATTAACCTCAAACCCTTATATCATCAGGGTAAAATCGGGGTTATTGGAGATGTCTAATACATTACTAACCTTTTCAAAGGGTGCATTTTTTCTTATTCCCCCCTTTGGAAAGTGCGATCGCCGATCTTGTAGGTTGGGTTGAGGGACGAAACCCAACATTGTCCCTTCCCTTTCCTTCCCCCTTTATTTGTTGGGTTTCACTATCGTTCAACCCAACCTACAATTTACTATCTTTTAACTAATTCTATGGCGATCGCCTGGTGACATTTTTTCTTATTCCCCCCTGTGCATTGGGGGGCTTTTAGCTTTATTTTATCTTTAATGGTGCGATCGCTCTTGTAGGGTGAGCAATGCCCACCCTAGAGTTATAAATTGCCAAACCCTTTCTTTTTCTTCGCTTTTTTGGGTTTTTTCGCCTTACCACCGCCCCCGTAACCCCGAAAACCTGGGGGTGGGGCCTGACCAAACATTCCCCCCATACCAGGCATTCCGCCGCCCATACCAGGCATTCCGCCACCCATTCCAGGCATAGCGGGCATTCCCCCTTGTCCCATTTGCTGCATCATTGTCCGCATTCGGGTAAAATTCTTAACCAGTTTGCTTACTTCTGTTTCGGGATGACCGGAACCCTTAGCAATGCGACGACGACGACTGGGAGACTGGGCTAATAAGTCGGGGTCTTTCCGTTCTTGTAGGGTCATAGAACTGATCATCGCCTCAGTTTTTTTGAGTTCAGTTTCTCCCTTTTCAATGTCCGTATTACTGAGTTTATTCATCCCTGGAATCATCTTTAAAATGCTGCCAAATGACCCCATATTCTTGATTAGGCGCATTTGTTTCAGGAAGTCATTAAAATCAAATTTCGCCTCTAGAATTTTTGACTGCATCTGTTCCACATCTGACAGATCAATCTCCTCTTGGGCTTTTTCGACTAAAGTTAAGACATCCCCCATACTCAGAATACGGGAAGCCATGCGATCGGGATAAAAGGGTTGTAATGCTTCGACTTTTTCCCCTACCCCCACAAATTTAATCGGTTGCCCCGATATTTGACGCACAGATAGGGCTGCACCCCCTCTGGTATCCCCGTCCAATTTGGTCAGAATAGCCCCTGTAACCCCTATTTGTTCATGAAATGTACGGGTTAAATTAGCCGCCTCTTGCCCTGTCATGGCATCCACTACTAACAGAGTATCATCAGGGTTGACCGCCTTTTTAATACGGGCTAATTCTATCATCATTTCTTCATCAATTTGTAGTCGTCCCGCAGTATCGATGATGACCGTATCTAAGCCCATTTCTTTCGCTTTGGCCACCCCTTGAGTCGCAATATCAACGGGGTTGGCCTCACTGCCTAATTCAAAGACTGGGACATCAATTTGCTGCCCTAATGTGATTAACTGATCAATAGCCGCAGGACGGTAGATGTCTGTAGCAACCATCAGACAACTGCGCTCTTGTTTGCGTAAATATAGAGCTAATTTGGCGGTTGCGGTGGTTTTTCCTGTCCCCTGTAACCCTGCCATCAAAATCACGGTGGGGGCGGTTTTTGCTTGGGCCAATGGGACATTACTTTCACCCATGACCTTGACTAATTCATCATAGACAATTTTGATGAATTGTTGGCCAGGGTTGACCCCTGCTATTACTTCTGCGCCAACTGCCGCTTGTTCTACGTCTGCAATGAAGGTTTTGACGACTTGCAGGTTAACATCTGCTGCTAAGAGGGCGCGTCTCACTTCTTTTAGGGCTTCTTGTATATTAGATTGGGAGATCTTGTCTTGACCCCGTAATTTTTTCCAAGCATCTTCTAAGCGATCGGCGAGAGCATCAAACATAAGGCGTTATTGTTGTACGGTTAGTATTAATGATAATTTTTCGACTGCTTTAATTGTACTTTATCTTTTGTAATCATAGGGGAGATTTTTGATGACGGAATTATCTGATTTGCCTTTAGTGCAAGAATTGGCTAATGTTCGCTTAAATAATCTTAATGCTTTGCCAGAATATTCTGGGGTTTATTTGATTGCAGATGATGCTAATCGGGTTTATTATATTGGTCAAGCGACTGAGTTAAGAACTTGTTTGTTTGCCTCTGATTTATCTAATATTAAAGCAGTTAATGCGAGTAAAGTTTGTTATTTAGATTGTGATGAAACAGAGTTGAATGAGATTGAAGCTGATTATATTACGTTTTATAATCCCCCGTTAAATGCAGGTATTCCTATTAATAAAATTACCAAGTCTTCTGTTACCCCTGACTTAACACCTGAGCAACAAATTGAACGTTATTTAGAAATTTCTACTCTAATTAAAGAATTAGAACAGGAAAAAGAAACTTTAAAAGAAAATATTGTAACTTTTGCGGCTGAATATAAACAAGAAAGGGGCAATAATTTAACCTATAAAGGGGTGACAATTTTAGCAACTGAACGTAAAATCTGGGAATATTCAGATACAGTAAAAGAATTAGAAGAACAGGTTAAACATTTGAAAAAACAAGAACAAAAAACAGGCTTAGCGAAAGTCGCTAAAGTTTCTATTTATCCAACAGTTAAAGGAAATTTAAAATTTTAAGAAAAAAATGGCATTACTTAGTATTACAAATTTTAAAGGATCTAGGTAAAATAATTATTGATGCTCCATAATTATAATGGTAATTAAACAATGACATAACTATAATGCAATTACAACGATTAAAAATTATTATTCAAGGTGCAGTACAAGGGGTTGGTTTTCGTCCCTTTATTTATCGTTTAGCAACAGAATTAAACTTAAAAGGATGGGTCAATAATTCTGCGTCAGGGGTTTTTATAGAAGTTGAAGGAAACCAAGACAGTTTAGAGACTTTTTTAACTGAAATTCCTCTAAAAAAACCACCGCGATCGCAGATTCAAACCTTAGAGAAAACTTGGTTAAATCCTCTTAATTATACTACCTTTGAAATTCGTCATAGTAGCATTGGAGAAAAAACCGCTATTGTTTTACCTGATTTAAGCACTTGTTCTGACTGTTTACAAGAAATTTTTGACCCCAATAACCGACGTTATTACTATCCCTTTACTAACTGTACAAACTGCGGGCCACGTTATACTATTATTGATGCTTTACCCTATGATCGGCCTCAGACAACAATGAAAGATTTTATGATGTGTGAATTGTGTCAAACAGAGTATCAAAATCCTCTCAATAGACGCTTTCATGCTCAACCAAATTGTTGTGCTACTTGTGGCCCAAAATTAGAATTATGGAACCACAAAGGGGAAGTTTTAGCTATAGAAAATGAAGCATTAAAAAAGACGGTGAATGCTCTTAAAAATGGCCAAATTTTAGCCATAAAAGGATTAGGGGGATTTCATTTAATGGTTGATGCTAAAAATCCCCAAGCGGTGAATAAGTTACGTCAAAAAAAATGTCGTCCTCATAAACCTTTTGCCCTAATTTATCCCTCCTTAGAACTGATTAAATATGATTGTGAAGTTAGTCCCTTAGAAGAAACCTTATTAACTTCTCCTGAAGCCCCTATCGTCTTATTAAAAAGTCGGAAAAACAATGATAATTTATCTCAAGAAATTGCTCCTAATAACCCCTATTTAGGGATTATGTTACCTTCTACTCCATTACATCATTTATTACTCAAAGAATTTGGATCACCTTTAGTCGCAACCAGTGGCAATATTTCCGATGAACCGATTTGTATTGATGAACGAGAAGCGTTACAAAGATTAGGCAATATTGCAGATTTATTTTTAGTCCATAACCGTCCTATTATTCGTCCTGTTGATGATTCTATTATCAGAGTAATGGGAGGCCGAGAAATGATGATTCGTCGTGCAAGAGGTTATGCACCTTTTCCGATAACAATACAAAATGTACAGAAAAAAAGTAATATTTTAGCAGTGGGTGGACATTTAAAAAATACTGTTGCTATCTTAAAAAATAATCAAGTTTTTATCAGTCAACATATTGGAGATTTAAGCACACCAGAAGCATTAAAAGCATTTCATCAAGTCATGGAAAGTTTAAATGGACTTTATGACTTTAAACCTAATATAATTGCTTGTGATGCTCATCCTGATTATCTCTCTAGTCAATTTGCAGAAACTCAAAATTTACCTTTAATTAAAGTTCAACATCATTATGCTCATGTCTTAGCTTGTGTCGCAGAAAATGACCTCAAATTTCCCGTTTTAGGGGTTGCTTGGGATGGCACAGGATACGGAAATGATGGTACAATTTGGGGAGGAGAATTTTTATTGGTAACCTCTGATGGTTACGAAAGAGTTGCTCATTTTCGTCCCTTTAAATTACCAGGAGGAAATCAAGCGGTTAAGGAACCAAAACGCATTGCTTTAGGAATATTATCTGAATTATTTGACTCATTTGATGGTTTAAAATTGCCTTTTTTAGAAACATTTTTAACCAAAGAATTAACCTTGATAAAACAAATGTTATCCCGTAATTTAAATGCACCTATAACCTCTAGTGTCGGCAGATTATTTGATGGAGTTTCAGCAATATTAGGTACTTGTCAAAACATTAGTTTTGAAGGACAAGGGGCCATGGGTTTAGAATATGCGATCGCATATTTTAGAACTGATCAATACTATCCTTATGAAATTATTGGATCAAAGTTTCCTTTAATAATTGATTGGGAATTAATGATTAAAGGGATTTTAGACGATATTGCTAATCAAATTGATCCCTCAGAAATTGCCACTAAATTTCATAACACTTTAGTGGAAATTATGATAAATATTGCTCAAAAAATACAAGAACCTCAAATTATGTTAACAGGGGGATGTTTTCAAAATAAATACTTAATAGAAAGAGGAATTTTACGGTTAACTCAAGAAAAATTTAGACCATTTTGGCATCAAAAAATACCTCCGAATGATGGGGGAATAGCCCTAGGACAAATTATCGCGGCAATCTTAGAAAAAAAGAAATATATGAGTTAAAAATCTTTAAGAAGCTAATGCCAACGGACAATAATTATCTGGACTTGCTTATGTCTTAGAAAGGGCAGTTGCCAAATCTGTCATTGCCAGTTTATGGAATGCTGAAGATCATACCAGTGCTGACATTATGACCCAATTTTATGCTAATCTTAAACGAGAAAGGAGAATAGTTGATAGTTAAATTTACAGTTTTGCGGGGGTTAATTAGATTGTGGTGACTAAAATTTCTGTGCTTGCACCGGCTTTATCAGGGGGTGGTGGAACGAGGGCCTATCTCTTGGCACAAGTGTTACAGAAACTCGATTATGATGTAACTGTGTTTGGGGTACTTTTTGGGGAAAGTTTCTATCCTGTTCCTCCCTCTAATATTAAAGTAATTTCAGTTAAAGGCAATATTTATCCGCAATTTTTTGCTTCAATTACAGAACTTATTAAACAGATCGATGGTGATCTTCTCTATGCTATCAAACCTAGACCAACCAGTTTTGGTATTGCCTTATTCAAACGCTTATTAAACCTAAACCGTTGTCCTATTATTTTAGATATTGATGATTGGGAGATGAGTTGGTTTGGGGGAGATGGTTGGCGATATAAAACAACTCCTAAGCATTTTCTTAAGCAAATTCTTAAAAAAGATGGTGATTTAAGAAATCCTGATTTTCCTTTGTATTTACAGTGGATGGAAAAATTAATTAATCAGGCGGATGCTATCACAGTTGATACTCAATTTTTACAAAATCGTTATGGCGGAATTTATCTGCCTAATGGGAAAGATACTACTATCTTTGATCCTGAAAAGTTTGATTACCAAGAAAGTCGTCAGAAGTATCATTTATCAGAATATCGGGTGTTAATGTTTCCAGGGACAGCAAGACCCCATAAAGGTCTAGAAGATGTTTTAATGGCAATGGATCAGCTAAATCAGCCGGATTTACGCTTAGTGGTGGTTGGGGGTAGAGAAATTAAAGATGGTTATATCGAAATGTTAATTGAAAAATGGCCTCAATGGTTAATAAAATTGCCTCAACAACCTCTACAAAAAATGCCTGAACTGTTAGCAGGAGCGGATATTATTGTTGTACCACAACGTAATAATCCCACGGCTAATGCTCAATTTCCTATTAAATTAACCGATGGTATGGCCATGGCTAAACCTATTATTTCAACTCGTATTGGGGATATTCCTAAAATCTTAGGAGATACTGGTTATTTAATTGAGCCTAATTCTCCTGCTCAAATAGCGACTCAAATTGAATGGATTTTTGCTAATTTAGAAGAAGCGAAGATGAAAGGTTTACAAGCCAGAAAGTTATGTCTAGAATCTTATAGTATTGATGCTATGGCCAAAATTGTTGCTCAAGTGATAAATGGTGTAAGCTAAAATCTATTGAACAAATTAGCTAGGTAAATATGAAAATCAAACATCCCATTAATTTACATAAGGCCCTAACCCTATTTGTTATACTAGGTTTAATGTTTCTTTATCAAAACTTTAGTATTGCTGCTTGGGTTTATCTTGCCATTCATGGAAGTTATGGTATTCTATGGCTGTTAAAAGATAAAATTTATCCCGATAAAAGTTGGGAAGAAGAAATTTCTATAGGGGTCGGTATCTTTACCTTTTTGTTACTAATTTTATACTGGGTTGCGCCTTTTATTTTAATCAGTCAAAATGTTGAAGCTTCTCCCCCTTTAATAGCAGTAGTTATTGCTATGAATTTATTAGGAGTATTTTTACATTACAGTAGTGATGCTCAAAAATATTACACGCTTAAATATCATTCTGGACTAATTACAGAAGGCTTTTTTGCTCGCTGTCGTAATACTAATTATTTAGGAGAAATTCTTATCTATGGTAGCTTTGCTTTGTTAGTTCAACATTGGCTACCTTTTGTCATTTTAGGAGTATTTGTTAGTTTACTTTTTGTGCCTAATATGCTCAAAAAAGATAAGTCTCTTTCCCGTTATCCCGAATTTGAAGCCTATCAAGAAGTGTCAGGATTAATTATTCCTAAGTTTTTAATAAGCAAGGATAAAAAATCAATCATTTCTCAACCATAAGTATTTCAAATTCCCTCAGTCTAAAGCCTGGGGTTATACAAACTAAGCCCGCCTTCGCGGGCTTGGTGATGATATCTAAACCCCAAACTCAGATCTTGCACCTGAACCAAAAATCGGATTTTTTGCCTAAATTTCAAGGAAATAATCAGGGTTTCACGGTTTAAAAATCGGATTTTTTTAGCTTTTCGCCCCAAAATTGTATCAGACAAAGAGATTTGTTGTAACTTGCTGCAATACCTTTAAACTCTGTAGAGAACTTTGAATTAAATGTATAGAATTTGACGGATTTTTCAGCATTTGACGGGCTAGAATAAGAGGCTGTAACCCTCCATCTTTCCCAAAAGCTGGTGTTAAATCAGGTAAATCCTGTTGACAATTATCACTGATCACCCGAAGCATTACCAGAGGAATATCTAAACCTTGACACCATTTTAAAATAGCAATTCCTTCCATATCAACCACATCACCTTGATATTTTTGACCTAATAATCGCTTTTCCTCTGCGGAAGAAATCACGCGATCGCTGGTTATTCCCCTGCCCCAAAATAGCTGATTTTCTAAGCGTTGAAACACCAATTCACTTAACACAGCATCACAATGATACCATTGTTCTTCTATAGGTTGAATATCGCCACAGTCTCGATACAAAACCACGTCACCGACACGATATTTAGGGGATAAACTTCCTCCTAAACCCATTACCATCAAACCCGTCCATGACTTATTAAGAAATTCTGGTGTTTGCTGCCATTGCCTGAGAAAGTCAGTGAGAGGTTTAATACCAACGGGAATGGCAATAATTTCGAGATTGGCTGAAGTTTGCTTAATTCCCCGACAAACGGCTTGATATTCCATTCCTTGGGGGACTAAAAGGCGATTAATCTGGTGGGTTAATGGTGTTCTAGATAACATGTGTTATTCTTGAGAAAGTTTCCTATTTAAAAAAGCAGAAAAATGGTATATAACTTTTAAAGGTCGTTATTGAAAATTAATCCTATTTGGGCATCCTAAGAGAAAGCAACCAGAGCATTCTCTAGATCCTAACTTAAACAGCATAATTGATGATTTTTCTGGTAATTGTCCTGAATTTCCCATGAGTAGAACCCTGACTATGTCCCATCCTGTAATTCTCCAAGTCAACCAAATTGTTAAACAATTTCCCAATCATCCGGTGTCAGCCGTTGATCAAGTCAGTTTTACTTTAGCGCAAGGGGATATTTTAGGGTTACTGGGCCCTTCAGGTTGTGGCAAAACCACCCTATTACGCATGATTGCAGGGTTTGAGCAACCTTCTGCCGGAACCATCGAACTTGCTGGAGAAACCGTGGCCAGTCCCCATTATTCCCTACCCCCAGAACAACGTAACACAGGGATGGTATTTCAAGATTATGCCCTATTTCCTCACCTCACCATTGGGGATAATATTGCCTTTGGGTTAAACAGCAAAAAAGAACGCTTTAGTAAAAAAGATATTCAACACCGCATTACTGAAGTTTTAGCCTTGGTAGGACTTGCTGGCCTAGAAAAACGTTATCCTCATCAATTATCCGGGGGACAACAGCAAAGGGTGGCATTAGCGAGAGCATTGGCTCCCCAACCTGCGTTAATCTTGTTAGATGAGCCATTAAGTAACTTAGATGTACAAGTACGCTTGAGACTACGCCATGAAATTCGTCATATTCTCAAAGCGACGGGAATTTCTGCCATTTTTGTCACCCATGACCAAGAAGAAGCCTTAGCCATTTCTGACAAAATTGGGGTTATGTCTCACGGGAAGCTGGAACAACTGGGAACCCCAGAGGAAATTTATAGCTGTCCTGCCTCTCGGTTTGTGGCAGAATTTGTCACCCAGGCCAATTTTATCCCTGCTCAACGACGGGGGACAGTCTGGACGACAGAAATTGGTCAATGGGATATTCCCACCCCTTCCCCCCTCAATCATGCCCCAGAAGGGGATTTAATGGTCAGACAGGAGGATATTTTATTAAAGCCCGATGAAACAGGGGAAGTGGTGATCAGCGATCGCCAGTTTTTAGGAAGGGAGTACCGTTATTGTTTAACAACCCTTTCCGGTTGCCAACTTCATGCCCGTACCGCCTTACAGACTCAACTTCCTATTGGTACAAAGGTTCACTTAGCGATCGCCCCCCATGCGCCTCAAGTTTTTCCTGTGGCCTCTCTTAAGTCATAGTCTGTAAGATCCTCAGTTTTAGCTGATAACCTGTTCCCTCTGCCAAAGGGGGTTAAATTCGGCATCGTCAATAGAAACAAGGGTACTGGCGGCAGGATTCCAAAGAATAAACTTAGAACAGCCAAGCATATCACCGATATGCAGGGTTTTTGATTGGGTGAGGAGGTGACGATTAGCCTCATAACAAGCTTCGAGGTGATAGTTAGGAATTCTTTCCGAAAGATGGTGAATATGGTGATAACCAATATTGGCAGCAAACCATCTGAGAATGATTGGCAAATCTAGATAACTGCTGCCTTCAATTGCTCCTTTTAAATAGTCCCATCCTTCTGTTGTGTGGGCATAAGTGCCTTCAAAGTTATGTTGTACAAAGAAGACATAAATAAAAATTGCTGCCGAAAACATCAAAGTAATTGAATAAATACTCCAGAAAAATCCTGCCCCCAGTAAATAGCTAAAAAGAATCCAACTACCAACAACACAAATATTATTAAAAAGCAAATCCCAAAACTCGGCAGCAGTGTACCAATTTCTGGATTTATGAGAAGCAATGATTTCCGAGAGACTCTTACTAGGATCTTTCTTCCAGCGAGTAAAGAGATCAACAATAAAATCATAAATTCCGGCAATTAGGGCCAATCTAGGCTTAATTGCGAGGTAGAAAAAACCACCCGGAAAAAGCATCAAAGGGTGTCTCAGGAAAACATAACCCCTCTGGCCCCAGGGCGTAAGTTTGGCAAATTCTTCAGTTGTAATCAACGCAGAAGGGCCGCGATACTTGTCCCAATCTCCATTAGTTTTGTGGTGGTAAGCATGACCTCTAGACCAGGGATATTGGGGAATCGCATTAAGAACCCCTAGCATGAAACCAACTATCCGATTCGCCTTTTTTGAACGGAAAAGGGAATAATGGCCGCAATCGTGCATTAAAGAAAAACAACGGGCTGAAAACAGGGCCATTAAAACCATAATGGGTAGAAGAAGCCAAAGAGAAATGTCTACAGCTTTAAAGGCTAAAAACCATAAAAAAATGTAAGGAACAACAGTATTTAGGATTTGATAAGTTCCCCGAAAGTTGCTGCTTTTCATATAAGGCTGTAGCACAAAATCTGACTTTTTAATCACATTTTCCATAAAATCCAATCCTCTCCTTAATAACTACTGAATTTCATTTATTTTTGTTAGCTTAACGGGTTCTCTAAGAAAGTGCCAGGATTTAACTACTTCTTAAGGCCACAATCGGATCAAGTTTAGCGGCCCTTTGTGCGGGTAATACCCCAAATCCTAAGCCAATACCGCCAGAAACCACCAAAGAAATGATAATGGCACTGGAGGAAATACCAGGAGATAAAGGGGAAACAATGCCCACTAAAGTAATTAAACTCACCCCTGTCATAATACCAATAATTCCCCCAGAAATAGAAATTATTACCGCTTCAATTAAAAACTGCCCTAAAATATCGCTTTGAGTCGCTCCTAGTGCCTTTCTCAGTCCAATTTCCGAGGTACGCTCACTGACAGAAACTAACATAATATTCATCACCCCAATTCCTCCCACAACCAGAGAAATTCCGGCAATAACTGTCAGCATGGCTGTTAAACCTGTGGCAATATTTCCAACAATGTCCAACATTTGTTTGGCTGTTTCTACCCCAAAATCATCCTCATTGGTAATCTTATGTCTGAGACGCAAAAGATTTTCAATTTGAAACTTTGCCTCTCGCACACTATCAACATCTTTCGCTTCTGCATTAATCCAGGTTAATTCTACCCCATAAGGAGAGGTTCGCCCGACAATTTGATTAGCCATTGTAGTCAAGGGAATTAAAACCGTTTCATCTAAATTAGTGCCAAAAAAAGATCCCTTTTTTTCCATTACTCCAATAACTTCAAAAGTAATATTTTTTACCCTAATTCTCTCACCAATGGGACTATTTGCTACAAATAATCGGTCAGCAATAGCTGAACCAATAACCGCTACTCGTTTATTTCTTTGTACATCAATTTCATTTAAAAACCGTCCTGTTGCCACTGGAAAACTTCGCACTGAGGTATATTGAGGGGTGGTTCCAATTAATAGCACATTAGTGTTTTGACTCCGATAAGAAATCAATTGACGTTGATTAATTTCCGGGGCCACCGCTTTAATACTAGAGACTAAAGAGGCGATCACTTGTGCATCTTCCCAGACTAAAGTTCTCGGTAAATTAAAGGTTGCCCGACGATTTTTGCGAGTACCAGGAACAATAAAAATTACTGTGGGGCCCAAGGCGTTTAATTGTTCTGTAGCTAAGTTTTGGGCCCCTTGACCAATGCCAATGGTAGCAATAACTGAAGCATTACCAATAATCATCCCTAACATAGTTAAGCTAGTGCGTAGTTTATTAGCAGCTAACATTGAGCTTGCCATTTTAAAACTTTCTAGAAGATTCATATAAACCTATATTTTTTAGAAGGGGGCTTTTTTCTCTTTTGATTCAGGAATATCAATAAACACTCGTTCTCCTGGGTTTAAACCCGATACAATTTGGGTCTTATCATCTAACACTTGGCCAATGGTAACGGAGCGAAATTGAGGGTTATTCTCAACATCAGGCACCATCACCCCGGTTTCTCCTTCTTGGGTGACAATGGCAACAGTGGGAACTACTAAAGCCTCATTAATTTGCTGCCCTAAAAACATGACATCCACATTCATTTTAGACAATAATTTATCCCGTCCTGTAATGAGTCCAATGGTCACTTCAAAAGAGGTCACATTTTGCTCCACAATGGCTTCTGGAGCAAGGCGAATCACTTGTCCTTGGAATTCTTCATTTGGGTAGGCATCGGCTTTAATCTTAACAGGTTGTCCTGGTTGAATCATGCCGATATCCACTTCAGGCACCTTGGCCACTATTTCTAAACCCCGTGCGATGGCTAAAATTGAGCTAGAAGTGGCTGATGCTGTACTAGATGCTGACGTAGTTGGGGTGACAAATGCTCCTGGGGTGGCGTATTTTTGTGTAACTACCCCATCAAAAGGCGCACGAATAGCAGTATCTTGGAATTGAATCGCCACCATTTCTAGTTGGGCTTTAGCCGCAGTTGCTGCTGCTTCTAATTGGGCAATTTCTGTCTTAGCAGTCTGTTTACGTTCTTCAAAAGCAATATTTGCCTCTGCTACTGCCGCCTCTGCTTGCATGACTGCTTGTTGCAGTTGCCCAACTTCAGGGTTAGCTGTATTTTCGGTCTGTTCCAGTTTTTTCTCAAGTTCAACCAGATTAGCTTGAGCATTGAGAGAGTCATTCATGATTTCATCAAAACGATCTTGGGTGATCGCACCTTGTTGCAATAATTCTTGATTACGCTTGACACGGGAGGCCGCTAAATTAGCCTGAGAACGAGCGGAAATGATTTGGGCTTTAATTTGGTCAAACTCTTTGGGAATTCTCTGTTTAGCTCGTTCTAGGTTGGCTTGGGTTTCTTTAAATTGGGCTTGAGCTTGGACGTAACGGGTTTGAGCTTGTTGAATTGCACTAGGAATGCGAATTTTGGCAGCTTCAAGATCGGCTAATGCTTTATTATAATTTGCTTCTGCATATTTTCCTTCAGCCCGTACTTCGGTATTCTCCATGATGGCGAGAATTTGCCCCTGTTTGACGGGCATTCCCTGTTCAACCCGCAATTGCACTAACCTGCCTGGATTTTTTGGGCTAATATTCACCGTATCGATGGGTTCTACTGTTCCACTGGCTTCAATTTCGACGGCGAGGGTTTCCCGTTGAGCAACAACGGTCATTTTGTCGATTTTACTCTCAGTAGTGGGAGTTTGAACCATTTTGTAGGTTGATATCCCCACAAAGATAAGTCCACCGGTCATCAGAGCTAAAATCCAAGGGAGGGGATGATTGAATTTACCAAGCACAGGCACTTCCATAAAAAATATGATTTTAGTAACAAGTAGGAGAATTTATCCTAAATATACTAACGTTTCTGGAGTTGTGGGATGAGGGCGATCGTTTGGGTACATTTTCTTTTCATCTATCATTGTAGGGGCAAGGCTTTAAAAAATTAGGCAACATGGACGAAATCTTGATATTTTGCCTTGCCCACTCCCAGAGTGAACAATTGATAATGGATAATTGACAATTGACAATTGACAATTGACAATTGACAATTGACAATTGGTTAATTTGGTTTAAAACCTCCTCTTTTAAGGGGATAAATTAAAAAAATTTTCCTTATTTTCAATCCTCTACCTTTTAGGTAGAGGTAATTGTCAATTGTCCATTGTTCATTGTCAATTGTTGAAATGAATATTTCAAATAATAATGATTTTAAAAGATGACCGAGACTATCAAATTTTGTTTCTGAGTTCTTTTCTTTTCTTAGGAATTTTAACCCGTGATTGGACTCTGAAACCTGATTTAATTATTGTGATTATTCTCACCTGTTTGCTCACTCAATGGGTTCTAACTTCTTTTGTTTCTTGGCAAAATACCCCTAATCATCCTCAACCTTGGTTCAATTCTCTCATTAATCCCCTATTTATTGCTTCTTGGCGTAGTGCTTTAATTACGGCCTTGGGACTCTGTTTATTATTACGGGCCAATCATTATACAACGATGATAATTGCTGCTAGTTTAGCGATCGCAAGTAAGTTTCTATTTCGAGTCAATAACAAACATTTTTTTAATCCTGCTAATTTTGGTATTATTGCTACCTTAATCTTAACTCAAGATGCTTGGGTGTCTCCTGGCCAATGGGGAGATGATTGGTGGTATTTAGTGTTATTTTTAGGGACAGGAGGCATCATTTTAAAACGAGTGGGACGCTGGGAAACCTCCGCAGTATTTTTGGGAACTTATACATTGTTAGAAACCGTTCGTAATGTTTGGTTAGGATGGAGTGGAGATGTCTTGATACATCATCTGATGAGTGGCAGTTTACTCTTATTTGCCTTATTCATGTTAACCGATCCTCGTTCCATTCCTAATCATCATCTAAGTCGCTTAGGTTGGGCCGTTGCTATTGCCATTTTAACCTTTATTCTCCAGCATTTCTGGTATCTATCTACCGCAATATTTTGGGCATTATTTCTCTTATCTCCCTTCACTATCCTACTCGATTATTGCTGGACTGCTCCTAAATTTTCTTGGTCTATCAACTTACAAATAATTAATTTTGAAAAAACTTCATGATGTCCATATTTGTCTAATATTTTTGGGAAATCATCTCATTTTTATGTACGAAAACGTACCGACATAACTATTAAAATATGCGATGGTGGAATGAGCTTAACTAATAGTTAGGTAAGTAAGGTTAGGGAACAACAGGTTAGGCCTCAACAGTAATTTAGTTGAGGCTTTTGTGATTTTTTGTATGAGAAAAGGCAGGGCGAATTTATTCATTATTCATTGATAACTCACTCCTCTTCTCCCCATTTCTGAGAAGAAGACTCAGCGGCCCGTAAAGGCTTTTTAGATGGCACCTCATAAGGAGAGGGTAACAATTCCAACTGCTGAGGTTTTGGCGTTTTCAACCCTTCCTTACGTCGTTGAGCAGTTCTTTCCTCACTGGTATCTTCGGCCACAACTTCATAAAGAATTGCTAACTTATTTTTTCCCTTCCCTTTGCGTAAAATACGTCCTAATCTTTGTACATATTCCCTAGCAGAACTGGTTCCTGATATAATGATAGCAACCTTTACCTCTGGAACATCTACCCCTTCATTTAAAACATGAGATGTAACCAAACTTTTATAAATCCCTTCTCGAAAGCTGTTTAAAATCTCATGACGTTCTTTAACTGGAGTTTGATGAGTGATCGCAGGAATTAAAAAATCTTGAGAAATACGGTAAACTGTAGCATTATCATTGGTAAAAATCAATAAAGAATCTTGATAATGTTCACAAACTAATTCCGTCAAAACTCGTAATTTTCCCTCGGTTCCTGCGGCAATTTCTTTCGCTTCTCGATGAGCTAACATGGCCCGTCTTCCTGCGGGTGATCTAGCACTCGCTTGGACAAAAATTTGCCAACCATTTAAACTACCTAGGGAAATATTAGATTTCCGTAAAAAATCATTGCGAATTTGCATTGCTTGATCATAACGTTTCCGTTCAGTTTGTGATAGTTTAACCTTAATTTCAACAACTTTATGATCTGCTAAAGTACCCCCCGAAAGTTCCTTAACCCCCTTGCGATAAGCCACCTGACCAATTAAACTATCTAAGTCACGATGATTGCCGTCGGCCCGTTCTGGGGTAGCAGTTAACCCCAAACGATAAGGCGCAATGGAGTATTCCGCAATAACCCGAAAGAAATCGGTAGGTAAGTGGTGGCATTCGTCAAAAATCAGTAAAGCGTACAGATTTCCCAAGGTTTCCGCATGAATGGCCGCACTGTTATACGTCGCAATTAAAATAGGACTGCGATCGCGGGAACCTCCCCCCAATAACCCGACCTCAATATCAGGAAAGGCCGCCATCATTTGGGCATACCATTGGTGCATTAAGTCCAAAGTAGGCACTAAAATTAAGGTGGTGCGGGGGGTAGAAACCATCGCTAACTGGGCTAAATAGGTCTTTCCGGCTGCGGTAGGTAAGACGACGACTCCTTTGCGTCCTGACTGTTTCCATGCCTCTAAAGCCTCTTTTTGATGGAGATAGGGTTCCCGTTCAAAACTGGGGGTTAAGTCCAGGGGAATAAACTCTTTAGCTTCATCTATAAACTCAAGATTATGGGCTTGTAAGGTTTCAATCAAAGAACGATAATAAATAGCAGGAACTCGGAACTTTTCAATGCGATCGTCCCAAGTCGCAAATTCCATCCATTCCTTACCTTTAGGGGGGGGATAAAGAATTAAAGTACCGCGATCATATTTGAGTTTACTGGGACGTGCCATATAATAAATTTAGTCCTAGATTGATGTCTTTCAGTTGTACTTTAATTTAACTATTTAATATAAATTTTGACTTCATTTTCTAATTTTTCTGATAACATCTCTTGAGCAATATCAAGATCATAATCTGTTTGCAATCCTAACCAAAATTGAGGAGATGTGCCAAAAAATCGAGCTAATCTTAAAGCAATTTCTGCTGTGATAGAATATTGATGAGAGATAATGTTATTGATCTCTTCAGGACTAAAAGAGATTCCTGCTGCTAATTCTTCTATGGTTAATTGCATCGGTTCGAGAAATTCTTCTAATAATACTTCTCCTGGATGAATTGGATTTAGTTTTTCTTTGTACATAATAATTCTCAACCATGATAATCGACAATTTCTACCTGATAAGCATCGCAGTCACGCCATTCAAAGCAAAGTCGCCATTGTTCATTGATTCTAATACTATATTGACCAATGCGATCGCCTTTTAGCTTTTCTAGACGATTGGCGGGTGGAATCCTCAAATCTGCTAAGATTACAGCATTATGTAACATTCGTAACTTACGATAAGCAATTTGTTGTATCTCAGGAGGAATTCGGCGTGAACGTTGGCGAGAAAAGATCTTTTCTGTTTCTTTATCGTTAAAAGATTTTATCACAGAATTTATGCTGAGATTTAGCTCAATAATACTATTAAAATTTATGGTTAACTTATTACAAGTTGTTTCTTAAATCTTGGCACAAAAACTACTTTTAGGCAGAACGGCACTTCAATTATGCTCTTATACCCTAACACAAGTCCCTCAAAAAGCGCAACCTCGTTCTGATAATTTTTGTGATTTTGTCTCCAACACCATAGATCTTAGGATTTTTGGCTATATAAGTAATTTAAAATTTATTTGTTATTTAGATTGCTTTAAGTTATATTTAATCTAGTTCAAACCTTTAACCGCAAACTAGAAACAAACTCAAAACTCCGATAAACTGGAATGGGTGTCTTGTGAACAATTATCTCATCCTATCCCAGACCTATGACCACAACTTCTAATAGCCTAGAAACGGAACTACAGACCTTACAAGAAGAAGCGCAAAAGGAAATTGCTGCGGTTGCTACCTTGGAAGATCTAGAACAACTCCGCATTAATTATTTAGGTAAAAAAGGGCAACTTTCCCAAATTTTGCGAGGTATGGGCAAATTAAGCGCGGAAGATCGTCCTCGTGTTGGTTCCCTCGCTAACGATGTCAAAGACGCATTACAAAACAGTTTAGATCAGCAACGCAACACCTTAGAAACCGCTAAATTAAAGGCACAATTAGCCGCAGAATCTCTCGATGTGACCATGCCAGGGGTTAGTCGTCCTTTGGGTCGTCTCCATCCCCTTAATAGTACCGTAGATCGGGTTTTAGATATCTTTGTCGGGTTGGGATATCAAGTGGCCACGGGGCCCCATGTTGAGACAGATTATTATAATTTTGAAGCGTTAAATATTCCCCCGGATCACCCGGCCAGGGATATGCAAGATACCTTCTTTTTAGCTGATGGTCGTCTGATGAGAACTCATACTTCTCCTGTACAAATTCGTTATATGGAGACTCATGAACCTCCTATTCGTATTGTGGCACCTGGACGGGTTTATCGTCGAGATACAGTAGATGCTACTCATTCAGCAGTGTTTCATCAGGTGGAAATTTTAGCTGTGGATAAAGGGCTAACTTTTACTGATCTTAAGGGTACTATTAAGGAATTTTTACAACAAATGTTTGGGGAAGAATTACCTGTTAAATTCCGTGCTAGTTATTTTCCTTTTACAGAACCTTCTGCGGAAGTTGATGTGCAATGGAAGGGCAAATGGTTGGAAGTGATGGGATGTGGTATGGTCGATCCTAATGTGTTAAAAGCGGTGGGTTATGACCCAGAAATTTATACGGGTTTTGCTGCGGGGTTAGGGATAGAAAGATTTGCTATGGTGTTACATCAAATTGATGATATTCGTCGTCTTTATAATAGTGATCTGCGCTTTTTATCTCAATTTTAAGAGGCGTTTAACTTTTGTCGGGGTCAACGGCTGTTGACCCTTATTTTATGCTTATTACCTGTGAAATAAGACGACGGGTGAGAATTATTCTTGCTAATAAAAATCCTAACATTGCCATTAACATAATTATCCCTGTCTCAATTGCCAAAAATAAGCGAATTAATCCATAAAAACATAATACAGTCGTTACTAATCTTAGCACAAAACTACTGATAATTAAGCGATAGGGATGATTAACCTTCGGTAATTGGCATAAAGTTAACCATAGACCCCCAAAATAACAAAATCCTATCAATAACCCGATGAAAAATATCATCATAAACGCCCATAATTGAGATAAATCTAGGAAAAAGCTCATCATAATCGGTGACTGTTGAGAATTGTTAAAAAACTTCGAGAAAGTTGTTCTATCCAGCTTAATTGAGGGATAATAGCGGCATGATGTGCCAGGGATAAAACTTGATCATCCATTTTTTCTAAGTTAAAGTATAGAGTACGGTCAAATAATCCGTAACAGATAAGACTTGATTTAATTATAAGGTGAAACAAGATGACATTAACCCCCGATCAAATTATTTTTTGGCAATGGGAATTTATCACTCTCAATGCAACCCTAATTTATACCTGGATACTCATGGTTTTATTAGTGATTGTTTCTTGGTTAATTACCCGTAATTTATCCAGTTCTTATCAAATTTCCAGACAACAAAATATACTGGAAGTGATTGTGATTGGTATTAATAATCAAATTGAAGAAATTAGTCAACAAAAACCGGAACCTTATTTACCTTTTATTGGTACCTTATTCATCTTTATTGCAGCTTCAAATTTACTCAGTATTATTCCCGGATATCAATCTCCGACGGGTTCCCTTTCTACCACCGCGGCCCTAGCTATTTGTGTATTTTTTGCCATTCCTTTTTATGGCATTGCTAAACAAGGATTTTTTGATTATTTTAAACGCTATTATCTGTCTCCCACACCGATGATGTTACCCTTTAATTTAATTAGCCGCTTTTCTAATACCTTATCCTTAGCTGTCCGCTTGTTTGGCAATGTGATGAGTGGTACAATGATAGTGGGAATATTGTTATCAGTCGCGCCCCTATTTTTCCCCATTCTCATGCAAGCAATGGGCTTATTAACGGGACTCATTCAAGCCTATATTTTTGCAATTTTAACGATGGTATTTATTGCCGCAGCAACCCAATACAAAGAAGAAACAGGAGACAACAAAAATGGATAATATTGGATTAATTGGAACCGCGTCTATTCTGGTAGCAGGACTTACTATTGCTATTGGCTCAATTGCCCCCGCATTAGGAGAAGGAAAGGCCCTATCTCAAGCCTTACTTTCTTTAGCACAACAACCGGATGAAGCTAATACAATTATTCGGACTTTATTTGTGGGAATGGCCTTAGTTGAATCAACCGCAATTTACTGTTTTGTTGTCAGTTTAATTCTCGTTTTTGCCAATCCTTTTTGGAATTATGTCATTGCTCATTCAGGCAGTTAATATAATTGATAATAAAGGTTACTACCTAAGGACAGTGAGGATGAACTATGTTAATTGATCCATTTACAACCTTTGCTCAAATTGTTAACTTTATCATTTTATTATTTCTGTTAAAGCGGTTTCTCTATCCCCCTATTTTGCAAGCAATGGAGCAACGAGAAAAAAGCATTTTTGACAGTTTAAAAGAAGCAGAAACTAAATCTGAAATTGCTCAACAAGAAGCGGAAAAATATCGCCAACAACAACAAGAATGGGAATTTAACAAGCAAAATAGATTAGATATGCTAAAGCAGGAAATAGAAGCAGAAAAACAATCTATAATGACAAGAAAACAAGATGAAATCGAAATTATAAGAGCGCAATGGTATGAACAACTAAAACAAGAAAAACAGACCTTTTTAGAGGAACTACGTCAACAAGTAAACCAGCAAGTGATTAAAATAGCAAGACAAGCCCTAGAAAACTTAGCTGATGTTAGTTTAGAACAACAAATAATTGCCAAGTTTATCCAAGGTTTACCTGACTTGACTGAACAACAAAGACAGGCTCATCCCCTAGCCAAAACAGAAAATCAAACTTTTACAATTCGCTCCAACTTTCCCATTAACTTAGGACAGCAAGAACAATTAATTAAAGCCTTGCAAAAACAGTTTGAACAAGATATTGATGTAAAATTCAACACCACATCTGACTCAATTTGTGGCATTGAACTCTTAAATCATGGTTATCGAATTTCTTGGCATTTAGATCACTATTTAGATGAACTTGAAGCCAAAATGTCCCAGTCATTAGTAGGTCAAGAAAATGCCTCAAAATTCTGACTCCCTAAAAACCGTTTTAGAACAATTTTTTCAGGTTTCTGATGCGGTTTTAAGCAACCATGAAACCCAACTAAAAACCCAAGAAATCGGCACAATTACTTATTTAGGGAATGGGATCGCCCGCGTTACGGGTTTACCAAGAGTAAAATCAGAAGAATTAGTCACCTTTGAGGGAAAAGGCTTAGGAATGGTCTTTAACCTTGATCCTCATGAAGTCGGAGTGATCCTCCTCGATATCAATGAAAAGTTAACAGCAGGTTGCCAAGTTTATCCTACCGGACGAGTCATGGATGTTCCTGTGGGGGAAGGGTTATTAGGACGAGTGGTAGACGGAACCGGAAAACCCTTAGATAATCAAGGGGCGATCGCCACAGTCCAACGTTTACCCATTGAACGAGAGGCCCCCGCGATCATGGATAGAGGCCCGGTTACAGTCCCCTTACAAACAGGGATTAAAGTAATAGATGCGTTGATACCTATGGGACGAGGACAACGAGAATTAATTTTAGGCGATCGCCAAACCGGAAAAACTGCGATCGCCCTCGACACCATTCTTAACCAAAGAGGTGAAGGGGTAATCTGTATTTATTGCGCCATTGGCCAACGAAGTTCGGCCGTGGCCAAATTGATCAGCGAGTTACGCATTCATCAAATGATGGATCATTGTATTGTGGTGGTAGCAGGAGGAGAAAACCCACCAGGACTGCAATACATCACCCCTTATGCTGCAACTTCCATGGCCGAATATTTCAGGGATAAGGGCCAAGATGTTCTCATTATCTATGATGACCTAATTCAACACGCCCGCGCCTATCGAGAATTATCTTTATTGTTGCGTCGTCCCCCTGGTCGAGAAGCCTTTCCTGGGGACATTTTTTACATCCATTCCCGCTTATTAGAAAGGTCTACCCGTTTGCGTTCGGAATTAGGGGGAGGTTCCTTAACAGCTTTACCTATAGTAGAAACAGAAGCGCAAAATATCTCTGCATACATCCCCACTAACCTTGTTTCTATCACCGATGGACAAATTTACCTCACCCCTGATTTATTCCAAAAAGGGATTTTACCTGCGGTAGATGTGGGCCGTTCGGTGTCCCGTGTGGGGGGAAAAACCCAACTAAGGGCCTATCGTGCGGTGGCGGGGGATTTAAGACTATCTTACTCCCAATTTGAAGAATTAGAAAGTTTTTCCCGTTTTTCGACTCGTTTAGATGCAGCAACCCGTCACACTTTAGAACGAGGCCGTCGGGTGAGGGAAGTGTTAAAACAACCCCAATATCAACCCATTCCTGTCGCGGAACAAATTGCCGTTTTATTGGCAGTTAGTCAGGGTTTATTTGATGCGTTACCCTTAGATAAAATAGCGGATGCAGAAGCGATGATTCGTTTGGAGGTTACTGATAAATTACCCAAAATTTGTCAGAGAATTACCAAGGGCAAAAGCTTAAAAGAAAGCGATCACCAAGATTTATTAAAGGTTGCTGAAACTGCGATCGCAGAACTGGGTTATAATTAATTTTTAAGGAATTTTGTTTATAAGTAAGGAGTAAAGGCAAGTTAAATTCATGGAAACAGCGACATTTCTTGTTCAAGCTAATAATAACAACCAACAGACAATAGCCTGTTCAATTACTGATCAATTATTGAAAAATTTGCCTGTTTCTGTTATTTTTTGTTATAAAAAAGGTATTGATAATAATCTATTAATAGATTCTCTTAAGGAAGTTCTCAGTAATTTTCCTCTGTTTGCCGGAACATTGATTAATATTAATCAAATCCTACATATCGATTGCAATAATCAAGGTGTCCATTTTTCAATAACCAAAGAAAATGGGACTCTAGACCAAATTATTAAGGAACTACCCACTATCCAAAAGAAAAGACTTATCAATACAATTAATCCCAAAAAAGTAATATCAGATCAAAGTCCAATACTAACTATTAAGCTTACTAATTTTGCTTGTGGCGGGATGATCTTAGGGGTTTGTTGGCATCATTCTATTGGAGATATGCACACATTTATGTACTTGATGAAAGCTTGGTCTAATACCCTTAACAAAAAAGAATATGTTTTACCTTTAATTGTTAAAGAAAGAGATAACTATCTTCAAGAAAACTTAGAAAAGAATAGCAATATAATGCCTGGGGTTAGGTATTTGAATACAAGAGAATTATTTAAACTTTTCTCTTATTTCTTATTATCTGCTAGAAATAAATTAAGTTTACAATTTTATTTTTCTCAGAATGAGCTAAACAATATGAAGAAAGAATTTTTAGAACGAAATCAAAAGAAGCTATCAGTGAACGATGTTTTATGTTCTCATGTATTTAGTATTATTTCTGACTTAGATTCCTATAATACAAAAAGGACTTTAGCAATTCTTGTTGATTATAGAGTTAGAACAAATTTGCCACAAAATCTTTTAGGAAACTTTATTTCTAGTATAAAGATTTTAACTGATCAAAATATTAATTGTTTTCAATTAGCCACAGAGTTAAGAGAATCAGTTGATAATTTTCAAGAGCGGCACATGGATATATTCTCAACACAAGAATATATTGAAAAAAACGGTGGAATCAAAAAAATAGATAAATTTTTAAAGACAAGTATTGACCCCATCAACAGAACTTTATTGATTAGCAATTGGACAAAATTAGGTGTGTATGATATCATATTTGAAAACTCCAAGCCCTTCTACTTCACCCCTTTTGGCGATTATCCTTTTCCTTGGTTATCCAGTGTTTGTGAAGGGTTTTCAAATGATGGCCTTCTCTATTCTGTTATTTTACCGAGCAAATTAGCGAAAAAACTAATGCAGGAGAATAATATTCAGAGAATACACAAATATCGGGATCAAAGTGAGGTCATGCCAACATTAGTCGAACAATTAGAATGGTTATTCTAGGAAAGCACATTTTAGCTCAAATATGGCTGATATAATTATCTTATCCTTTCAAAAAGTCAGGAGAATTTTAAAACTCTAAGGTATCAATTTAAAAGGTAGAAGTAAAATCTCAATTTAGGATCAATAGAAGTATAAAATTATGCCCAACTTAGAAACCTTCAAACGAAAAATTGACACCGCAGCAGATCTTCAGTCAGTGGTTAAGACAATGAAAGCTTTAGCTGCGGTGAGTATTCGTCAGTATCAAAAGGCGGTTATTTCTTTAGAAAGTTATGACAAAACCCTAGAAATGGGCTTACAAATTCTCTTAAAAGTTGCTCCTGAAGTTTTATTAGGTAATGGTAATTTAGTAACCCAAAAACAACAGTTAGCTGTAGTTGTATTTGGATCAGATCAGGGAATGTGTGGTCAATTTAATGAAAAAATTGCTAACTATACTTTAGAAACCCTCGAAAAACAAGGAATAATGATTAGTAATTGTACTTTATTAACCATTGGCTTAAGGTTAAGCGATCGCTTAGAAAATTTAGGTTATCCTAGTGAAAGAATGTTAACCGTTCCCAGTTCTATTGAAGGTATTACCACCACGATTCAAGAAACTGTATTAATTCTCGAACAATGGCGACAAGAACGCCATATTAATCAGATTTTAGTTTTCAATAATGACTTTATTTCTGGCTCTAATTATTATCCTCGTGATCTTCAAATTTTCCCCTTAAATATTAATCGACTCAATGCCTTAAAACAACAACCATGGCCTTCTCATTGTTTACCCACTTTTACTATGTCACCGGAAAGCTTAGCTTCTGCTTTATTTAAACAACATTTCTTTGTCTCATTATATCGCGCTTCTGCTGAATCTTTAGCTAGTGAAAATGCCAGTCGTTTAGCTTTGATGCAAGTGGCAGAAAAAAATATAAAAGACAGATTATTAGAATTACAAAAAGAATTTCAACACCATCGTCAAAGTGATATTACGGAGGAAATGTTAGATATTATTTCTGGTTTTGAAGCATTGAATAAATCCACAAAATAAAACAAACAAACAGATGAATATTTAATGTATTAGGAAAGCAAAAATATGCTAAATTCAGAGAACAATAATTACCAGGAAAATCAAGGGACGATAATTTCCATTCGTGGGACAGTTTTGGATATTTATTTTCCTCACAAACTCCCAGATCCTCATCACCTATTAACCACAGGAGACAATGACAAAATCACGATTGAAGTCATGACATATTTGAATAAAGAAACTGTCCGAGGACTGGCTTTAAAACCCACTCAAGGACTAGCTAGAGGTGACATTGTTAAAGATACAGGACACACCTTACAAGTGCCTGTAGGTAAAGAATTACTAGGTCGAATGTTAAATGTATTTGGGGAAACAATTGATCGTCAAAAACCGATTAAAAATCCTACCTTAAAATCAATTCATTCCCCGCCTATTCCCCTAGGAGAAAGAGCAACTACTACCGACATATTTCAAACTGGAATTAAAATAATTGACCTCTTATCTCCCCTAGAAAAAGGTGCTAAAGCTGGCTTATTGGGGGGTGCAGGAGTCGGTAAAACTGTGCTAATTAGTGAGTTAATTCATAATATGGTAAGTCGCTATCAAGGAGTTAGTATTTTTTGTGGAATAGGAGAGCGATCGCGGGAAGGTGAAGAACTTTATCGAGAGATGAAAGAAGCGGGAGTTCTTAACAATATGGTAATGGTATTTGGACAGATGAATGAACCCCCAGGAGTACGCTTTCGGGTAGGTCATGCAGCCTTAACTATTGCTGAATATTTCCGCGATCAAGCCCATCAAGATGTCTTATTAATGATAGATAATATCTTTAGGTTTATTCAAGCAGGATCGGAAGTTTCAGGGTTAATGGGAAACCTCCCTTCACGGGTAGGATATCAACCTACTTTAGCAACAGAATTAGCCGAATTAGAAGAAAGAATTTGTAATACTCATTATAACTCAATTACCTCTGTTCAAGCGGTTTATGTACCTGCTGATGACTTTACTGATCCTGCTGCGGTTCATACTTTTTCTCATCTTTCGGCTTCCATTGTTTTATCTCGAAAACGAGTTAGTGAAGGGCTATATCCTGCCGTTGATCCCTTACAATCAGGATCGAAAATATTAACCCCCCAAGTTGTCGGTGATCGCCATTATAAAATTGCTCAAACTGTGCGTCAAACTTTAGCAAATTATGAAGATATTAAAGATATTATTGCTATGTTAGGATTAGCCGAATTAGCCCAAAGTGAACAAAATATTGTCTATCGTGCCAGAAGATTAGAACGATTTTTAACTCAGCCATTTTTTACCACAGAACAATTTACAGGTATTCCAGGAAAAGCCGTATCTTTAGAGGAAACTCTTGAAGGATGTGAACGTATTTTGAATGATGAATTTAGTAAATATCCCGAAAAATCTTTATATATGATTGGAAATATTCAAGAAGTCCATCAGAAGGAATAAGTAATGAACCTAAAAGTTTTAATTCCCACCGAAGTATTTATCGATACTACAGTGACAAAAATTGTCGCTGAAGCTGAGAATGGCTCATTTTGCTTATTACCCCATCACATTGATTTTGTAGCCGCTTTAGTTCCTGGAATTCTTTGTTATACCTTAGAATCTAATCAAGAAATTTTTCTCGCTATTAATGAAGGTATTTTAGTTAAATGTGGGGATGATGTTTTCGTTTCTACCCTGCAAGCGGTTGCAGATAAAGACTTAGAAACTCTTAAACAAACTGTTGAGACAAAATTTAGAGTTTTGGATGAACGAGAAAGACTAATGAGATCAGCCTTAGCTCAATTTGAAGCGACAATTATCCGTCGTTTTCAAGAGATTGCCATTTAAGATTAATTATCATGAAAAAACCCGGTAAATGACCGGGCTGCACTAGCTTGTGTATACACTTTGGCGAATAGAATCACTATCTAACTAAGAGAAATTATTTCTCAAGGTTTATTGAATTAAGCTACAAGTCAAAGGACAAGCAGCATAGACGGAAGTGTGAGAATGAATTGCTTCGCCGTGCAGCCATCTCAACCAAGTAACATCTTGGGGATGAATGCCTTTAACCGTTAGGAGTGCAGCACCTAACACAATCGCTAATAAATTAATACCAATCAGAGAACCTGCGACTAACAAAACCGCACTCACGGGTAAAACTGATTGTAAAACAACTGATGCTAAAGCCCCAACTGTTGCCATCAAGACAATCAAGGGAAATCCAACTACTAATAAACAAACCGTCAAAGTAAAGCTCCATACTAAAAAGCTTTTTACTAAGGTCACAGAATAGAGCTTTTCAAATCCAGACTTTTGTGCGAATTCCATATTTTCCTCCAGAGCAAACCAGTAACTTTATCTAGAAACTCAGATAACGTTGTGTCAACCAGTATAGATAATCTTCCTGAGAAAATGAGCATTTCGCAATAAAAATTTACATTCAGTTGCTACTTTCTATGTTAAAGATTGCAAAATGTTACAGATGGGTCGAACCAACACGGAGCTATCAGGGATCAAGCCTCTCGATAGAGATTTTAATGTAATCTTTTGTAATAGTTAGGGTTTCCTAACATTTAGCTAATTCCCTCAACTATCAATGTCGATGTTTTCCCCATTAACTTAACCGAAAATGTTAACGTTTCTTAACATTAAAATATTCTTTTCTCATAAATGAGCAAAAAATCCCTATTCCTTTAAGTTTTCTGGTCTGTTTTGGGAATGCTAATTAAAAAGGCAATATCCCAAAAGCACTATGACTCACCCCTCCTTACCCCCCCTTCCTGTTCCTCCCCTACCTGCTACCGATTTTGACTTAGACTCTGACATGATGACTGAGAGTCCTGGGGATGCCACCCAGTTTATGGCCCCTCCCATGGAAACTCCTTCACCCAAAGGTGCGATCAAACCTCCGATCGCGCCCCCCCCCTTACCGAAAGCTCCTGCCAAAAGCTTTGGCCGTTCCCCTGATCAACCGCCCCTCGTGGAATTAATTCGCCTGGCCTTTGATGAGGGTTACTCAGACGTTCACTTAGGGGTAGGAGAAAAACCGCGAATGCGGGAGCGCGGGGAAATGATAGTTTTAGACTATCCAGAGATTGACGACAACACCTTTATGAGTTGGTTGCGGGAAATTCTCCAAGAGGATGAGATTCAACGCTTTAAAAAAGAACTGGAATTTGATGGGGCAACTCAGTATGATTTCGCCCGTGTTCGGATTAACATCTTTGATAGTTTGCGGGGGCCAGCCATGGTGTTGCGTCTCATTCCCCTCAAAATTCTCACCATGGAACAGTTGCGCTTACCGATGATCTTTCAAAATATATCGGATTCTCACAAAGGATTAATTCTCGTGACGGGGCCCACAGGTTCCGGTAAATCTACTACCATGGCCGCCATGGTGGACTATATTAACAAAGAGCATCCTAAACATATCATCACCATTGAAGATCCCGTTGAATTCGTTCACCAAAGCCGTCGCTCTTTGATTAAACAGAGGGAAGTGGGAATGCACACCCACAAGTTTGATAATGCCCTTAAAGCCGCCTTACGGGAAGATCCAGACATTATCCTGGTGGGGGAAATGCGGGACAAAGAAACGGTCAATACTGCTCTTAAAGCTGCTCAAACTGGTCACTTAGTCATGGGAACCCTCCACACCAACAGTGCAGTTAAAACCCTAGAACGGGTTTTGAGTTTGTATGGTGCCGATGAACGGGAGGCCATGCGGGTGGCTATGGCCGAATCTTTGGTAGCGATTATTTCTCAAGGGTTATGTCGTACCACCGACGGCAAACGGGCCGCCTATCATGACATTATGATTAATACAGAAACCGTCAAAGACTACATCATTCAAGGGAAAAGTGACGAAATCCTCGAATTAATGAAGGATGGGGAATATGATGGCATGATTACTACTAACCAGGCTCTCTTTAATCTTTATCAAGAAGGGCGTATTACAGAGGAAACCGCCCTCGAATTATCCCCCACCCCCAACGAAATTGCTATGATGTTACGGGGTCGAATCTAGAAAAACCCTAAAGAAACAAGGATGAGGAAGGCCAAGTCAGTTATGTTTAAAGCGACTCTTCCTTCATCCGAAGTTTAATTCCTCTGATTGACATCCTCACGCGCCGTAAAACGGCGGTGATTCCTAAACCTCACAATTTAGGCTTCTGGGTTTCAAACCCAATTTTCTGATGACGAATGTAAGCGGGATTCCCAAAGTCTTACCAGAATTGTTTAAAGGCATCGCTCTGTTTACCCCAGGCGGTGATCTGGTTTATTGTCTCGATAGTAGCAAGCAAATTCATTGGCATTCTCAGTTATGCTTGGTTTTGCAAGAATTATTAAAGTTGCCGGAGCCGCCTCACTTTCTCGTACCAGGCTATACCGCAACGGTTGATCGTTGGTTTTGTACCAGGGAAAAGACGGTCAAGACAGTGGCTGAACTTTATCCCGCAGTTCGTCGCTATCAGCCCTTATTAAATGTGTTGTTTAACACACCTGATGTCCTTTGGCAAACAGCCAATTGGCAGGAAGAGGCTTGTAATCCGATTATGATAGAAACCTATCGTTCTCGGTTTCCCCAACTCTGGGAAAGTCATGATCTCCTAGTTCGGTTAGATGAGCGGTGGGAACAAGAAATCAAAAGTCAATTTACAACCATTGAACCCCATCAAAAAACAGGGACTGAGGAGCATCAAGGATACATTTTACGCCTGTTTGTTTCTGGCAATAATGCCTCAACCAAACATATCTTAAAAGTCCTTCACCAGTTGCTAGAAACCGATCTTCAACACCCTTATACTCTGAAAGTTGTTGATATTTGTAAACATCCAGAACTAGCTGAAAATAATCAAATTTCAGCAACCCCAACCCTAGTCAGAGTCTGGCCAAAACCAGTCAAGCGCATTGTTGGGGAGTTAAATGATTTAACGAGGGTTTTACCAATTATTACCAGCAATTAATTTATGAATTTAACCGTTTTAGCTGCTTTTTTATACGGAATTATTCTACTGGTTGGTGGTATCATTGGTTATGCCAAGGCTAAGAGCAAACCCTCTCTTATTTCCGGTGTGGTGACAGGTTTACTGTTAATTAGTTCTGCCATAATTCAATTACAAAAAATTGCCTGGGGACTGACCTTGGGACAAATCACAACTATTTTGCTAATAGTCGTCTTTGTCATCAGACTATTGAAAACCCGTAAATTCATGCCAGCAGGATTGATGTTAATCCTGAGTGTAGCAATTTTTGCGATCCTGGTCAGTCCTACGTGACATACTCCCAACGCTGACCTGAGTACAGGTACAGCGTGGGCTTCTTAAAGCCCGATAAGGGTATTTAAGATTTCCTTCGTGGTACTATCAGACATAGTTCCGACTATATCTATCTTTTCACTACGGCGTTTTATACTGGGGAAAATGCCCAACCCCAGTCTTTTCAAATTAATCGCGGCGTTTATATCACGATCAACCATCAAAGATAGTTCCTCATCCCAATAATCTCGGATACTGCAATCAGTAAAAATAACCTCATTGCGATAGCAAAGAATCATAGATGAGTAAGCAGGTTTTTGTGGAATGACAACTGCTCCAGCTTTTGCAGCTATGTAGTCCAATGTCTTAAAAAAATTACCAAAAGCAGCATCTAGCCACGACTTATTTAGTCCTGATTTAGCTGACTGACCATTAGGAAGAAACTTTCCGGTTTCATCTTGTTTACCTTTATTTCGTTTAGTTAAACCTTTGAGATTTAAGTCTTCATGAAAAAAAACTTTTTTTCCACTTCTCACAAGTTTATGGGCAGTTTTGTCTTGAAAATCTTGCCGCGAACGGGCAATTTTTTGATGCTGTTTAGCTTCTCGTGAAGCTAGTTTACGGCGACAACGAGAACCATGTTTACGCGCATTTCTTTTCTTAGAGATGCGGTCAAGTTTATCCTGATTTTTGCGTAATGGTTTTAAAGACGGAAGTTTTTCTCCCTCTGATGTAGCTAGATAAACATCTTCATGCAAAACTGCATCAAGTCCTATGGAATTTTCCCAGGTTGGGATAATTTTATCTGGGGTAAATTCAGGTATGTTTACATCTTCTAATACCAGTTGGATATACCAGCCATCCGCTTTTTTTGTTAAACTGATTTGTTTAAGAATAAAGCCTTCAGGTACTTGTGCCGAGCGAAGTCGAGGTATTGCTCGGTGCATCCTCACTTTAACTACTCCCAACTTGGGTAGACGAATGTACAGCCAATTTTTACGAACTAATTTAATCCATTCATTTTTGGCTGTAGTAAATGTCATGGTCTTAAAACTTGATTCAGTTTTAAAACGAGGTTTACCTGACCTTTTACCTGTAGTATCGCCTTTGATAAAACGTCTCATAGCCTTATCAACACGCTTACATACATCTTGCAAAACTGTTGAATCAACTCGCCCAAAATCAAGTAATTCTCCTGACCATTTAATCAATGTCAAGTCTTTTTTTATTATGGGCAATTGAAGTTTTTGGCTGTAATAGTTAGGTAGTTCACGTAATTCAGGAAGACTTGTTACAAAAATTGGACAACTATTAGCCGCGTGTCGATTGTTTTCCCACCAAGAAAATCTTTCACCTAGCATCCGATTGTACCAATAACGACAAACCCGAAGCCAGGCGTTGAGTTCTAGCTTCTGTTCTGTTGTTGGTTGTAGTCGATACTGATAGGTAGTTTTCATCAGTGTTAGCATTTTCTGATATACTGAAATAATAACACAATTTTGTGGAATAAATCATATTTTATTGCTTAAGAGTGGAGGTGTTACTATCTCTATTCTTAAGCAATATATTGAAAAGCAAAATGTCCCAGAATAAGATCATTTGTCAATTTTCGGGGTATCGAACCCCTCAATTGACCCGCTCTCATCCCGACGCTCATCCGAGTACAGATAGAGCGCGGGGCTTCTCGCGGAGGAGCTAAAACTTAAGCTAAAGTTTCAGGACAATATCCTAAACCTCTGGTAAATTGTTGACGAAAGGCCTCAATATCATTACTATCGGGAGAGCCATGGGAAACAATCGCCACTTGATAACGACGCATCACATCGATAGGAGATTGTCCCGTTTCCAAACTCCAGAAGACCATTTGTAGGCGAATTTCTAACTCGTAAGGGATACCCAACTCATTCATAAACGCCTTAAAGTCACCATGTTGTTGAGGAGTCAACGGTTGTCTAAACTTTACCTTAATGATCCAGCCATTAATTTGATGGATCACTGTCATTGAACAAAGCAACGATTTATATTTCTGTTGTAGATATTCAATAACCCGTAGTGTCAAACTTGCATTCGCCAAAAAATAGATGTAGTCCATTGTTTTCCCCCTTTGTTCATCTTCCGAGCAATTCCTCTAGCTCTAGTGTGACAACAATTGCACCATTTGCATTAGGGAAATCCCCCCAACTTTTGAGCAGTAACCTGGGGGGAAATACCCAATTACTTTGAAATCCTGATGATTGCCCTGAGACAAGACTGTGATCTTAGGGTTGATTCTCAGGGTAATCTGGGAAACAATACTAAGTTATGTATCGGTTTTCTACCTTCTAACAGCATATAACAAGTTAAGGCCAATTGGGAAGACTTATGAATCAGGATTACTTATTATCCAGTTACGATTATCACTTACCACCAGAATTAATTGCCCAAACCCCCGTTACTCCTAGAGATAGTTCACGGTTACTGGTGGTTAATTCGGCCACAACTCATGTTCATAGTATCTTTCATGAGTTACCTCAATGGTTGTTACCTGGGGATTTATTAGTATTTAATAATACTCGTGTCATTCCCGCACGACTTTATGGCAAAACATCCACTGGGGCCCCTGTAGAAATCTTATTATTGGAAGAAAAAGCCCCCTTCTGTTGGTTGGCATTGGTGAAACCTGGAAAGCGGTTTAAAATAGGCAGTGAAATTTGGTTTGGGGAAGGTAAAGAAGATAAGTTAGAAGATGTTTTTTTGAAAGCAACTGTTTTAGAAAGGGATGAAGAAACGGGAGGCCGGTTATTAAAATTTGAGGTGTCTTCTGTGGATTTATTTTGGGAAAAAATAGAAAAAATTGGACAAATTCCCTTTCCTCCTTATGTAACTAAATCTGAGGCTAACCCTGATCAATATCAAACAGTTTATGCCCAAAAACCAGGGGCGGTTGCTGCACCGACGGCCGGGCTACATTTTACGGAAGAATTATTACAAAAATTGCAAGATAAAGGTATTGAAAAAGCTTACATTACTTTGCACGTTGGGGTGGGAACTTTTCGACCGGTAGAAGTAGAAGAAATCACCAAACATAGTATGCACCAAGAATGGATAGACGTACCAGAAATAACGGTTAAAAAGATTCAGGAAACCCAGGCTAAAGGTGGCCGTATTATTGCGGTAGGGACGACTGCTGTTAGGTCATTAGAAGGGGCGGCCAAGGTGGCAGAAATGCAAGGAAAACAGGGTTTAATTGCTTTTCGGGGTAAGACAGATATGTTTATTTATCCTGGTTATTCTTGGCGAGTTGTTGAGGGAATGATTACTAATTTTCATTTACCTAAATCCAGTTTGTTGATGTTAGTTAGTGCCTTAATTGGTAGGGAAAGATTGTTAGAATTATATCAAGAAGCAATTGAAGAAAAGTATCGTTTTTATTCCTTTGGGGATGGTATGTTAATTTTGCCTGATTGATTCACTATTTAGTAATATTTTACCTGTTTTACTGGTAATAATAATCTGGCGATCGCGTCCAAATAAAACTGATCCAATCTTCCCTTCAAAATCCAGGTATTTACGAATATAATCTTGAGTCCTTTGATCAATTGTTTCAGCGAGGGATTGATAAATTTTTTCTGTCCAATTAGTTCCTGTTTCTTGGTCTAATTTTCTCAATATTTGTAACCCATCTTCAGTAGTTTCACAGGTAAAAAGTTTTTGTAAAATTGGTGTTGATAATCCTATTTTTGCCCCATGAGCGACTAATATTTCTCGTCTTCCATCTGCTAAATGATGATGAGTATGAAATATTCCTCCTGCTAATTTAATTAATTTTCCATGATACCCAAATAGTAAAATAGATTGAACTTTTTCTAATCCTGCTGTTACTAATAATGGCCCTAACCAATTGGCTGTTTTAATTAATTGTTGAGAGTTGATGCCTGATTTTTGAGCTAAGTCTAAACCGTTTTCTCCTAAACAAAAGACTAAGGTGTTAAATTGTTTGGCTTTTTCTTTTAATTGTTGTTTATAAACTTCTAATTGACTGGGTGCGCTTAAAGGTTGAGAAATGCCATTTGTCCCTAATAATGATAGTCCTTCTACTACTCCAAATGCTTCATTTGAAGTCCTTTTTGCTAGTTTTCGTCCTTCCGGTAAAATAATAGTTACTTGAATACTTTCTTCTGGGTTAAGATGTTGTTTTAAATTATAAAACAATAATTTTTTAGCATAGGAATAAATTGCATCTTTTTGATCATTATTAATTTGTTTGCCAATTCCTTCACCCCCTTTAATAATAATTTGCTCATCAGTTTGACTGTTTTTTACTATTTCAACAATCGCCCAAATTGGGGTATTTCTCGTTAAATCTAAGTTGTCCCCTGGCTCACTAATGGTAATTCCTAATGCAGTATTTTCGTTAATTTTAGCTACTTGTTGAATGGGAATATTTGCCATTTCTGGTGGTTCAATTAACTCTAAAGAAACTGTCTGATTGCTTTTAATATTATGGAGGTGATTTAAAGCAGCGATCGCAGCAGCACAAGCAAATACAGGTAAAGTATAACCTGAGCGGGGTTGAGGATTATTCATCATTATCATTTAAGTAAAAAACATCAATTTATTTCAGTTTTAATCGGCAAAATTAAAGCAATATTTCCCCTATATTTTTTGATGTAATTGTCTTTGTTTTTCTCTTTGTTTAGCTAATTTTTCAGGATTTAAACTAGCAAAACAATGGGGACAAGATACTCCTTCTTCATATTCAGATGATAATTTATCTTCCTCAGAAATCGGATAACCACAACCAAGACACATCTCATAACTTCCCCCTTCTAATTGATGTTTAATGGCTACCCTTTCATCAAAAACAAAACATTCTCCCTCCCATAAACTTTCTGCTGGTGGAACTTCTTCTAAATACTTTAAAATTCCTCCTTTCAGATGATATACTTCCGTGAATCCTTCTTTTAATAAAAATGAGGTTGCTTTTTCACAACGAATTCCACCAGTACAAAACATAGCGATTTTTTTATGTTTTTTCGGATCTAAATTTTGTCGTACATAATCAGGAAATTCTCGAAAAGAATGGGTTTGAGGATTAATTGCGCCCTGAAAACTGCCAATGTCTACCTCATAAATATTACGAGTATCAATAACAATAGTTTCATTATCACTAATTAGCTGATTCCACTCTTTGGCATTTACATAAATTCCCACCTGTTGACTAGGATCAATTTCTGGCATTCCCAAGGTAACAATTTCCTGTTTTAAACGCACTTTTATCCGTTCAAAAGGAAGCTGTTGAGCAGAAGAATATTTAACCTCTAAGTCAGCAAAACGGAGATCATTGCACAAATAGTTAATAACTGCTTCAATGTCATCAGATGTTCCGGCAATCGTCCCGTTAATGCCTTCCTGGGATAACAGAATTGTGCCTTTAATCTGATGATTTTGGCAATATGCTAGTAAAGAAGCCTGTTTTTGGGCAAAGTCGGGTAAAGAGACGAACTTGTAAAAAGTGGCGACAGTGTAGGACATAGGAAAAATTTTAGAAAAATTCTTGCTTATTTCAGATGACTCTGTGTATAATGGTAAGAGTGAGTAAATTTCTGGGGGTTTAGCTCAGTTGGTAGAGCGCCTGCTTTGCAAGCAGGATGTCAGCGGTTCAAGTCCGCTAACCTCCATAACTAATCCTAATTTATCTTGACAAAAAAAGGTATGAGGCGCAAGCAGTCCTAAATGGACGCGCCCCCCTTATACCCTTAGCTTAAATTATCCCTCGTCGTCTTCTTCCTCTTCATCTTTAGGATAGACAAAGCTGTTAGATCGCCCTGTCGTGACAGACTTACCCAAAGATAGGGCTTTTTTTGCTTGTAAAGCTGCGGTGCGCTTCCAATGCGCTTTACGTTGATCACGTTTACTGCTAGAAGTTTTCTTCTTAGGAACTGCCATCGGACTAGATGCTCGATTATAGACAACCTTTCTATTGTAAGTCTTCTCTCTAAATTTTGGCTAATAAAATGGGAACGGTATCTATTCATCCACAGTCTGCTGAATTAGATAATAGCGTCACATCATCAACAATGGCGTTGGGGTATAAGAGGAGAAAACAGCCATTATGGAAAATTTTCGCGCTATCACGATGGGAATTGAGGAATATTGCCATTGGCAACCTTTAAAGGGGGCCGAGAATAACGCACAAGCCCTTTATTGTTATTTTTTCCAAGAAGCAAAGCTCCCCTCCCGTCAATTACTATTATTAACCGATACTTCCCCCTCTCCAGGAAAACGCTCAACCTATCCCAATCGAGAAAACATTCTACAATGGATTAATGATAGCCCCCTCAAAGTCAAACATTGTTGGTTCTTTTTTCAAGGATATGGCGTTAATTATCAAGGAGAAGACTATTTATTGCCGATTGATAGTAACCCCCAAACCATTCCCCAAACAGGCATTAAAATGCGATCGCTGTTTGAAAAATTAAAAGCCAGTAGTGAACAATTATTAGTGATCTTAGATCTACAAAATCCGTTTAAAGATGGCAAGTTAGGACAAATAACCCTGGAATTAGCCCAAGAAAAGGATATTTCTCTCATTTTTTCCTGTCGCTCCCATGTCTATCAAACCATCAGTGCAGAAAAAGGCATCTTTATGACGGCTTTAATTGAAGCCTTGCGTTACTATGGTCATCATCTCACCCTGACTAAGTTAGACGCTTATCTACAAGAACGCTTAAACCCTATTCATCGGGCTAATTTTCCCACTATTGCACTCCCCATCATTATTAGTCCCAGTTTAACCGCCAGTCGTCAACCTCTGTTACCCCAACCAAAACCCCAAGCAAAAAACCAGCCTCAACCCTTAACCGTTACATTACAACAAAATTTGAGCCAAACAAGCATTAATCAACCTATAACAACCCTAAACTTACCTATCTTACCGAAATTACCTGCTCAGACTCAGTTTAAGTTTTCCTTACCCAGACAACAGAGCAAGGGCAAGACAACCCAAGTAGATAATCCACAAATAGTAAGCTCCACCGTTAAAAAACAGGCAATTTTCACTAAAATCAAATTGTTTCATCAATGGTTATTATGGGGGGGCGGAATTCTCCTATTTATGGGTTTAATCTGGTTGATACAGGGAAAAATAAGACAACAGCTTGATTTGGCCTCTGAGGAGAAAACCGAGAAAAATCAACTTATTTTAGACTATGCCAAAATTCCCTTAAGTTTATATCAAGCCTCGCGCTTAAATGAGTCCATTCAATTTGCTCGTCAAATTAAGCCCAATACTCCTTTATATGGGGAAGCAAGACAGAATATTGCTCGTTGGAGTCAAGGAATTCTTGATATTGCTCAAGGAAGGGCGACTCAAGGAGATTTTATCGGAGCGATAGCTGCCGCGCAGTTAGTGCCGAATCAAGATCAAACCCTTTATTTATCAGCCCAACAGTCCATTAAACGTTGGCAAACCTTGAGTCAACAGCAAGAGGATAACCAAGTGTTAATTGAGGCAGCTTTGGCCTTAGTGAAGCCAAACCAAGCATCCTCTTATAATCGGGCAATTACAACCCTAGGATATCTAAAAATGGGGGAACCTGGCTATAATAAAGCGCAACAGTTGATTGAACAGTTGAGTCAACAAATTTATCAGTTGGCCCAAACTAGGGCAACCCAAGGACAATTAAACTTAGCCCTGAAAACGGCTCAGTTAGTTCCCCAGGATAGTCAGGTTTACAAAAAAGCACAACAGTCTATGAAGCAGTGGCAGCAGCAGTTGCCTCCTCGTTAAAGGTTTTATGTAAATTTTATATTCATTTAATGATTTTACAGACAAAAGTGTGTTACCTTCTATGAAACGCATTGAGTGAGAAAAGTGGCATTACTACAATTATGGTGCTTTTCGGTTAAAAAGTGGTGTTTTAGAGGAGGCTAATCAAACAAAGATTAATGAGATCGAGGAAATAACCTAATCATGATCTAGGTTTTTCTAATTTTTACAATCCGCTTTAAGATGATTCTTTTTTAGACCTAAAATTTATACCCTTTTATCCTTAGCAAATTGCTATGATTTGAGGGATATTTCTGTTGGATAATTTCTGGGATTTGAGCAATCTAAAAAGCAAAAATCTTAAGTAAACAAAGGAAAAATGTGACCAATAATACATCGCAGTTTAAATAATTCAGATATTTTAAGAAAGACGGATGTATTAAACCCAGTTAAGAATCATGAATTAGCCACTAATCAGGATTATTCGGAGTCCATTTATCTGATTAGTTAGGGAAGATAACCAGCATCATATTTAGTAACTTTCACTCACCAATATGAACTCTGAATCAATGAACAACATACCTCAATTTGATTGGTCTGTTAACCAACATTCTCAGTCTGAAGTGGTTATTAAAACAATAAAGTCTGTAGAGGAAACGCGCCAAGCTTTGCAACTTTTGCAGCAAAGAAGAGTGGTGATCTTGATTTTAGATCAGTTGAGTGTCGAACAAGCTCAGCGTGTGGTAGATTGGATGGCAGGTGGAACTTGTGCTATTGATGGCCAGACATTTTGGGTTAGTGAAAAGACCTTTATGTTTGTGCCTAACCAAGTGGCAATTAATTCTAAGCGTCCCTCACCTCCTTCAGTTTCACCTTGCTTAAAACTGGGGAATAAGAAAATAGAAACAAGACAAAGATAAACAGCCTAGAAGGCTGTGTTACTGTTAATATATCAATTGTCAATCTTATCTTTCTAAGGCTAATTGACGCTGATTATTACGAACTAATTGAGAAAATTCTTGCATAACTTGCTCATAGTCTTCTCCAGCGATCGCTCCCACATTATTATGATTGGCATTGGGGACTAAAAACAGCTTTTTAGGAACCGTTGCTGCTTTAAAAAGTCTTTCACTCATATAAGCGGGAACTGTGCGATCGCTAGTTCCATGAATTAAGAGTAAAGGAATCTGTAATAATCGTAATTTACTCAAAGAATCAAACCGTTGATGTAAAATTAAATCCGCTGGAAAAAGTTGATAAAATGACCCTAAATAATCCATCATATCCCTCATGGAAGTGAAGGTATTTTCTACAATAATTCCCGCCGCTTGAGGTTTACGCACCCCTAAATCAATGGCTACTGCACCCCCTAAAGAATGACCATAGAGAAAGATATTTTGGGGCTTAACTTTCCGTTGTTCAATTAAATAATCCCAGGCAACTTGAGCATCCCGATAAATTTCTGATTCTGTGGGAAAATCACCCTGACTGCGGCCATAACCCCGATAATCAATAATTAAAACAGAAAATCCCGCTTCTTGAAAGGATTTGATGGGGCCTAAGTTATAACTAATATTACCCCCATTACCATGCAAATATAATAAGACCTTTTGACTTGAAGAAGTGGCCCGAATCCACCAGCCATGAATTTTTTCCACTTTCCCTTGGGGGGTTAAGACTGATAACCAGACATCCTCATAATTTAATCCTAAATCAGTGGGGGTGGTTGTGATGGTAGAGATCGGTTTAAAAATGAGGCGATTTTGAGCAGCAACTAGGGCCAAACAGGCGCAGATATAGGCGATCGCACCTATTCCTACACCACTTAGCAATCCTTTAAGTAAAAGATTGGTCATCATTGGGGCATTATCCTCAATCGGTTATCAATGATTATGGATCATTGTTGCTAATGTACCAAAAATATTAATTGTTTAGGGGCAATTCACGAATTGCCCTAGGGTGTACCTTGTACCTTGGGATTAAAACCATGGATTGACGGTGTTATTTTTCTTGATATTTCTCTTGGTTTGGCACTCGTCGGGGTTCTCAAATAAATTGCTAAAATGATGGAGGATGTTCTAGATTTAGATATATGAGTGATCCTGTAACTATTGAAGATATTTACCAATTATTTCGCACTTCTGCCGAAGAATATGATCGTCGTGCTGCTGAATCTAAAGCAGAATATGATCGTCGTGCTGCTGAATCTAAAGCAGAATATGATCGTCGTGCTGCTGAATCTAAGGCAGAATATGATCGCCATAGAGCAGAAATAGAAAGTATTTTGGCTCAATCTAAACTAGAAAGCGAGAATTATCGAGCGGAAACGCAACGTATGCTTGCTGAGTCTAAACTAGAAAGAGATCGCAGCATGGCAAAACTTGAGCGTACAGTAGAACGAACTAGCAAAGCAGTAGATAGTCTTACTACTCGATGGGGACGATTTGTGGAAGAATTAGTAGAACCTGCGGTTTTGCGGCTTTTTCAGGAAAAAGGCATTGATATTAAAGAAGTTTACCCTCGCGCTAGAGTTAAACGTCAAGGGATGGCAATGGAAATTGATATTCTTGCTGTCGATGAGACAGATCTCGTTTTAGTCGAATGTAAGTCTAGACTTTCTCAAGATGATGTAGATGAGTTTTTAGAAAAATTAACCCGTTTTAAAATTGCCTTTCCCCATTACAAAAATTATCAAGCTTACGGTGCAGTGGCAGGTATTGAAATTAACGAAGGAATAGATGGCTATGCTTATAAAAAAGGCTTATTTGTGATTAAACCTTCGGGTGATACTGTTACTATTATCAATGATGCAGATTTTCAACCTCAGACGTGGTAAATTATATTTATTGTTGCTATTATTAATCTAATTTAAACGAAAACTATCAATGTTTATAACGATTTGTTGCAAACATTGACAGTTTGTCTTATTTGTTGTACAGCTTCATCAAATCGTTCCCAATCTACTTTAATGAAGGTGTTTTATTATGCCAATCTGTTGATTTTTCATAGGCATAACCGACTTGAAATAGTTTCCCTTCCTCCAGCACATTGCCAATTAATTGTAAGCCAATGGGTAAACCTTGTTTGTCGAACCCGCAAGGAATACTCATTCCTGGTAAACCTGCTAAATTAACAGGAATGGTCATTAAATCAGATAAATACATACTTAAAGGATCAGAGGTTTTTTCTCCTGCTTTAAATGCTGTGGTGGGCGTTGTTGGACACACTAAAACATCTACCTTTTCAAAAGCAGCATCAAAATCATTCTTAATTAAGGTGCGAACTTTTTGTGCCTTGATATAATAAGCATCATAATACCCGGCCGATAAAGCATAAGTTCCTAACATGATACGCCGTTTAACTTCTGTTCCAAACCCTTTGGCGCGGGTTTTGGTGTACATCTCAATTAGGGTGTCTGCATCTTCTCTAATGCCGTATTTTACCGCATCATAACGGGCTAAATTGGCAGATGCTTCTGATGGCGCAATAATATAATAAGCGGGTAAACCGTAACGGAAACGGGGACAGGAAATCTTTTTAATTTTCGCCCCTAAACTCTTTAAGTGGGCGATCGCCTCATTAACGGCTTTTTCTACTACTGCATCTAAACCTTCCCCAAAGGTTTCGTCAATAACCCCTATGGTTAACCCTTTTAAGGAGGGTTTCAGGAATTGGGTATAGTCGGGAATAGGAACATTTAAGCTGGTAGAATCTTTCGCATCATAACCGGCGATCGCCCCTAATAAAATGGCTGCATCTTCTACATTACGGGCAAAGGGGCCGATTTGGTCTAAGGATGAAGCATAGGCTACCAACCCAAAACGAGACACTAACCCATAGGTGGGTTTTAGCCCCACTACGCCACATAAAGCGGCGGGTTGACGAATTGACCCCCCTGTATCAGATCCAAGGGCGACAACGCATTCTGAGGCAGCTACGGCAGCAGCAGAACCCCCAGATGAACCCCCAGGAACTCTGGATAAGTCCCAAGGGTTGGCGGTGACTTGATAACCGGAGTTTTCGGTGGAACTCCCCATAGCAAACTCGTCTAAGTTGGTTTTGCCTACCATTACGGCTCCTGCGTCTTTTAATTTTTGGGTGACGGTAGACTCATAGGGAGGGACAAAATTTTCTAATATTCGAGAGCCACAGGTTGTGGTGATGCCTGTGGTACACATATTATCTTTAATACCGATGGGAATGCCTGCTAATAGCCCAATTTCTTCTTTAGCAGCGATTTTTTTATCGACTTGCTTGGCCATTTCTAGGGCATAATCTGCGGTAATCTGTAAGAAGCTTTTGACTTTGGGGTCTACTTTTTTGATGCGTTCTAACGCTTCTGTGGTAATTTCGACGGCAGAACGTTCTTTTTTGACTAATTGTTGATGCAGTTCGCGGATAGATGTCATAGTTTATCCTGATCAATAATGGAAGGCATGAGAAGTCTACTATACAAGCTCACCATCTAAAAATATTACCATTTTAGGTTTTTGGTAAAGGTGGGATTTGTTCGGCGGTTAATGTAACTACTGTCCCATCTTTGAGAATACTAATGGATTCTCCTAATCTTCTGTGTCTCTCAATTGCTTCTGCGATCGCTATTTTTACACCTGTGTCAATTTTTTGATGGATTTCTGTTAATTTTGATTCATTCATTGGGGTTAGCTGTAATTTGCTGATAGATTTCATGGTCATTAATAATCAGTTTTTGATTGATTCCCAATGCAGCAACTAATCGAGGATTATCCTCAGAATTATTATAAATAATCCAAGTATCACACAGGGGTAAATACAACTGAGTTAGGTTTATTCTTCCCCTTTCATAGCGACGACGAATGACTTCAACAGGAATATTATGTCCTCCACTTTCTACCCGTCTCGTAACTCTTTCTATGGCTAATTCCGGCGTTTGTAACCAGAAATAAATCAGGTTAATGGTATAGCCGCAAGCTTTACATTTTCTCAAAAAACGAGCAAAGTTTCGGGCTGCGAGAGTTGTTTCAAAAGCAAAATCTGCTCTTTCTTTAACTAGGGTATCTAAACGGCCTAACATCAATCTTCCTGCTTGAATAGCAACTGATTCAGGGTTAAAGGGGGATAAGCCAGCAGCAATTTCATCAGCATTGACATATTCAAAAATATCAAGGAAATAGGGTAATAATCTCCGCGCAACGGTGGTTTTCCCTGACCCATTCGCTCCACCAATTATATACACATTAGCCATCAGTTCATCCAATTGAGCCAACATCCTCTGTAGGGGCTTAATACCATTAAGCCCTTGATCGCCATTTTTGAGAACCCTAACTATAGCGCAATAGTTATTCTCCAGAACATTCATACCAAGCGATCGCCATTTTTGAGGACTGTAACTATAGCGCAATAGTTATTTTCCAGAACATTCATACCAAGCGATCGCCATTTTTGAGGACTGTAACTATAGCGCAATAGTTATTTTTTGAGACAAAACCCCTTGTAAAACTTGACTTGACATGATATTATATGGATAATGGAGAATCCGTGCGCCTATAGACCCCTTTGAAAAGAATTAAATGTCATCAGTTGAAACAGAGAGAATTAAAAGCTTTTTTGAACCACTAAAACGGCGATCGCATTCCTCAACGGTAGGGGCATAGCATTAGTAATCTTACTCTTAAAACCGTCAACTTATTATCGCCATGCCCCTACAAATTAATGGTGTACATAAACCTAATCATATTGTAGTACAAATATACTAAACAAAATTTCAAAATCGAAGAAAAGGGCAAGAGGGCAAAAGAGAAAAGGGTTAAAGACTTCTCCCGAATACGCATACTACCCGAAAACCGAAATCGTAGTTGCGGTTGTCGCGGCGGTTGACGTTGTTGCGGTAAGCGGAACGGCAGTAATTCGGAATGACGTTCCAGGAACCGCCCCGCAGCACGAAATAAGGGTTATTTTCCTCATTTTTACCCGAATATGACTTATTTTTATCATCAATATTTTCAATCCAGGCACTACCATCAGTAGGCGCACCATCATAATTATCATGCCAGTCATCAGCGCACCATTCCCAGACATTCCCATGCAGATCATACAAACCGAAAGCATTGGGGGGAAATTGACCTACAGGGGTTGTTTCTCCTCTATTTATACCCTTCGACTCATCAGCAAAGGTAGATTCGCCATTATAATTAGCTAAATCGGTTGTGATGGTTTCTCCGAAATGGAAGGGGGTTGTTGTTCCTGCACGACAAGCGTATTCCCACTCTGCTTCTGAAGGCAATCTATATTCTTGTCCTGTTAGCTTGGACAACCGCTTACAGAACTCTACAGAGTCATTCCAGCTTACTTGTTCGACAGGACGATCATCCCCTTTGAAAAAGGAGGGTTCCAAGCTTAAATCTATATCTATTTTGTCCAAAGCCGCAACTGCTTTCCATTGTTTTTGGGTGATAGGATATTTGCTCATGGAGAAAGCAGGAACTGTTACTTCATGTTGAGGCTTTTCTCTTCTAAAATATTCGACACCAAACTTTTTGACTAATCTCTCAATTTCAGCATCATCTGTTCCCATCATAAATGTCCCACTGGGAATAGAAACCATCTCTAATGCGGTGTCATTGTTTAACTTTTCAGTCAAGTATTCTGCTTGTTTAGTTTCGCGGTTTATTTCTTTCCCTTTATTATTAACTGTCACTACTTCAAACTCAAATTTTGAATCTGAGATTTTTAGTTCAGTCTTGCTACTGGGAAGGGGTTTTGATGACTCTAAATAAAATTGTACACCCTTACCTATAGTTACTATTCCTATTCCTGTACCTGCCCAACCTAGTCCTTTTAGTAACTGTCTCCGACTCATGATGATGGTTGGTAAATGAGGGAATGATATTTGTGGCAACCTGATGCTTGGTTTTCGATTACTTGATGGTTGATGTGATACTTTTGTTTTAACTTCCTCTACTGTTTCATTTTCTATCTGTTCTCCAATAATATTCGATGATTTACCAGATTTTAGATCATTACTAGATAAGTCTATTGGATCAGTATTTGTTCCTGATGGTGGTTGTTCTCTTAATTTATCTCTAATCCTATATAAAGATGCTAAAGCTACATCAGTATCAAACTTAACGAGACGATACCAAATCATTTCCGCTAACTTTAAATCTCCATTAACCTCCGCTTTTAAAGCATCTTCTCTAAGCAAAGAAAGATCGTCTCTATTCGGTTGAATATAATCAGGCAATAGAATTAAATGATACTTGGTTTCTGGTTCAACCGCAGCATAAGGAACCTGTGTTTTTTGCTGATATTGCCAACAAATGTCTTTAACTCTACTTCTCAAACGGTTACATAATCTTTCCAAAGTAGCACAGTTTCCCTCACCTTGTAACTGTAAAGACTCTAATAAAGCGTAGGTAAAAGCCCCATGATTTAAGGGTTTTATTTCATAAGATAATTGATTTGGTTGACAAGAAGAAATCTTAATAACTCCTTGCTCTTTGGCTAATTCAAGACTCGAACCTTTAGCAGAATCTCGACAAGCATCAATCAACATTATAATATTACCTGCGCCAGACTGACGGAGATAATGAGTAACATCACTAATAGGAATAGCAGTGCGTTCAATATACTCTGGATCTGAGTTACTATCAGACAATAAAAGATAGTCTTGACCTCGATATCGCCAACCATGACCACTAAAGAAAAACCAGAGATTATCTGAGAGATCTAAGGGTTTATTTTTGGGTTTAAATCGCTTTCCCAACCAATAAGAAAAATCAATATAAGTTGGTTTAGAATCAAAATCATTATTTGTACCAGGAATAGGAGGTGAATCATCTGTAAAGAGATAAATTTCATGAAAGTTTGCCCCTTGAAAAAAATCACTCATTTTCTTTGCATCATTAACCGCACATCCTAACGGTGGATTAAATTTATAATAATTGATACCAACACAAATCGCCCAATTTTTAGCCATTTTTCCGAGTAAATTTTAATTTAATTGCGCCTTTTGCTCCCGCTTCACCACCAGTTCCTAAGATGCCTATTTGTCCTTTTCCACTAATTTCAATGGAACATTCTAACTCTGATAATTGTATTCCTTCTGAAGCATTTTCCGCTTGAGTAAATGCGTCTTTGATCACTTCCAAAAACTCACCTACATTGCGTTTTAATTGACTAGCACTAATAAAACCATTACGATTATTATCTGATGAATCATCATAGTCAGCACCCCAGTCTGAGATAGCTTTACTATCATCAGTTTCCCGAATAATCCAAATTCCTTTTTCTTCTGACATAATTATTATTTCCTGATGGTTTTAACTTGAAATTAAAAGGTTACTAAGCAACTCTTGATATAGGGCAAATCTAAATCATTTGTAAATAGTAACATAGGCATCTTGCCTGTGACAAGGCGAAAGAGCTTAATAATATTAATATTAAGCTCCTATCCATATAAGCTATCTGTAGGATAAATTCATGAATTACCCTTACAAAAACTTAGGACTGCTATGATAAGATTAATAATGGTATATTGTTAGGATAAAAATTAAAGAATGCAGCTTGATTTTCGCAATGTTAATACGTTATGGTGTTCTATTTTAGTTGAAACTTTAGCCCAGTTAGGGTTAACTACTACTGTGGTTTGTCCTGGTTCTAGATCTACTCCTTTAACCGTTGCTTTTGCTAATCATCCTAACATTGAAACTATCCCTATTTTAGATGAGCGATCGGCTGCTTTTTTTGCTTTAGGAATGGCGAAACGTTCCCATCTTCCTGTAGCTTTAATTTGTACTTCTGGGACTGCTGGAGCGAACTTTTATCCGGCTATTATTGAAGCAAAAGAAAGTAAAGTTCCCTTATTAGTATTAACCGCAGATCGTCCCCCAGAATTACGAAATTGTCACGCTGGACAAACCATTGATCAGGTTAAATTATACGGAAATTATTGTAATTGGTATACAGAATTATCTTTACCATCCACTGAGATCACAATGTTACGTTATCTCAGACAAATGATAGTAACTGCTTGGGATCATACCCTATTTCCTTATAAGGGAGTGGTGCATCTAAATTGTCCCTTTCGTGAACCTTTGGCTCCTATTATTCAACCAGAAATAGAGGAACAAGTTTCTAAGATTGATTTTAAAAATTTCTGGTCAAATATTGAATCAGGCAATCATAAACTTATTGGGGGTGATTATTTTCTAAGTGATTATTTAGGTAAGTGGTTATATATTCCTAAAGGAATTATTATTGCTGGTGTTTCTGATTCAGAAAATTGGTATCCCTATTGTAACAATATTAATTATATGTCTCAATTTTTAAACTATCCAATTTTAGCGGAAGCTTTATCACCTATCAGAAATTATAGGCCAAGAAAAAACAATATAATTAATACCTATGATTTGATTTTACGCAATCCTGAAATTGCAGAAACTTTAGTTCCTGATGTCATTATTCAAGTCGGAGAATTACCGACAAGCAAAGAATTAAGAACTTGGTTAACACAAATTAATCCTCAATATTGGATTATTGATGAGCGTCCTGATAGTCTCGATCCGATTCATCATAAAACCCATTATATTCGCGTTTCTGTGGAAAATATGGACTTAGAATGTTATGATGATTTTGATTATGATGCTAAAAGAGATTTATCCTATTTAAAACAATGGAAAGCCGCAAATAGTCAGGTTAATAAAGAAATTAATCAGACATTTAGTAAGATGAAAGAACTATCAGAAACTAAAGTTATGTGGTTAGTTTCTAAGGTTTTACCAGAAAAGACACCTGTTTTTATTGCTAATAGTATGTCTGTGCGGTATGCGGAATTTTTTTGGATGCCGAATGATCGTCAAATTATGCCTTATTTTAATCGTGGTGCGAATGGAATTGATGGCACTTTATCGACGGCTTTAGGCATTGCTTATAAGGCTAAAAGTAGTATTTTAATTACAGGAGATTTAGCCCTTTTACATGATACAAATGGCTTTTTAATCAGTCAGAAGTTTCAAGGACATTTAACAATTATCTTGATTAATAATAATGGGGGTGGCATCTTTGAGATGTTACCAATTTCCCAAGATAAATCCTTATTTGAAGATTATTTTGCAACCCCACAAAATATTGATTTTACTCAACTTTGCCAAACCTATAATATTGAACATATCTTGATCAAAAATTGGACACAATTCAAAAAAATATTAAATTCTTTACCCACTACAGGTATTCGTGTGTTAGAACTAAAAACAGAGAGAAAAAAAGATACTTTTTGGTTGAAAAATAATTTAGATCAGTTAGCAAAATTAAATGACTTCCTTGACTAAAGGTAACATTTTAAACTGAAAAAACTGGGCTGTCGTTTTGCGATCGATGATTTCGGCCATGGTATGAACTCTTTTGATTACATTAAAAATTTCCCCGTTGATTATTTGAAAATTGATGGCAGTTTTGTGAGAAAATTAGTTAATAGTGAGATTGATCGGACAATTGTTGAGAGTTTTAATCGCATTGGTCATGTTATGAATTTGCAAACAATAGCTGAGTTTGTGGAAAATTCAGTTATCTTAGAAAAATTAGAGGCTATGGGGGTAGATTATGCTCAAGGTTATGAAATAGCGAAACCTGCTCCTTTTGAGTTTGAGGAGACAACCTGAATTCAAGAAGTCGAAATTCAGTAGCCAGTCAGCAGTAAAATTAGTGACAGAGAGAATTATTTTATGGAAAACAACCAAAATCTACAATTAGTCAAATGTCCGACAGGTATTCAAGGACTTGATGAAATTACCGGAGGCGGTTTACCCCAGGGTAGACCAACTTTAATTTGTGGGTCTGCGGGCTAAAGTTTAGGGAGAGAAAAAAGATAAACTAACCGCCCGAAAAAAATCCCCACAATTGGGACAGAAACCATTAGCATAGAGAGGTGAGCGATCTAATATTTCCCTTGCAGTCACTAAAAGCAGGACAATGGTTTAAGCTAATCTGTGGCGCAAGTTTCCAAGACTTGCCTGCCATCCGTAGTTTAGCCCTCGTTTATACCTTAGCGGGTGCGGACTGCATTGATGTGGCCGCAGATCCGGCCGTCATTACTGCCGCCCAAGATGGGATAAGAATTGCCAGTCAATGGGCAAAAATAGCACAAAATAAGGGGTTTCCAGGGATAAATAAACCCTGGTTAATGGTAAGTTTAAACGACGGTGAAGATCCCCACTTTCGGAAAGCCCATTTTAACCCTGAACACTGCCCCCCCGACTGTCCCCGTCCCTGTGAGTCTATTTGTCCAGCCCAGGCCATTAGCCTAGAGGGAGTAATTGATCGGCGATGTTATGGATGTGGTCGTTGTTTGCCCGTCTGTCCCCTCAAGCTGATCGATACGCGATCGCATATTATTACCCCAAAGGCGATCGCGTCCCTGATTGAAACCATGGGCATAGATGCCATTGAAATCCATACTCAAGTAGGCAGAGAGGCGGAATTTAGTCAACTGTGGCAACAATTAAGCCCCTGGGTTTCTCAGTTGAAACTCCTGGCCATTAGTTGTCCCGACGGTGAAGGGTTAATCAACTATTTACAAACCCTCTATGACCTCATTTCTCCCTTACCCTGTGCCTTAATTTGGCAAACAGATGGTCGTCCCATGAGTGGAGACATAGGCCAAGGAACTACCCATGCAACCATCAAATTAGGCCAAAAAGTCCTTAACGCTAACTTACCAGGATGGATACAATTGGCAGGGGGAACTAACGACTATACGGCCCCAAAATTGAAGGAACTAGGTCTTTTAAATGATGGGATAACCGCCAGCCAATCTGTGGCCGGTATTGCCTATGGAAGTTATGCCCGTTGTTTATTATCTCCCCTGTTAGAAACATTAGAAAGACAAGCCATGTCCTTAAACACAAGCAATTTGCTGGAAGATTCCCCCGAATTACTCTGGCAAGCCGTTGAAACCGCTTATTCTCTTGTGTCACAGTTGAAACCCCTAGGGAATTTCTGCAACGCCTAACCATTGACGAGGGCATCCCAATTATGTTAGACCCCAAAACAAATCCTTTTTTAAATCAATCTGACCTACCCCTATCAATAACAGTGCCATCAATACCCCAAAACGCTTTATCCCAACGGATGCAGATTACAGACGATATTGATCAACTGCTAGATATCCTACCGTTAGCAATTCGTCATCACGTCAAAGCACATCCCAAACATGACCAATTAATCGAAGTCGTCATGGACTTGGGAAGATTACCAGAGGCCCGTTTTCCTGATGAGGCGGTTTATCTCTGCGAAACCCCAATTTCTGCGGAAGACTTACAACATTGTATCAAAGGCGTTGGAACCTTTAGCGGAGATAACCGGGCCGGAATTGAACGAACCTTACACCGTATCAGTGCTATTCGTAACCGCAGTGGGGATATTATTGGGCTAACCTGTCGTATGGGCCGGGCCGTCTTTGGTACGATCGCCATGATTCGGGACTTAGTAGAAACGGGAAAATCTCTCTTGCTGTTAGGTCGTCCAGGGGTAGGAAAAACCACCGCCCTGCGGGAAATTGCCAGGGTTCTCGCTGATGATTTTAACAAACGGGTGGTCATTATTGACACTTCTAACGAAATTGCCGGAGATGGGGACATTCCTCACCCTGCCATTGGCCGGGCCCGACGAATGCAGGTGGCCCGTCCTGAATTACAGCATCAGGTGATGATCGAAGCTGTGGAAAACCATATGCCGGAAGTGATCGTCATTGATGAAATTGGCACAGAATTAGAAGCTTTGGCCGCCCGAACTATTGCGGAAAGGGGTGTACAGTTAGTAGGGACGGCCCACGGCAACCGGATTGAAAATTTGCTGAAAAATCCCACCCTTTCTGACTTGGTAGGGGGTATTCAAGCGGTAACTTTGGGAGATGATGAGGCCCGACGGCGCGGTTCTCAAAAAACGGTGTTGGAACGCAAGGCCCCCCCAACCTTTGAAATTGCGATCGAAATGTTGGAACGTCAACGGTGGGTAGTACATGAAGATGTGGCCTATACTATTGATCTTCTCCTGAGAAATGGGGAACCTAACCCCCAAATGAGGACGGTTGATGAAAATGGGGAGGTGCAAATTATCCAGGAACAACCGAATACTTTCTCCCCTCAAGGGCCTTCTAGTCGGGGAATGGTGGAGACAATGGAACGGCCAACAGGTTGGCGGGCCTCTGGACGTATGACCCCTGTGGCCCCTTTTGCGCCAAAAAAAGGCGCGGGTCTGACTTCTGCTTCGGAGTTTGACCGTCTTTTAGAAGCTTCTTGGTGTCAACCGGAGGAAAAAGGAGATAAGGTAAGGGTTCCGGGCCCCAATGGGGAAGATTTTCCGGTCTATATCTATCCCTATGGTATCGGGCGATCGCAGTTGGAACAGGTGGTCGAAATTCTCAATTTACCGATTGTCTTAACGAAGGATCTTGATAATGCGGATGTGGTCATCGCTTTGCGTTCTCACCTCAAAAATCAGCCTAAGTTACGTCAAATGGCTAAGGTGCGTCAAATTCCTATTCATGGGGTCAAGTCTAATACGATCCCCCAAATTACTCGTACTTTGCAACGGTTGTTAGGCATGGATGAGGCGAAAGTCCCGGAAACGGCGGATTTACGCTTGTTTACCCGTGGGGGTAATGATGATGAGTTGGATGCTTTGGAGGAGGCCAGACTGGCGGTTGAGCAAATTGTACTGCCAAAAGGTCAGCCTGTGGAGTTGTTACCGCGATCGCCTAAAGTCCGAAAAATGCAGCATGAATTAGTGGAACATTATCATTTACAATCTGATAGTTTTGGGGAGGAACCTAACCGCAGATTACGGATTTATCCTGCTTAATACCATTGTAGGGGCTTAATACCATTGTAGGGGCTTAATACCATTAAGCCCTAATAATGGTTTGTAGTGCAAGCCAGAGGGCGCAAGCATTGCGCCCCTACAAGCGGACAAACTGGGACGTAGGGGCGTATAGTATATGCCCTCTCTTTGATAAATTATCTACTTAGAAGGCAAGGGAAAGCATCAAAACACCAGAGAAAACTGAAGTTAACATGGTAATCAAAATAATTTCATGATCCTGTGAGTTCATTATCAATAATTCCTATCTTAAATTTAACCTTACATCTATAGGATATTCGCTCTGTGTGAAGCAGATGTGACAATCTCATGAACTTTTGCCGACAATACTGCCCCAAAAATTCGGGAAAATAAGGGTAATCACGAATACACAAATTCACTCCATTGGGGGAAGATCAAGATGAAGAAGTCATGAGATCCTGAAGGGAGTATGACTAAATTTGCAAACAAGATAAACTTTGTTTGAAGGTTTATCAATTTTCATATAGGGTTGAGAGAAATCATGAGACGATCTACGAAATATTCAATTTCCCTCAAACCGAAACATCAACTATTGTTGATAATTTTTATCTCCAGTATATTATTGGTTTGGTGGGGTCATAATAGTCTTGATTCTCGTTTATTTACCTCAGAAGGATTAAAGGAAATTCTAGCTCAAGCGGGTTGGTTTGCGCCATTCATTTATATGAGTGTTTTGGTGATTTCTGTTGTAATTTCTCAAATTCCTGCGGTTCCTTTGGTGATGGCTGCTGGAATGGTTTGGAATCCTCCTTTAGCGACTTTATATAGTGTTGCTGGAGGGTTTTTGGGCGGTTTATTAGCTTATTATTTAGGTCGTACTTTAGGAAGAAATGCTCTAAAAATGTTGACGGGAAAAGTTTTCTCTTTTTCTAAGGATAAAGGAGAAATTCATCTAGGTTTTTTGATATTTATAACTAGATTAATTCCTTTATTTTCTTTTGATTTGATTAGTTATGCTTCTGGTTTTGCTGGAATTTCTTTACCTATTTATGCGAGTAGTACCTTATTAGGGATGATTCCACCAACGTTTTTATTGACTTATATGGGGTCTAGTTTAGCTTTAGATTTTACGCAAAAATTAGAAATTATTGGCTTTTTATTGATAAGTACCATCATCTTTATTTGGTTGATTAACCGTTATAATTTATTGGGTTTAAAAGATTTAATTCATGTTGAGTAATTGTTATAATAAATATTTTTATTCACTATTCTCTTTACCATCATTTTCTATGTTTATTCATCTCTAGGGGCAAAACACAATGTTAAGCCCCTACAAGTTATCAGAAATGATAAAATAAAGTCAATATTCCTGGGGCAACTAGGGTACAACAAAATGATTCTAATAGGAGTTTAACTCATGAGTGACCAAGTTACAGTTACTTACTCGTTAGAGGAAGTCTTAAAAGAGCTTAAGCAAGAGATTAAAGACGTAAACACCAAACTAGACACCCTTCAAAAAGACGTTACAGATTTAAAAGTAGGACAGGCGACTTTAACCGAAAAAGTGGGCGGTATGGACAAGCGACTTGAAAAGGTAGAAACTGAACAAGCTACGATGGTTAAGGCTATTTCGGACTTGCAAGGCTTTCGTTCCTTGATTGTACCAATTGTTGTGGCTGTAGCAACCGCTTTGTTAACCTTGCTTTTTCGTCTTGTTCCCGACTTCACTCATTGAAATAAATCATAGAGACTTAATAATATTAAGCCTCTACGAAAATCATAATTAATGACTAATAAAATTTGATTCTACCGAACTTTTTATGCTAAATCAACACCTACATACAGACTGAAGCCTGATACTATAGAAACCAAGTCTCCCTTCGGAGACTAAATTGAACCCGCGTAGGCGGGTTTTGCCTGTATAGCTTAACCCTTAAGGGTTTGAGCCTATATTTTTTAATAGTTTTACATAGCAGGTTCGGTAGAGCCTAAAATTTTTATTGTGTTGACAATTTATTGAGCATTTTGATTTTTCAATTGATTAATTAAAGCAAACCGAATATCTCCTTTTTCTTCAATAAGTTTAACATCGGGATTATTAAATGTTAAATAATCTAATCCGATTTCTTTACCTGTCATTAAAAAATCTGTAATCGCTACTCGATAGGTTTTGTCTAAGTTAATCGGTTCTCCTTTAATATACCAAGTATTTTGATTTAAGGTAACATTACCATGTTGTAAAAATCCCCCTGATCCTTTATTCATAACCCCTTGATCTAAAACTTTTTTGATCAGACTTCCTTTCATATCTACGGATACAATTTGTCCACCAAAAGGTAAGATACGGATAATATCATATTGACTAATATTTCCTGGGGGAAGTACATCATCAATACGAATTGAACCCCCATTAAATATGGATAAATTAGCCGTTTTTACTGTAGTTAACATAGCTTGATTAATTAAATTAGTTAAATCCGTAGAATGATTACGGACACTACTTTCTAAACCATCTAATTCTACGGTTGTTGTAGCAATAACTTGTTCTGGTTCAAACCCATTATCTCGAAAGGCTTTAAATCCTTTTTCTCGCCATTCTTGAGCAACTTTTGCGGTTGTTTCCTCCTCAATAATAGCATCTGTTACAGGTTTTATCTGAGAATTAATGCTCAGTTTATCTTTATCTGTATCATAATTTAATTGATGAATATAAACAGTTTTTGCGTTAGCATCAGCTTTGAATATGGGAGTAAAATCATTACCTCTCCACTGTTGAATATTTTCATGTTCATGGCCTCCCAAAATGATATCAATTTCAGGAATTGTCTCAGCTATTTTTTGATCCTGTGCTAAAGAAAGATGAGTAATAGCAACAATAATATCTACTTGGTCTTTTAATTGTTTAACCTGTTGTTTTGCTGTTTCAATTGGGTCATTATAAGTAACATAGTTAGCAGGGTTACTGTCTATGGTTACACCAATTAAGCCAATTTTAACTGGGGTTCCCTGATTTCCTGTTACTGTAATAATTTTATAGGGAAGAACATCAGGAAAAGGTCGCTTTTCTGCCGTCAAAACATTACCAGAAATCCAAGTAAAATTTGACTCTTTAATTCTGTCTAATAACTGATCTAATTTAATATCAAATTCATGATTACCAAAGGTAGCAAAATCTAATCCCATCGCATTTAATACTGCTATCATTTGTTGACCAGCAAGGGGTTTATTATTAATTTTTGCTGTTCCTAAAGCAGAGGGACTGACAAAATCTCCCCCCAAAATTGTATAGGTGTTAGGATTAGATTGAATCAGTTCTTTTCTAATAGTAGCAACTCGCGCAAGTCCCCCGACTTTCCCCCCAGAAATTGGCTCAATTTCATAGACATCATTTAATTGTAATAAGGTAATATTGACAATTTCTGCCAAAGCGAGATCACCATAACCGAGAAGAAGAAAAGCGAAAAATAAACTTAATATTTTTGACATAGTATTGATAGAATGGATGGAAGTATGATGAATGTTTATATTATACAACTAGGATGACAATAAATGAACAATTTTTCTTCCCGTATGGATGGGGTACAATCTCCTATTATTCCCATTGTTGGTCAACTAATTAGGGAAAATAAAGGAACGATTTCTTTAGGACAAGGAGTGGTTTATTATGCTCCTCCACCAGCAGCAATTGAGGCAATTAATGACTTTTTAAATCATTCCAGCAATCATCAATATAAGTCAGTTCAAGGAATTGATCCTTTAATTAACCGCATTGTTAATAAGTTAGCCGAAGACAATCAAATCATCATCAATGATAACCAGGCTATTTTAGTAACTGCGGGGGGAAATATGGCCTTTATAAATGCCCTTTTAGCCATCACGAATGCCGGAGATGAAATCATTCTTAATACCCCTTATTACTTTAACCATGAAATGGCAATTACAATGGCTAATTGTCAGCCAATTTTAGTCAATACAGATGAAACTTATCAACTTAATTTGAATGCAATTAAAGCGGCAATTACTCCCAAAACTCGCGCAGTTGTGACAATTTCACCTAATAACCCCACAGGAGTAGTTTATTCTGAATCAAGCTTAAGAGAAGTCAATCAACTCTGTCAAGAAAAAGGTATTTATCATATTTCTGATGAAGCTTATGAATACTTTACTTATAATGGGGTCAAACATTTTTCTCCTGCTTCAATTATCGGCAGTGAAAATCACACAATTTCTCTGTATAGTTTATCAAAAGCTTATGGGTTTGCCAGTTGGCGCATTGGTTATATGGTAATGCCAAAACATTTATTAGATGGGGTCAAAAAAATACAAGATACTATCTTAATTTGTCCTCCTGTTATCTCTCAATATGCAGCATTAGGTGCATTAAATACGGGTAAAGCTTATTGTCATCAATATCTCTCAGAAATCAATGAAGTTAGAGATGTTTTTCTTCAGTCTTTGCATAAATTAAAAGACATTTGTACCATTATTAATGCTGAAGGTGCGTTTTATATTTTCTTAAAGGTTAATACACAAATAAATGATTTTGAATTGGTTAAACAATTGATTGAACAGTATAAAATTGCTGTCCTTCCTGGGGGAACATTTGGCATGAAAGAGGGTTGCTATTTACGCATTGCTTATGGTTCATTACAAAAAGAAACAGCAATAGAAGGAATTGAAAGATTAGTTAAAGGATTAAGAAATCTTGTCAGTTAAACCCATTATAAAATTTTTTTCTATAAACTATAAACTACTCATATTGAATGCGATAAATTCGCCCATTAGCTTCTTCTGTAAACAATAAACTACCATCAGGTAAAACCAATAATCCGACGGGACGGCCCCAAGTAGAAGGAATAGAAGAATCAGCCAAAAAACCTATCACAAAATCTTCATAATATCCTAACGGACGATGAGTTTTATTAAAGGGAATAAACACCAATTTATATCCCGTTCCTTTATTACGATTCCATGAACCTCTAAAGGCAACAAATGCCCCATTTTGGTACTTTTTAGGAAAAGTTTTACCTGTATAAAACTTTAAGCCTAAAGCCGCAGAATGAGCTTGAAATAAAACATCAGGAGTCTGGGTTTTAGCTGCTAATTCAGGGTTAAGACTTTGACCATTTTTTACTTGACGAGGATCTAATAATTTAGGAGTTAAATAAGCAAAAGGCCAACCATAAAATTCTCCTTTTTGAAGACGGGTAAAATAGTCAGGAACTAAATCATCTCCTAACCCATCTCTTTCATTAACAGTAGTATAAAGTTCCTGAGTAATCGGCTGAAAATCTAACCCCACAGGATTTCTTAAACCAGCAGCAAAAGTTTCTTGATTAGAACCATCTAAATTCATAATTTGTACCGAAGCGCGGGGTAATTTTTCAACATCAGCATTTGTTTTTGAACCGATAGAAACATATAATTTATTTTTATCTGGTGAAATAATAACATTTCTTGTCCAATGTTGTCGATAACCACCCCCAGGAAGTTTGGCAATTACATCACCTTTTCCTTCTAAATTTTCTTGAGCTTTTTGATAAGGATAACGACGAACACTATTATGATTTCCTAAAAAAAAATATTCATCAGTAAACGCCATTCCAAAAGGAATATCTAAGCCATTTTCTGCTGTTGCAAAGGTTTGATAATCATCCGCTACTCCATCCTTATTAATATCTTTGAGTAAACGAATTTGATTTTGACGAGTTTCCGTAACTAAAACCTCTCCATTTGGCGTTAAAGCTAACCAACGAGGGCGATCTAAATTATCAGCAAATACATTAATTTTAAAGCCATCAGGAACCTGTAAAATAGGTTGAGAAGGAATCGGAATCACTTGAGGAGGTTTTGATGCACTATTAGTCGTAAAAGGCTGAGGTAAATCTTCAATCCTAATGTAAATCGGTTGGGTTTTTAAAGATTGGGTATTAATCGAGATTTTTGCTTTAAGTTGAAAATCCTTGTCAGGTTTTTCTGATGAATTCCTAAAAGAGACAGTTTCTGATTGACAAGCAGAACTAAAAAGAATTATTATAGAAATGAGGCATTTAGAATAATTCATCTTCAACACAATCCATGAAAATAAAAAAATTAAGCTCAAAAAAAATCAATAAATATTCTAATACTTTTGAAATTTGTTTTTTAAAAGACTCATGATTCTAGCAGTAACACCCTACAAGCCTTTATCTAGGTTACAGACCCATATTTTAAATATGATTAGTTAATACACCGTATTTAAGAAAATGATGAGTTAGCTTTAACTGTAACATAACCTCGTCACCTCATCAGCTAGGAAGAGCCATGTGTTTGAATCCAGGGGATATTCTACGCAACCGATACAAAATTATTGATCAGATTGGAAAAGGCGGATTCGGTAAAACCTATACAGCAAGAGATATCAGACAACAGGGCGATCCCATGCTTGTCGTCAAAGAAATTATTGCGCCATTATCTTCAGATCCGCGTATTTTGCAAGAGATCAAGAAAAGATTTATCCGAGAAGGAAAAACCCTGTCAATCTTAGGAAAAAACCCCCAAATCCCCGAACTTTTTGATTATTTTGCTGATGAAGGTAACTTTTTTTTAATTCAAGAATATATTGAAGGTCACGATCTTTCCGAAGAAATCGGGCCAGGATCATTGCCATTAAGCGAAGCAGAAGTCATTAAATTTTTACAAGATGTCCTAGAAGTCTTAGTCTTTGTTCATCAACACCACATTATCCATCGAGACATCAAACCTTCAAACCTGAGACGGCGGAAACAAGACGGTAAAATTTTCCTGATTGATTTTGGTGCAGTAAAAGAACTCAATAGCATGACGATCACCCCTTCTGAGACAGGCAACAACTTCACCCAAACCATCGGCACACCAGGTTATATGGCCGCTGAACAACAAAGCGGAAAACCCCAATTAAATAGCGATCTTTACGCATTGGGAATGATTGGGATTCAGGCCTTGACAGGGTTACATCCTAGAACCCTCCCCACCGATCCCCATACAGGAGACGTGATTTGGCGTTATTCTTCCCCAGAACATCCCATGATTGAGGTTAATCCCGACTTAGAACGGATTCTCAATAAAATGGTGCGCTATATGTTCAAAGATCGCTATTATTCAGCCGTTGAAGCCTTAGAAGATCTGCGTTCTCTCTCAGTCACCGGAAAATCCCTCAAAAAACGCCCTAAACAGAGCATCTACCCCCCCAAAGACCAAAAATTCCCCCCTCAAGTTTGGATAGGGGTTGGCTCAGCTTTGGTGATTTTCGGGGTGTGGGCCGTCAGTCAAGTCATTCCCAAAACCTGTCCCCTCACCCTAGGAGATGATCTCAGTTGTGGCGAAGAAATTTTAACCAGAGCTATTGCTTTACCGGAAAAGCAAGAAGGGGTAAAAGCCTATCGCCAAAGACGCTATCAAGAAGGAGTCCTTTGGTTAGAAAAAGCCCGACAAAAAGACCCTAATGATCCAGAAACCCTCATTTATTTGAACAATGCCCAATTAGAAGCCCAAAAAATTCCCTTTTATACCATCGCCGTTGCCATTCCCTTGGGAAACCCCTCCGACGGGGGAGACTCAGGCAAAGAAATTTTACGGGGTGTGGCCCAACTGCAAACAGAAATTAACCGCGATCGCACGATTAAAGGTCATGGGTTACGGGTTGTCATTGCGGATGATTATAATGATCTTGATCGCGCCAAACAAATTGCTGGCAAAATTGGGAGTCAAGGGGGAATTTTGGGGGTTATTGGTCACTATACAAGCGATAATACCCGTGCTGCTTTGCCCACTTACGATCTCCATAATTTAGTCGTTATTTCCCCCACCAGTACCGCCCAAACCTTAGCTCAAGACAATTCCCGATTTTTTCGGACAATTCCCCAAGATAACCTTAATGCAGAGGGTTTAGCTCGTTATCTGGCCCAAACTGCCCGACAACAAAAAGTGGTGGTTTTTTATAATCCGAATAGTGCCTATAGTCGTTCTCTTTATGAACGGTTTTTAATCAGTTTTGATGAACAAGGGGGACAAGTTGTTAAGCAATTTGATTTATCGAAACCGATTTTTGATGCTAGTGCGGCAATTCGTCAAGGGGAAAATCGTGGGGGAACCAGTTTCGTTTTATTTCCTGATGCTAAATCAAACCCTTATGCCTTTTCTAATGCTTTAAAAGTAATTCGTGCTAATCAAGAAAAATATTTGATAGTTGGGGGGGATAGTTTATACACGACAGATATTCTACAAGAAAGAGGATCAGCAAAAGATATTATTATTTCTATTCCTTGGCACTATTTAGCGAGTTCTAATCAGGCATTTATGGCTGAAGGAAAGAAGTTATGGGGTGGTATGATTAGTTCTCGAACGGCGATGGCTTATGATGCAACAAAGGTTTTTACGACTGCTTTAGAGAATCAATCTTCTCTTGATTTTAGACAGCAAATTCAAGCAATTTTTGATCCAAAAATTAGACGAGAATTGATATTTAGGACTGTAAAAAGTCCCCATTTTAAAGCCGAAGGAGCTACGGGAAAAATTACGTTTGAATTAAGTGGCGATCGCCATGAATCTGTGATACAATTAGTTAAAGTTGTTCCGACAAAATGTTCTCCCTATGGCTATATGTATATTCCAATTCAATATAAATCAGCCGCAGAAGCAGGATTAAATTGTAATTAAATTATTACTTAAATATGAATAAAATTACTAGAATTTTCACCATTATTTTTTGTTTTAATCTTACTATTACTGAGGTTAAAGCTCAAGATGTTCCTATTTATGATTATCAAGCAATTTTTCATCCTGTTATTAGCAAAAATGGCATGGTTTCTTCCCAGGAAGACTTAGCTACCCAGGCCGGTTTAGAAGTCTTAAAAGAAGGAGGAAATGCCATAGATGCAGCAGTAACCATAGGCTTTACTTTAGCGGTAACTTTGCCTCGTGCTGGCAATTTAGGGGGGGGTGGATTTATGTTAATTCATTTAGCAAATCAACAAAAAACTATTGCCCTAGACTATCGAGAAAAAGCTCCTCTCGCCGCTACTTCTGATATGTTTCTTGATGAAAATGGACAAGTTAATCAACAAAAAATTAGATTTAGCCATCAAGCTGTAGGGGTTCCAGGGACAGTTGCAGGGTTAGCTATGGCCTTAGAAAAATATGGAACAATTTCTTTAGAGAGAGCTTTAAAACCTGGAATTGAACTAGCAGAAAATGGCATGATAGTTGATGAAGATTTATATAATTCTCTACTCTTTGCTAAAAAACAACTACAAAAATCTAGTTCCAGTATGGCGATTTTTTATAAAGCTAATGGTAGTCCCTATGAGGTGGGAGAAGTTTTGCAACAAAAAGATTTAGCCAATAGTCTTAAACTCATGGCAAAACAAGGAATAAATGCTTTTTATAAAGGAGAAATTGCTGATAAAATTATTGCTGATATGGAAGCTAATAATGGCTTAATTACTAAAGAAGATTTAAAGAAATATCAACCTATTATTAGAGAACCTATTGAGGGAACTTATCGAGGGTATAAAGTCTATTCTATGCCTCCACCAAGTTCAGGGGGAGTTCATTTAATACAAATGTTGAATATCTTAGAAAATTTTCCTATTCAGTCTTTAGGTCATAATAGTTCATCCACTTTACATTTAATGGTTGAAACCATGAAATTTGCCTATGCAGACAGGTTTAAATTTATGGGAGATACGGATTTTATAGAAGTTCCCATTTTGCGTTTAATTTCTAAAAACTATGCTAATCAAATTGCTAAAAGAATTAACTTAAAACAAGCAACCCCCAGTCAAAATATAATGCCTCAACCTGCTTTTGAAGGGAATGAAAGTACAGAAACCACTCACTATTCTGTCATGGATCGTTATGGCAATGCAGTCTCTAATACTTATACCTTAAACTTTAGTTATGGCAGTGGTTTAACTGTCCCAGGAACGGGAATTTTATTAAACAATGAAATGGATGATTTTACTGCTAAACCTGGGGTTGCCAATGCTTATCAACTCTTAGGAGGAGAAAACAATAATATTGCCCCCGAAAAACGAATGATAAGTTCCATGACTCCTACTATTGTAATGAAGGAAGGAAAACCTTGGTTAGTGACAGGAAGTCCAGGAGGAAGTCGTATTATTACTACTACTTTACAAATTATTATGAATGTTATTGATCATCAAATGAATATTGCTGAAGCCACTAATGCAACCCGTATTCATCATCAATGGTTTCCCGATAAAATTAAAGTAGAAAGAGGACTCAGTGTTGATACTATAAAATTATTAGAAGCAAAAGGACAGATAATTGAGAACAGTTTTGCCATGGGAAGTACCCAAAGTATTATCCATGAAAAAGGTCAATTTTATGGAGCATCTGACCCCAGAAAACCAGGCGCATTAACCCTTGGTTATTAAGTAATTTTTAACCATAATTACCTAGTTAAAATTTTGTCTATTTATTATGTCTATATCGCCAATTTATGTTAAATTTAACCAGCAAAAAAAATATGATGAAATCATTGATGTGCGGTCAGAAAATGAGTTTTTAGAAGATCATATTCCTGGGGCAATTAATTTACCTGTTCTCAATAACGAAGAAAGAAAAGAAGTGGGGACTATTTATAAAAAAATCTCTGCTTTTGAAGCAAAAAAAATAGGTGCATACCTGGTTTCTAAAAATATTTCTCATCATCTTAAAACATATTTTTTAGACAAAAATCCTCGTTATTCTCCTTTGATTTATTGTTGGCGAGGAGGACAAAGATCAAATAGTTTAGGGATCATTTTAAGTCAAATTGGCTGGCAAGTTAAAGTATTAGAAGGAGGATATAAAACCTACCGTAATTATGTGATTCAACAATTAAAAACCTTACCATTAACCTTGAATTATCAGATTTTGTGTGGGTTAACTGGAAGCGGAAAAACCTATTTATTACATCAGTTAGCTGCTCAAGGATATCAAGTTTTAGATTTAGAAAAAATTGCTAATCATCGCGGTTCATTATTGGGAAAAGAAGGCACAAATAAGCAAGAAAGTCAACCATCTCAAAAATATTTTGACTCTCTATTATTACAAGAATTACAAACTTTTGATCCTCATAAAACAATTTGGATAGAATCAGAAAGTTATAAAATTGGTAATATTTATTTGCCCCCTAATTTATGGCAAAAAATGAAACAGTCACCTTGTCTTGAGATTCAATTACCTTTAGAGAAACGCCTTGATTTTTTATTAAAAGAATATAACTATTTTCGAGAAAATTCCGAAGAATTAAAAGAAAACCTAAAATTTCTTAAATCTCGTTATGGACGGGATAAAATTAGTCAATGGTTTAGTTGGATAGATCAGGAAAAATGGTTAGAGTTTGTACAAGATTTATTATTGACTCATTATGATCCAGCTTATGAGCGATCGCTGGAAAAAACTTACACAAATAGAGTCCATAAAATCCAACTTTCTACCTTAGATGCTGAGTCTTTTTTAAAAGCCATTAAGAAATTATAGAAAGCTTGGAAAAATTTTAGAGAAGCTTTAATTTTTTTTTCCAGTTAAGTCAACTATGATAAAGCTATAGGTCAATAATATAACAGTAATCACAGGAGTCTGACACAATGGCTAGTCCCATTGTTTACCCAAAACTTTATCGTCGAAAACTGAGCCGTTGGTTATTACGAGAAAATAAGCCTTCTCCCCAAGGAGAGCATCCCCAATATCCTTGGTGGCAAGTGATGTGTTTAACTGGGGTAGACTACTTTTCCACCTTGGGATATCAACCAGGCATTGCCGCCCTAGCAGCCGGGGCCTTATCTCCTTTAGCCACCCTAATTTTAATCTTAGTCACCCTATTTGGGGCATTGCCAATTTATCGGCGGGTAGCAGCCCTTAGCCCTCATGGAGAAGGTTCCATTGCCATGTTAGAACATCTTTTACCCTGGTGGCAAGGAAAGCTCTTTGTGCTGTGTTTATTGGGGTTTCTGGCCACAGATTTTATTATTACGATTACTTTATCAGCCGCCGATGCTACCGCCCATATTATCGAAAATCCTTTAGTACACGATCTGTTACAAAATCAGGCTATTCCTATTACACTGATCTTAATTTCCTTACTGGGGGCAGTCTTCTTAAAAGGCTTTCATGAGGCGATCAGCATTGCTGTTTTATTAGTCGCAACCTATCTATTCTTAAATTTAATTGTTATTGGTGTCGGTATCGTTCAAATTATTAGCCATCCCATCACCTTAACTGACTGGAAAACGGCTTTATTCACCTATCATGGTAATCCTTTATTAATGCTAGGTATTGCTTTATTATTGTTCCCAAAACTTGCCCTAGGATTATCTGGGTTTGAGACAGGGGTGGCGGTAATGCCTCTAGTAAAAGGACATAATACAGATACCGAAGAAAATCCGAAACAACGTATTTTTAATACTCATAAACTCTTGGCCACTGCTGCCATTATTATGAGTTTTTTCCTCTTAAGTAGCAGTGTTGTCACCACAGTATTAATTGAAGCAGAAAAATTTCAGACAGGTGGCCCGGCGAATGGTAGGGCTTTAGCTTATTTAGCTCATTCCTATTTAGGGGAATTTTTTGGCACCATCTACGACCTTAGCACCATTGCCATCCTCTGGTTTGCCGGAGCCTCAGCTATGGCAGGATTATTGAATATTGTCCCCCGTTATTTGCCCCGTTATGGCATGGCACCAACTTGGACTTTAGCCACTCGCCCCTTAGTTTTAGTTTATACAGCGATCGCTTTTATCATTACCATAATCTTTGAAGCAAATGTGGAAGCACAAGGGGGAGCTTATGCAACTGGGGTACTGGTTTTGATGAGTTCGGCCGCCTTTGCTGTTACCTTGTCTTCTCGTTCGGCCAGATCTCGTAAAGGAACCATCGCCTTTGCTTTAATTACCTTAGTATTTATTTATACTACCATTACTAATATTATTGAACGACCAGAAGGGATTCGCATTGCGGCCTTTTTTATTGGGACTATTATCATAACGTCCCTAATTTCTAGGGTCTGGCGTTCTACAGAATTACGGGTTAGCGCAGTAACTTTTGATGAAACCGCCTTAAAGTTTATTCAAGAAGATAAAGATAGTCAGGAAAGCATTCAAATGATTGCTAACCGACGCAATGTCGGGGATGAATTAGAATATTACCTCAAAGATGCCCAGGTGCGCGAAGATCATCATATTCCGGCCACAGATTCCTTGATTTTTTTGGAAATTAAGGTTGCTGATGCCTCTGAGTTTACGGAAAAGCTGGAAGTAACAGGGGTAGAAGTAGGCAATTATCGTATTTTACGGACAAATAGTGCGGCTGTTCCTAATGCGATCGCGGCAATTTTACTTGCTATCAGGGATCAAACAGGTAAACCCCCTCACGCTTATTTTGGTTGGGTAGAAGGGAACCCAATTCAATATCTTATGCGGTTTATGCTCTTTGGAGAAGGGGACATTGCCGTTGTTACCCGTGAAGTATTACGCAAAGCAGAGAAAGAACCCCAATGGCGGCCAGCAATTCATGTGGGGGGTTAAGTTTAAGTTTCCCGCTCTTTGGGTTGATGGTTGGTGTTACAGGTGTTTTTTGCTGTTTGGGGAGATGATTGAGGGGGAAAAAGCGTTATGATGACTAATCATGAAAAATTTTATTGCAGAATAGCAACAAGGTTAGTTGTTTCAAGGTTTTTTTATAGACATTGTACAAATGTTCTAGTAATCTAGAGAGATTACTAACTAATTTTAATTAAGGAACGATAGTGGTAGGCTTAGAGCAACTCGATTATGTAATTGATACAGCACAAAAGGTGTGGCAGATAAAACCATATCGGGATGTTCGCTTACCATCAGTAATTAATAATAATCCTATTGCTGTAGATGCTTTATGGACTGATAAAGGTCTACGTCCTAATTTTAATAATTTAGCATTTATTGTCCAATATTGTCGGAATGTAGAGGAACTTAATTCTCAGAAAAAACAATTAGCTGATTTACCAATTCGTGGATGGATTTTAATTACCAATGGACATTATTATCTTAATTACTATAATCAATGTAATCAGTTAGAAGAAGAAGAAATAGAGTCTCATGCTTTAGCTTCTATTCTCAATTCATCTAAAAGCCGTTTATTTACTCCAAAAGCTTTATCAGAATTTCGTACTGGTCAACTTTCTTTAGGTGATTTAGAAGAAGTTATTTCAGAACGTAGTTTTTCATTCATATTAAGACAAAGACAAAAACTTGATTTAGCTTTTACAGAGGCGATTAAAACTGCAATTAACAAAATTCCTAGAGCTAAACTTGATTTTCCTAAAGATTTACGTTATCAGATGGAAGGTCATACAATTAGAGTAGCGATCGCTTTTCTATCAGCGAGAATTTTAGAAGATAAAGGGTTTTTTAGTTCTGACTCTCTCATTCCCACTGATGATCCTCGAAAACTGCTTAATAAAACGGTATCATTCACCAATGGATTTTTTAAAAGGGCATCAGATTCTATTTCATCCTTAGAAGAATTTTTGCCTCAACAAACTGACAAAATTTTACAATCATTAGCTGCTCATTTAGGAAATAGTATTACTTTTGCATTAGTAGATCATCGAGATGTTGGCTTGCTTTACGAACGGGCAATTAAAGAATTACCTAATAATTTGGGAGGGAAAGATTGGAGTGATTTACAAAGACATTATACTCCAGTAGCAATAGCAGAAAAAATGCTAGAGTTGTTACCTCTTGAAAGAATACGACCAGAAGAACGAGTAATTTTTGATCCCGCAGCAGGTTCAGGTAGTCTTTTATTAGCAGCAACTTCTCGACTTGCCGGAATGAGTGATATTCCTGAAGAAATTAAAGCAAGAACACAATATTTAGCGAATCATATCGCTGGTAATGATCTAGATGAATATGCAGATTTAGTCACAAAATTACGCTATCTTTTAGCTCAAGAATCTTTAGGAAAAAATATATCATTTCCTTTTCCTAATCATTATACGCATCAAGATTATGAACAGTTAAATAAAGATAATTTTAGTATCAAACCTCGTGTTATTATTGCTAATCCACCTTTTGCTGAAGATGGCAATACTCAACGGGCTGGAACTTTTATCAGGACAGCTTTAAGTTGGTTAGAAAATGGTTCTCAATTTGCTTTTATCTTACCACAATCTTTTTTGACAAATACGACTCATGGTTTACCAGAAGTCCGCAAATTATTAACAGATAGTTGTCAAATTCACGAAGTATGGCAGTTACCAGAAGGTGCAGTGGGAATTGATGCTGCTCAAGATGTTTGTATTGTTTCTGGGACTATCAATAACAATTCAGTACGTTTTCCTACTATTGCAAGAGCAGTATTATCTAGAGCAAAAATTGATAATACTAGAGATAGTGGGTTTTTAGGAAATACTTGGGTAGCCAAATTGAATTATGATGATGAAAGTTGGTCATCAGTAACAACACCAATTATTAAAATTTCAGTTCCGACTGTTCCTTTAGGAAATATTTTTTATGTTTTTAATGGAGTTACTCCGAATACAACACATAAACCAATAAGTCAGTGTCCTCCAAATACTATATGTAAACGTAATTGGAGAATGAAGTGGAGAGATAAAGATCGTTTATGGGCAGATCCAAACATAGTAGATATTAATGAACGTTGGATTAGATATGGTAAAGATTTTTTGCATACCCCAGTCATGCAAAATTCTGAGTTATTTGACTTGCCGAAACTTCTTGTTGGTCGAAAAGTTAATCGTGGTTCTCGAAATCCTCTTGCTGTGCAACTCGATACAATAGGGTTCTGTCCAGATAATGATGTTTACTGCGTTCTTCCTGTTTCACAAGTTGATAAGTATACATATAGATACAAAAAAACAGATCAACTTCCAGACGAATGGAACAATTTTTCCCATGAAGATCAAAGACTTTGGTTATTGGGTTTGTTATCATCTAAACTATGTAATTTACTTTCTTTATCTGGACGTAACACTCGTGAACTAAGTGCGCTTAATTTTTGTAATCTTCCACTTCCTGCAAAAGTTGATCATAGAATTATTGAAAATACTCGTAAAATTGTGGAAAGAGATCAACAAAATCTTCCTATTCCCGAACCTGACGAATTAAGAATACAACTAGATAAAATTGTAGAAGAAAATTATGGAAATCCTCGCTGGATAGAAATTTCTAGAACTGGAACACCCACAGGACTAGAAGAATGGAAACAGGAAAGAACGAAATCAACTTATATTGTTCTTGGGCAAGTTTTAGAAGTATCGGAAGATAACAGTCAGATTTTTGTTTATCTCAACGGTCTTTTAGATGATGAACAGGAACAATGGTTGCCCATCCTCCCAGAAATGCCGGGTTGGGCTTTAGATGGTACTGTTTTTAACGCGGAATTAAGTGAGGATGTAGAAACATTTGCAGAACTCAAAAAACGACCTTGGGCAATAAAGCGTTTTCGTCATAGACCTTACTCATACCTCACCAATGATGAGTTAGAACAAAAACTTAGAATAAAAAGCTTGGAGCATTTTTCATGAATTGTCGGTTAACTTTTTTACCTGTTGGTAATGCTGATAGTATTATTCTTTGCGCTAATGATAACTTAACGATTTTGATAGATATAGGCAATGCTGGTTTACTCAATAAATGGCTTCAGCAACAACAAATTAAGGCTATTGAAAGAATTTATATTTCGCACGCACATGGAGATCATTGTCCCTCATTAGTCAATCTGGTTCAGTTTATCAAAAGTTGGCTTAAACAAGGAAAAATAAAGGAAATTTGTTTACCATACAATATGTTTTTAAAGGCAAAACAAAATTTACTTAATCGGAGAAACCAGATATCTCCAGATAAAGCACTAGAAAGAATAGAAACAGCTTTAAACCAACTTGATGACTGGGATAAGAAAAATATAGTCAATTTTTTACCAATGGCTAAAGGGTCGAAAGAAAATTATGGAGAATATCTCAAAATTTTTGTATTGCATCCTAGACAATTATTTATAGAAAGTCATCTAGCACAAACAAATACCAAACTCAATGAGTTATCTTTAGTATTAAAAGTTAGTTATGGTGACTTTACAGCTTTATTACTAGCTGATCTTGAAGGGGATGGATTACGAGAATGCCTTGAGATTTGTCCCTCCGAAGAATTAAAAGCTAATATAGTAAAAATTCCTCATCATGGTGCATATCCTAGAAATGGTGAAGATTTACAAAGTTTATTAGAAACAATTGATCCAGAACTAGCTATTTTATCGGTGGGCAGTACGAATAACTATGGTCATGTAATGCCACAACTATTTTCTTTATTATTGAATTTGAAAACGGATAATTCTAAAAAATTAAAGGATTTTCTTTGTACTGAAGTGACTCGGACTTGTACTTATTCTAACCAAGAAATAGCTGCAATGAATCGCTCAGGATTAAAAGAAAAAAAATTATGTGCAGGTGAAATAACAATTTTGGCTAATATTTCTGGTGAATGGAATATTAGAACTGAAACTATTCATAACAACATCATTGCTCAATTAGACTATCCTGCTTGTCAAGGTAAACTAGAATTAATTTAGAGTTGTGGACTTAATCTTTGATAAATTCCATCCAACCACATAAGAATAACAGGTAAACCCTGATCATTTTCCCCTAAGCAAAATTGGGTTCAACTTCCCTTAACTGCTGTAACACCCCAGAAGCCAACTCAAAGGTTAACCCCACCGACAGCAAATAAATCAAGGCGGCACCCAGATTTGAACTGGGGGTGAAGGTTTTGCAGACCTCTGCCTTACCACTTGGCTATGCCGCCATTTACACATCTTTTCAATTATAGCAAAGATTTGTCTAAGAGGAAAGACTTAATTTTCAGGCAAATCTCAAATTTATCTTAAGAAGCTTTAAGAGGATCTTGCACGTCAAACCAAGCTGTGCAGTTAGAAAAACTGCCATAACTACCATAGTCACGGGACAAAAAGTAAAGATAGACTAAAACTGGAGATGGGGCGTGCCAATAATAAACTGAATTTTCTTATGTTCCACACGCCCCAAACATAGCATGAATAAGACACATAAAGCCCTAACAACCTTAGCCGTTGTTCTCATTGGACTCGGTACAATGACTCTAGCCCCAAAATCAGGTATGGCGGCCGATCCTTTCAAGGACTTTTACGATCGCAATTGTGTTCCCGAAGCCCAAAAAGCCGGACTCAGCAAGTCGGAAGCACAACAGGGATGCACTTGTACTGTTAACTCCCTCAAGAAAAAATACTCAACCCAGGCCTTTGCTACCCTCTTAACCAAACATCGGAGTGGAGATGCTGCGGCAACTCGAACCCTAAGAGCTTATGGGGAAACCTGTTTTGATAAAATTTTAGATGACCTTCTCTTTGAAAACTAGGAGAAGACAAAATCGGATGAGTGATTTCTTATTATCCCTCATCCTCAACAGCAAGCTCAAGACTTTTTTAATAACTGTTTTCAGGCTTCCCTTGCTATAAACGATATATATACGGATAAATCTACAAATCTTTATGAAACAATCTTGGCGAGAACACCTTAATATTTCTCGTTTGGCCATAAAATACTCACGAGTGACGATATTTGTGGCGATCGCAGTGGCAGTGGCGGGACTATTGGCCTTTAGTTCCCTCAAATATGCCCTATTCCCCGAAATTACTTTCCCTGTAGTTATTGTCCAGGCCAGTTCACCTTTTGACAATACCTTAGAAACGGAACAACAAGTTACCGAACCCCTAGAAAATGCCCTGCGATCGCTGCCTAATGCGGAATTATTCTCCTCAACCTATCCGGGCCAAAGCGTGGTTACGGTTGCCTTTGCCGCAGGGTTAAACGTTGATCAATCTACCCAGATGGTGGAAAAGTCCTTAAAACAAACGACTTTGCCCCCTCAGATAACCGTTGAAGTGACTCCCTTTAACATCAACGAATCTGTGGCCGTGACTTATTCCATTCTTAGCCCAACCCAACCCTTTGAGATTTTAGCTGAAATTGCCCAAGAAAAAATCATTCCCTCTTTACAGGCATTACCAGGGGTGAGACGGGTTGATTTATTGGGGGATGGGTTATTTCGAGATAGCAGTCAGGGGAATATTCCCAACACTAACCCCCCTACTTTGGCCCGGTTTAACCAAGCAGATGTTTTAGCCATACAAATTGTCAAACAGGCTGATGCTAATACTTTGGATATTGTGGCGGAGGTAGAAAAGGCGATCGCCAATTTAAGGCAAAGTTTGCCGGATGTTCAGTTAATTATGGCGGAAACTCAAGCGAAGTATATTGAAGAAGCCAGTCACGCCACCATAGAAGCTTTGCTTGGGGCCATTGTCCTCGCTGTTTTAGTGATTTTTCCCTTTTTAGGCAATTTTCAAGCAACTTTGATCACGGCCTTAGCCATTCCCATGTCATTGTTAGGGACATTTATTGTGATGGCGATCGCCGGATTTAACCTAGAAACTATTACCCTGTTGGGGTTAGCTTTAGTTATCGGGATTATTGTTGATGATGCGATCGTCGATGTCGAAAATATTAGCCGTCATATTGATGAGGGAATGACACCCCGTGAAGCAGCGATTAAAGGAACAGATGAAGTTGGCTTAACGGTGATGGCTTCAACCTTTACCTTAGCGGCTGTTTTTATTCCCATTGCCTTTATTGGAGGCAATTTAGGTCACTTTTTTAAACCCTTTGGGGTTACGGTAGCTGCGGCGGTACTAATTTCTTTATTAGTGGCCCGAACTTTATCTCCGGTACTCGCTATTTATTGGATGAAAGGTAGTAAAAGAAAGGCCGATCAACCGAAAAAAACCTTCTTTTTAGCCCGTCCCTATCGTCGTCTTTTAGATTGGTCTTTAGGTCATCGTAAGCTAGTTATTGGTATTGCTTTGGTAAGTTTTATTGTGGGAGTAGGGTTAATTCCTTTTATTCCTAAAGGCTTTGTTCCTAAACTGGATCGGGGGGAATTTAATATTGTTTATACCTTACCTACTCCGCAAGTACCAAATCGTTTACGAACTGCCAATGAAGCCCCAAAAACTGAAGATTCAAACAATTCTTTATTTAGTGACTTGGCCCAATCTCCTGAACGTTTTTTGTTGCGAAAAACTCGACGAGTTGGGGAAAAATTAGAAACTATTGCTTTAGAAAATCCTAATGTGGAATCTGCTTATTTGGTAGCAGGATATCATGGAAATCCGCTTAAGGGTAGGATTTATATTCAATTGAAAGGAGAGCGGACATTAAGCACCAGTAAAATACAGGATGAGTTACGAAAAAAGCTACCCAAATTAAAGGGCGGTAGTATTAGTGTTGAGGATATTTTATTCATTGAAACGGGGGATGATAGTCCCTTAAAAGTTGCTTTATTGAGTGACAATTTAGAGAGTTTAGAAAAGACAGCAAACCAGCTAAAAGCTCGTCTGGAAACTTTGCCAGGATTAGTTGATATTAAGACTTCTGGAGATGGAAATCATTCCATTGTTGAACATTTTCAACGGCAAAGAGTGATCTATGTCACAGCCAATTTATCGGAAGAAACAGGGTTAGGAGATATTACTAATAAAGTGATTGTCATTACCCAAGATATTTTACCTAAAGATGTTACTTTTGATATCCAAGGGGCATCAGCACAAGTTCGAAATATTTTTAAGGAATTTGGTATTGCTTTATCTTTGGCTATTCTTTGTATGATGGTGATTTTATATGTCACCTTTGGCCGTTTCTTAGAATCGTTTGTGGTATTATTATCCTTACCATTATCTCTGGTGGGGGCAATGTTTGCCTTATTAATTACTCAAAGTGATTTTGGTATGATCTCGTTAATTGGCTTGATTTTTCTGTTAGGTTTATTGGATAAAAATGCTATTCTTTTAATGGATTATACCAATCAATTACGGCAAAAAGGCATGAGTCGCCGTCAAGCAATTTTAGAAACGGGAGAAGTACGTTTGCGCCCCATTATTATGACTACCGCGTCAACTATTTTGGGGATGTTACCCATTGCCATTGGATTAGGGGCCGGGGCAGAATTAAGACAACCGATGGCCGTTGCTATTATTGGGGGTTTAATAACCTCATCTCTGTTGAGTTTAATTGTGGTTCCTGTCCTGTATACTTTACTTGAGGATGGTTGGGAAAAATTATGTTTTCACAGAATGAGAAGGGTTGACAATTAATCATTTTTGTAGGGATAATTCATGAATTATCCCTACAAAAAACACGATTTTAAAACTAATAATTATGACAAAATGTGCTATAGCTTTAGGTAGTAATTTAGGAGATTCATTAAGCATATTAGAACAAACAATTATCCTTTTATCCCAAGATTTTGCCATCACATTACTCTCTCATTCTCATTGGTATAAAACTGCCCCCATTGGCCCACCACAGCCCGATTATTTGAATGGTTGTGCTATGCTAGAAACTGAGTTAAACCCAGAAGAATTGTTGCAAACCTTACTTAAGATTGAGCAAAAATTCGGGCGTATTCGTCGAGAAAAATGGGGGCCGAGAACTCTCGATTTAGATATATTATTGTATGGAGATGTAATCTTAGATACCCCAGATTTACAAATTCCCCATCCCTTCATGATAGAGCGAGCATTTGTATTAGTTCCTCTGGCTGAAATTGCCCCAACTTGGATACATCCTATCACAAAAAAAATGATCAAAGAACACCTAAAAGATGTAAACTGTCAAGGAGTTAATCTTAGTCAACCTAACCCCTAAATTAGATTTATGTCTTTTGAAAAAGAATCTCCAAACTATTTACAACAACGTCTCTTTTATCGAGGTAGAAAATTTAATTTTGATGTCCACACATTGCGCTTACCGAATGGGGTTGAGGGGGACTGGGAATGTATTCGTCATCCTGGAGGGGCCTTAGCTGTTCCCATTACAGAAGATGGTAAACTGGTATTAGTTAAACAATATCGTTTTGCCATTGAGGGGCGTATTTTAGAGTTTCCTGCGGGAACATTAGAACCCAATGAAGATGCGTCTCTTACCATTCAAAGGGAGATAGAAGAAGAAACAGGATATCGAGCAAAAACCTGGAATTATTTAGGCAAATTTCCCTTGGCCCCAGGCTATTCTGATGAGTATATTTATAGTTTTTTAGCACAAGATTTAGAAAAATTAGAACACCCTCCACAACAGGATGAGGATGAAGATATAGAAGTAATTTTGATGAGTTTTGATGAGTTTGAACAAGCCATTTTAGCAGGAGAGTTAATTGATGCCAAATCAATCGCTAGTTTTTTCATGGTCAAATTATTTTTAAAGTAAAAAAAAATCCCCCCAGAATAACTAGAGAGATTATTTTAAAAGTGAACTCAAATTGCCTCTATTCCAGGAATTAGAAGTAAATTGATCCGCCCCATCTTTCATCTAATTTAGGTGCGATGAGCATATAAGCAGACACATCATAAACATCATCTTCCGTGAGATTTCTCAACTCTGGGAAGATATCAGGACGACTAACATTAGGGTGTAATTCAGTGTAGTCGTCTTCCCCATCATAACTGGTGGGGTATTTCATGTAATCAATCAACGCTAATAAACTGTTACGGGGAGGTTCAGCTTTAGCTAAATCTGACAAGCCCAAACTAACATTATTATTAGTTTTTGTTTTCCCTTGTAAGTGACATTTGGTGCAATTGGCATTAAAAATTTTTTCACCATTAAACACCTGTTCAGAACTAAGAGTAACAGTTTTACCTGCTTCGTCTAAAGTAATTGTCCGAGTTACTTCAGTCAATTCTAAAGCGTTGGCATTATTGATGGGAAATTGTAAGAATAAAAAGATAGCTGCGATCGCCATCAGAATGAATCGTTTCACCATTGTTCTCCTGAAAATCATGCGCATTACGAGCAATATCAACGATACCATACTTCATGCCCCTTAAATGGGGTCTTAGGGACATCTCACGGAGTCAAGAATGGATACTTTGAGATTGGAAACCGGAGGGAGATAATGAGAAAAGTTCATAATATAGGCATTCTAGAAGTTAACATTTATTTAGAAAGTTAAGGATGCCAAAAGACAAAACGATGCTGAAACTCCATCATTTACCGATTTCCTTTAATTCTCGTCGTGTGTGGATTGCTTTGCTGGAAAAAGGGCTTGATTTTGAGTCAATTCCCATGAAACTGGACGGCGATCAATTGACACCGGAATTTTTAGCCCTCAACCCCTTTCATCACATCCCTGTCTTAGTAGACGAAAATTTTAGCATTTTTGAATCCTTGGCAATTTTAGACTACCTGGAAGCCAAATATCCCACCCCTTCCCTAATTCCCAGTGATCCTCAAGGGTTAGGGACAGTCAAAATGATTAACTTAGTCACCATCAATGAGCTATTACCCGCCACCCGGCCTTTAATTCGTCAAAGCATGGGATTTGCTACCATAGAAACAGCCGAGAAAAAGCAAGCTGAAGAAAAAAGCGCAATAGTTCTTAACTTTTTGGAAAACTTGATAGGCGATCGCCCCTACATAGTGGGAGATACCCTCAGCTTAGGGGATATTGTAGCGGGAACAATGGTGGGTTTTCTGCAAAATATTGATGTTTCTCTGACTTCATACCCAAAATTAAGCACTTGGATAGAACATCTCAGTCAACGGGAAAGCTGGCAACAAACCGAACCCCAACCGGAACAAATCGCCGAATTTAGAGAAACCATCAAACAATTCATGGCCCAGCGTTCCTCAAAATGAGCAAAGTCCTTATATATTGTTAACGGATTTCTGCAATAATTTAAAGTGGACTCATAAGCTCGTGCTAAAAAGAACATCATCTAGACTGTCGCTTTTGGCCCTGTCCTTGTCCAAAACACGGTTGCCATCATATTCTTTTAAAGCCGTACAACAATTATTGCTCTTGATTGATTTCTCAACCTGCAAACTAACCTAGATCCATCCATAAATCGTTATGACACAAGTATCTGGTTCATCAGATGTCCCTGATATGGGCCGTCGTCAATTCATGAACTTACTCACCTTTGGGACAATTACAGGGGTCGCCGCTGGTGCCTTGTATCCCGTGGTGAAATATTTTATCCCTCCTTCTAGTGGTGGGGCCGGTGGCGGTGTTACTGCCAAAGATGCCCTCGGTAATGATGTCATTGTCAGTAAGTTTTTAGCCAGCCATAGTGTGGGCGATCGCGTTTTGGCCCAAGGGCTAAAAGGTGATCCTACTTACCTAGTGGTTGAAGGCGATAACGCTATTGCTAACTACGGTATCAGCGCAGTTTGTACCCACTTAGGCTGTGTGGTTCCCTGGAATGCTAGTGAAGATAAATTTATTTGTCCTTGTCACGGTTCCCAGTACAATGCCCAAGGTAAAGTGGTTCGTGGCCCTGCGCCCTTGTCCTTAGAGTTGGCCCATGCTGATGTAACTGAGGATGATAAAGTTGTCTTCACTAAGTGGACAGAAACTGACTTCCGCACCGACGAAAACCCCTGGTGGGCTTAATTGATGACTATCGTGAGGCGAAAATCACTGCCTAATTGATAAGGTTTAAAGGTGTCAACGAAAAAACTTTTTGACTTTTGCCTTTTGCCTTTTGCCTTGCGCGTAGCGTAGCTTCCATCCTACTGTTTAAGATTTACACAATTTGACTGAGCAATGAGAATATCCGATTTTTCGGCAATTTGGTCTAAGAGTAAGCAAGGTTTCTTGCGATCGCTGCTGTTGGCGGTTGCAACTGTTGCCCTTTTCCTCGGCAATGCTTTGGCCTTCCCTCAAACCGCAGCAGCTTATCCTTTCTGGGCCCAAGAAACAGCCCCAGAAACCCCCAGAGAAGCAACAGGACGTATTGTTTGTGCTAACTGCCATCTGGCACAAAAGGCCGCTGAAGTAGAAATTCCTCAGTCTGTTTTGCCTGATACGGTATTTGAAGCAATTGTCAAAATTCCCTACGATCTCGACGCGCAACAAGTGTTAGGGGATGGATCAAAAGGTGGCCTCAATGTAGGGGCCGTTCTGATGTTACCCGACGGCTTCAAAATTGCTCCTCCCGATCGCATTCCTGATGAGATGAAGGAAGAAGTAGAGGGGCTTTATTTTCAACCTTACCGGGAAGATCAAGAGAATGTGGTGATTGTTGGCCCCTTACCTGGAGATCAATATCAGGAAATTGTTTTCCCTGTTCTTTCTCCTGATCCTGCCACTAACAAAAATGTTAAGTTTGGTAAGTATTCGGTTCATTTAGGGGCAAACCGTGGCCGCGGTCAAATTTATCCCACCGGACTACAGAGTAATAACAACGCCTTCAAAGCGTCTAAAGCGGGAACTATTACCCAAATTAGCGAAGAAGAAGGCGGCGGTTATGGTGTTACCATTACGACTGCTGATAATCAAGAAGTCGTGGAAACCATTCCTGTTGGCCCAGAGTTAATTGTCTCTGAAGGGGAAACCGTTGAAGCGGGACAACTTTTAACCAGTAACCCTAATGTGGGCGGTTTTGGTCAAAAAGATACGGAAGTTGTGCTACAAAGTCCGACTCGTATTAAAGGGTTAATGCTCTTTTTAGGTGGGATTATGTTAGCGCAAATCTTCTTAGTAATTAAGAAGAAACAAATCGAGCGTGTTCAAGCGGCTGAAATGGAATTTTAAGCTGTTTTAACCTAATTTTTGGTTTTTTTACAGATAGGTTGCGGCCTATCTGTAATTTTTTGGCGGGCATAATGATAATGATTATTATTCGCGCTAAACTGTATAATGATAAATCAGGTGAGCATAATTGAACTAATGAAACTACTGCCTAGTGTTGTGATTTTTCTGCTGTTAGGGGTTAATTTGATGATAGGATGTAGTTCTTCCCAAAACCCCACCAGTCAGACAAAACCCAGTGAAAACACTACCAATGTCCCCAATGAGGAGATATTAAACATTACTGTTAGTGTGGTTCCCCAGGAATATTTTGTTAAAAAAATTGGGGGCGATCGCGTTAAAATTAATGTGATGGTTCAACCAGGGACTGAACCGGATAATTATGAACCAAAACCCCAACAATTACAAGCTTTAAGTCAAGCAAAAGCCTATATTGGTCTTGGTATTCCTTTTGAGACAATTTTGCTGGATAAAGTTACTCAAACTAATCCTAAACTATTAGTTATTGATTCGACAAAAGGAATTGAAAAATTAAGTATGATCCCCCACGATCACCATGATAATCATACACATGAAGAACCAGAAGACGGCGAAAAAATGACCCTTGATCCTCATGTTTGGTTATCACCTCGGTTAGTCAAAATTCAAGCAAAACACATTTATGAAACCCTGGTTAATCTTGATCCCAAAAATCAAGCATACTATGAAACAAATTTTAATAAATTTATGGGAGAAATTGACCAATTAGATGCTAAAATAAAAGAAAACTTAATAAACGTAAAACAACGAAAATTTATTGTTTTTCATCCCGCTTGGGGTTACTTTGCCCAAGAATATAATTTAACCCAAGTTCCTATTGAAGTTGGGGGACAAGAACCCAGTGCAGCCGAATTAGGAAAATTAATTAAGGAAGCCAAGAAAGAAAACATTAAAATTGTCTTTGCTCAACCAGAATTAAGTAGTCAATCTGCCAAAGTAATTGCCAAAGAAATTGGGGGAGAAGTCTTATTAATTAGTCCCGTAGCTCCTGATTGGTCTAATAATTTACTTGAAGTTTCTAAAACCTTTGCTAAAGCTCTTAATTAGGGTTTGCTAAATGAAAACTGAAGCCATCACACTCAATCATATTTGGGCAAAATATAACAAAACCCCAATTTTAGAAGATATTAACCTCACCATATATGAAGGGGACTTTGTAGGATTAATTGGCCCCAATGGTGGGGGAAAAACGACCCTATTTAAAGTCTTATTAGGACTAATTAAACCCTATCAAGGAACCGTTAACATTTTCGGTCATAATATTGCCAAAGGGAGAGGTTGTATCGGTTATGTTCCTCAATTATTAGAATTGGATCGAGAATTTCCGGTGCGGGTTGCGGATGTGGTGCGGATGGGAAGACTAGGAAAACGCCGTTTATTGCAACGTTACACCCCCAAAGACGAAGATGTAGTCAATCGTACCTTAGATCAGGTGGGAATGCTCAAATTACGCGATCGCCCCATTGGAGAGCTTTCCGGGGGCCAGCGTCAACGGGTTTATATTGCTCGTGCCTTAGCATCAGAACCCCGTATATTATTATTAGATGAACCGACGGCCAGTGTTGATCCCCAAAGACAAACCAGTATTTATGAGTTATTAAAAGAACTCAATGAATGGATTACCATTTTGATGATTTCTCATGATATTGGGGCAATTTCTGCCTATGTTAAAACCGTAGGATGTCTTAATCATCGTCTCTTTTTTCATGGTGATCCTCCCCTCAGTACAGAAGCAATTGAAAAAACCTATCAATGTCCTGTAGATCTCATTGCTCATGGTGTTCCTCATCGGGTACTTTCTCAACATAATTGTCCTTTACATCAGGATGAATAGTTTATAGTTTATAGTTAATTAATGCTAGAAAAAATCTTTGAATTGTTACAATTTGATTTTATGAGAAATGCCCTTTTGGCCGGGGTATTAGTCAGTATTGCTTGCGGTATTATTGGCACTTTTGTAGTTGTTAATCGCATTGTTTTTATTAGTGGTGGTATTGCCCACGCTGCTTATGGGGGCATTGGTTTAGGTTATTTTTTTCAGATTAATCCGATTATTGGGGCGATTATTTTTGCTTTAATTTCTGCTGTGGGTATGGGTTTAGTTGTCCGTAAAACTCAACAAAGGGCTGATAGTATTATTGGGGTTATGTGGGCAGTTGGGATGGCAATAGGGATTATTTTAATTGATTTAACTCCTGGTTATAAAGCTGATTTAATGAGTTATTTATTTGGCAGTATTTTAACAGTTTCTCCTGAAAATTTAAAGATTATTTTTGTTTTAGATATCATTATTGTGGTAATTGTGGCTTTATTTTATAAGGAATTATTAGCCATTTCTTTTGATCCGGTTTTTGCCTTGACTCGTAATGTTCCTGTTGATAGTTTATATTTGTTATTGGTAGGAGCTATCGCCTTAACAGTGGTGATGGTGATGCAGGTTGTTGGGTTAATTTTAGTGATTGCTTTATTAACTATCCCTGCTGCGATCGCCGGACAATTTCTTAGGGATATCAAACAAATTATGTTGTTAGCAAGTGTTTTAGGAATGGTTTTCACTACTCTAGGATTAGGAATATCTTACTATGCAAATGTTACTTCTGGGGCGACAATTATTTTAATTTCTGGGGTTGCTTATTTGGTTACTTTAGGGTTTAAATCTTGATTAAAATTGAATTGACTTAAAGTGGTGGGTTACGACGGTTTTTTAGATTTTTGTTACATACAATATAAATTATCCCCGTCTAACCCACTCTACACCAATACTTTTAGGGCTACAATGGTAAACGAGTATATTAATCGGGTAAAGGTGTCCCTAATATTCCCTCTGTCTTAGAAACTCTTTCAATTTGAAAGTTTTCAATATTATCTTCAAAACGGCTAAAAATTACCCGAATTTCATCATAACCAACAGCAGTAGAAACTCCTCTAGGTTGACTACATTTCACCCGCATTAATGTTGAAAAACCTCCTGATTTTTCATCAATATAAAAAGTCTTAGCACAAATTGGACTGATAAATCTTTCTATTGCCAATTGATTTAATGCAGCAATTCCTAATGGACTGTTGAGAATAAAATTCAACGCTTGAGACTTTTCATCTTCAGTCATTTTTCGCCATTTACTGGCATTTTGTGCTTTAATTTCTGCCGAGTTAGGGGATGAAGTTTGGGCTAATATTCTGGGTGAAACAATAGCAATTTCTACGAAAATTAACCCTACAGTCAACAATGTTAGTGAAGAAAATTTCATCGCCTAATTACCGATTTTTTTGATAATCTTCGAGTAAATCAATTAAATTTACTTGGCATTGCATCGGTAACAAGTCCAAAAGAGAAACCTCAATTCTTCCTGCTCCCAATGATACCTTAATTTGACGGAGAATACTAATAATAGCATCTTCGCTTAGTTCTTCATTTTCTATCAAGGGATAGACTTTTTCTGCAACAGTAGTATGTAAATGAGCATCTGATAAATAAAGATGCCATTTTGCCACATCTATGTAGATATTTTCGCCAATTTCAGCAGCGAGTTTTTCAATTGCTTGGGTTGTATTAGAATTAGCCATGGGACTTTTCTGAGTAGTTAGCGATCGCGGCAATATAGATTAAATGCCCTAATAATATGGTAGCCCAAATTCCTGAAAACCAGGTAATCCAAAGCCAGTCTGCTTGTTTAATATTATGGACAAACCACACACCAGAATTACAAGCGAGAAATATGGCAACATGGACAGCAAAATTTATACGATCATCAAAACGACGGAATTCAGGATCAGCGCGATCGGGTTTACGGGGCCAACGAGGAGGCATAGAGATAATTTAAACGAGTTTCATCCACTATTTTATATTATAACGGCTGATCAACTATTATAGTCTCCAGATTTTCCCCCTGTTTTACTAATTAAACGGATATTCTCAATTTGTATCGATTTTTCTAATGCTTTTGCCATATCATAAAGTGTCAAAGCAGCAACAGAAACGGCAGTTAATGCTTCCATTTCTACCCCTGTTTCTGCTTTCGTGATAACCGTTGCTTCTATTTTATATCCAGGTAAATTTTGATCTGGTGTTAACTTTACTTCTATTTTATGCAGAGGTAAAGGATGACATAAAGGAATCAAATTTGCTGTTTGTTTTGCCGCCATAATTCCTGCTAATTTGGCAGTTCCTAAAACATCTCCTTTTGGCGTATTTCCTGCTTCTATTGCGTCAAAAGTTGCTTTTTTCATGCGTACTTGTCCCCCAGCAATTGCTTGACGACGGGTAACATTTTTGGTAGAGACATCAACCATTTGGGCCTCTCCCTGAGCATTAAGATGGGATAATTTAGATTGGGGTTTATTAGACATTTTAAGTAAGAGAAACTATATAAACAATCATTGTAGAGACGCTTAATAAAACGTCTCTACATCCTATTATTGACCTCGATATCTTTCTAAAATTTTCGGTAATTCATCATAACCATCTACTCCAATAAATTTGATAATTTGTGGTCGATTTTGTTCTAAGATTTTCTGAAATTCTTCTGCTGTCATTTGTCCCTTAATAACCATTAGTAACCCTGCACATTGTCGCCATTCACTTGATTGTATTTGCTCTAAAAGATACATTCCCAAACAACTATAATAAACAGATGTTGAGAGATTTCCTAATGTATAATAAGCCTCAGCTAAATAGGTAAAGTTCAGTCCTTGAAGATAAACATCTCCAGAATTTAAGGCCATTTGATTGCCTTTTTCTAAAGCAGTAATTGCCGCCGCTGGTTGGGACAATACCACATAAGCAATACCTAAACTATTATAACCTAATGCCTGACTTTGATACTCCCCTAATCTTTCTGCTAAGGTTAGTCCTTGTTCTAAATAATTAATAGCAGATTCATATATTTCTGGTTCCATTTGTTCAATTTCTCTTGCTCGAAATACCTCACTATAACCCACATTAATTAATCCATTGGCTTCCCCTAATTTGTCACCAACTTGACGGGAAAAAACTAAGGCCCGTTGACTATAACTAATCGCTTCATCATAGGTTTTTTCATAGATATAGATGCGACTGAGATGATTAAGATTAGCAATTTCACAGGGTTTATCTAAAGCTTCGCGGGCAATTTCTAAGGCTTCTAAATGAAAGCTTTTTGCCCGTTCATAATTCCCTAATGTGCGTTGAGAATAAGCTAATAAAGTAAGAATACGGGCTTTTTCTTGGGTTCTTTCTACTTCTTTTAAGGGGTCATCAAAATAAGTTAAAGTTTCCCGTAAATTATCCCCAGAAAAAGAGGCAAATATTCCCCCATATAAAGGAAAATCTTTTCGTCGGGCAAACTGGCGTAATAATTGCAACATCATCAAAAAACAACCTTCTTTTAAGTTGTTATTTCTTCCTTCAAACCCTTGGGATAGTTGAGCAAAAATAACCGCAAAGGTTAACAAGGTGCTATAGGATAATCTTTGGCCAAACTTAGCATTATAGGGCTGTTGATCAAACCATTTAACTAAACCTTGTTGTAAGTATTGTAAGAGAATAATTAGTTCTACCCAAGCCCTTAATTCAACTTGATAACTTCTTTCAGCTAACAATCTAATTGATTCATTATTTGTTAAATTTTGAAACAACATTTTAGCCAAAGGACGATCAATCTTTTTCTCCCACCAATGCCAAGGGCCTTGTTTTTCTTCCCCAAACCCTAAAGCACTTTTATTCTGTTCATAAATCCAACCAATTAAATCAGGCTCTAAGATTACAAACGCATTTAAACCATCTATAATACCATTAGCTAATTCCAGGGTTTCTGATGAATTACTTGAGGCTTTTAGGGACTGAGATAATTTTTGTAATTGCTCTCTGGTTAAATTTTGGGCATTACTACTATCAATAAGCTTCAAAAAAGAAGCTAAAGAATGACTAGACTCAGCATTTTTAATCTGTTCCGTTGCCGTTGCGATCGCTGCATCAGTTTGATTTTCATGTTGCCATCTTTTCCATTCTCCATCAATAGTTTCTAAAGCGCGTAAAACCCTAGTTGCTTTTAATTTTGTTTCTAATTGCGCCTTAGTTTTGTTAATATGTTCATCAAGAATACGCTCAAAAATTTCTCCCGTTCCCGACTCAATATCTTTAACCAGCATTCGATAAACTTGTTCTTTAGAGCGAATTTTTCCTTGCAGAGTAATATCAACAATAGAATCAATTAAGGCATGATAACGGGTAGCAAGAGAATTAGTTTCAGACATAATAGTGAATATATGACTCCTAAAATAGTTATAATAACTAACATCATCTCTGCAATCATAGCCTAAAGCCTGAATGAACCCTGACGCGCTTCAAACCCTCCTCAATGCGATCGCCATAGGAGAAATTACCCCAAACACTGCCCTAGAGAAGCTTAAACACCTCAGTTTTGAACCCGTCGCAGACTTTGCCAAAATAGACCATCATCGTTATCTTAGGACAGGATTTCCTGAAGTAATTTGGGGGCCAGGGAAAACCCCCGAACAAATTAAGCAAATTATGACAACTATGGCCAGTCATTGTCCCGTTGTCATGGCCACCCGCATTGAAACCGAGATCGCCCAACAACTAGAAATTGAGATCCCCTCCCTAATTTACTATCCTACCGCCCGTATTTGCGCCTTGAAGACGGGTGAATTACCATCTCAGGGTTTAGGAGTCATTTCCGTATTAACGGCGGGTACAGCCGATTTACCCGTCGCTGAGGAAGCCGCCATCACTGCCCAGTTATGCGGGTTTAAAGTACAACGTCTCTGGGATGTCGGAGTTGCGGGTATTCACAGGTTATTGAGTCATCGGGAATTAATTAGTCAAGCAGATGTGTTAATTGTGGTAGCAGGTATGGAAGGGGCCTTACCCAGTGTGGTAGCAGGAATGGTAGACTGTCCCGTGATAGGCGTGCCTACCAGTGTGGGTTATGGGACAAGTTTTGGCGGTGTGGCCCCCCTATTGACTATGTTGAATTCTTGTGCTACAGGAATTGGGGTGGTTAATATTGATAATGGCTTTGGGGCCGCCATTTTAGCCGGTCAAATTTTGCGTACAGGACAAAGGTTAGCCAAAAAAATATTGTAATAAATTGTTAAATACAAAAGGCAAACATCGCAGTATTCTGATAGCAGAGACAGCTAATCATGGTTAATTACAGAGTTTCAATCGATGCTGGACAAAATATTATACGCCGACTCAGGAACAGCTACAACTCAGGAAATGCTCAAAGTTTTGATGGATATTCCCGCCATCAAAAAAGCATCCCTCAATATTCTGCACGTTGTTCCTCCCCAAATTACCACCGATGCGATCGCCGCTAAATGGGAAGAAGGAGGAAAAATGATCGCAGGTATCCTCGAAAACCTACAACTAGATCCCAGTCGTGTCTCCACCATGTTACGTCAAGGGGAACCCAAAGACACCGTTTGTCAAGTGGCCGATGAGATCAAAGCTGACTTAATTATTATGGGATCGCGGGGACTCAAACGCCTCGAAGCGATCTTAGAAAACTCCGTCAGTCAATACGTTTTCCAACTCACCAACCACCCAATGTTATTGGTAAAAGACGATATTTACGTCAAAAAAATCAAACGGGTAATGGTGGCCCTTGATAAGTCCCCTGCTGCTGACTATGCCCTAGAATTAGCCCTTTACTTATTACGGGACTATGGAGAGGCTGAATTGATCTTAGCGCGGGTTAACCCAGATATTAAACCCGAACTGCTGCCCCTCTCTAAAGCGGAAATGGAGAATAACCCCGTTGTAGCTGAGGCCGCAGCGAAAGCGAAACGTATGGGGGTTCCCTATCGTTGTGTGGTAACAGGGGGTCGTCCTGGGGAACAACTTTGCAGCTTAGCAGAGGAGTATAACGCAGATCTCCTCCTGTTAGGATCGCCTGATCGTCGTCCTTCTGTGGCTAAAGGCTTGCCGGATCTCGATCGCCTCCTCGGAACCTCTCTTTCTGATTATGTACGAGTTAATGCCAATTGTCCCGTCTTATTAGCCCGCAAAGAAGGCATTTAACTTTTTGTAACAAGATGTTTCACAAAACGTCATTTATGCCGCAAAGTAAGGGTTGAACAGTCACATTCAAGGAGTTTATGACCCATGTTATCTGATACCCAAGTTCTGGTTGCCTTAGTTGTTGCCTTAATTCCTGGCATTCTTGCTTTCCGCTTAGCGACGGAACTTTATAAGTAAACTGTTCGTTTAAAAAGACAGATACCTGCTCATCTCGACAACCAACCTCAAGGCAATAATTTCTTAAGGTTTTTGTCCGAGATGAGTGGTCTATAATTGACCTGTTATTTGTTTAGCTATGGTAATGTCTCGTCAACGTCGTTCCCGTCGTCAAACCGTCCGAGGTTCCAACCCTAATCACCAATGGGTTGCCACTGAAATTCTTGTAAAATTGGGTGTTAATGGGGTTTTATCCGCCATTGCTGTAATTACTTTGTTTAAATTAATTCCCTATCAGTGGTCACAACAAGCTAAACTAAAAGAAGTAGAAGTAGAAGTTCAAGAAACTGAAAGACGAGTCTCAGAATTAAGGCAAGATTTTCGCCATAATTTTGATCCCTACCAAGTTAAAAAGGTTATGCAAGAACAAAGTCCCCGTCTTCAACCTACTCAACGGCGGATCTTTTGGTCAAATTAGCCCATACTTTTCCAGGAGGCAGAGGGGGCAGAGGAGGCAGAGGAGGCAGAGGGGGCAGAGGAGGCAGAGGGGGCAGAGGAGGCAGAGGGGGCAGAGGGAG
>NZ_JAYGHQ010000011.1:93985-272316 GCF_034931425.1 Crocosphaera sp. XPORK-15E
AACTGAAGTCATTGACTGGGATGATGTTGTTAAGGCGATCGATCAAGAGATGGAAACTCATCAAAAAGAAGCTATAAAAGACCATAGAGAGCTAGAAATCTATAAAAAGGCGTTTGGTGCAGCTATGGAAATCTTCCATTTATCCAAGAAATTTCCGGTTGAAGAACGATATTCATTGACTGATCAAATTCGCCGTTCTTCCCGTTCTGTCTGTGCCAATCTAGCTGAAGCCTGGAGAAAGCGGAGATATGAAGCAGCATTTGTAGCTAAACTAAATGATTGTGAATCTGAAGCGGCTGAAACCCAGACTTGGCTAGAATTTGCTGTAAAATGTAATTATATGGACGTTGAAGATGGACGAAGACTTTACGGAATTTATAATCAAGTGCTTGCTGGCCTCGTAAACATGATTAAAAATCCCACCCCTTGGTTAATGAAACGTTAATCTTCCTCAGCCCCCTCAGCCCCCTCTGCCCCCTCTGCTATTCATTATTCACTGGTGAATTAATTTTTTCGGCGATCGCCTGTAAAGGGTTTGGTTTAATTGTTTGGGGTTTGGTAACAGGAACGATCTTCACAGAAGGTTGTAACAAACTATCATCAACCCAGGCTGAATAATGTTTCACTTCCGTTAAATTTTTAGTTAACTTAATTAAATCTAAATTGCCGCGCATAGCATAGATTTCTGGCCGTTGTTGTTGAGGCATATTCCAGGTACTAATTCCCCCAGGGCCACCCCCAAAACTATTGAGAGGAACACTATCAAAAGGACGTACAAAGCGATCGCCTTTCCATACCCAATCTCTCCCTGGCCAGTATAAAATAGCTTGCCAAGGCTTGGGTTTTTGGGAGTCGGGATAAATTTCTGACCAAAGAATAGCCCCATTCTCTTTTAAAGTTGCCTTAAAACCGGGCTGATAGAGGATTTCATAGCGTCCCTGACGGGTTTCATAATCTTGAAGTGACCACCATAACACCTCAACGGTTTCCTCTGTCTCAGTCGGTTTCAGGGTAGCATCTGGGGTCGAATCTAACAAACTAGAATATAACTTAAGTCCCTCCGTTGGGATCTTGGCTTGTAACTTAAACTGCCAACATTGCCAACTCTCAGCAACCTCGACTTTTTGCCATTTTACCTGACAAACGCCATTACCTGTGGCAACCCATAATTTATCTTGATCTAAGGCTAATTCATGGGGAATTACCCCAATTAAGGGACTATTTCGGGGATTATAGGATTTAATATTTTGAGACTTAGGATCGTAGGAAACCAGGGCCATTCCAGCTAAATAGGGGTTTCCCTCCCCACTAATTTGTGTCCCTAACCAAAAAATTAGTCCGGTTGAGGTTTTGGCGATCGCTAGATCATTAATTTGTTGTTTAGCTAATTCTGGGGGTTGAATTAGGCTAATTTTAGCCAATTTGGGGTCATAAGTCGCAATGGTAGCAATTCCCCCATTGCCTTCCCCTTGTTCGGGGGAAATTGCCCAATAAAAGCGATCTTGGTCAATAATACTAGCTGTAATGGCAGGAATACCCAATTGAATTCCGGCTTTTTTCGCTTTAACTTGATCTAAGGTGTATAAAATCTGACGCTGAGGCTGATTATTATCTGGTTTAATCAGTTCTAAAATAACCTGTTTGGGTTCAACCTTAAAATCGGGAAAAGGATTAGGATCAAGAAACACCCGATATTGATAAGATTTCCCTTGCCATTCTAAGGTTTTATAGGGAGGATCTCCTAATTCTGTGATCGCTTCTTCATAGGTTTTCGGGGGAGTTTCAGCAGGTTTATAGGTTCCTTTTTTAACGATCCAACTTTGATTTTCCTGGCAAAAAATAAAGTCATAATATGCACTTTGAAAGGTCAGGGTTGACTCAGTTTTAATAATATCCAGGCTTTGTAAATGACGATAAATTTCTTCCTCTCCCTTCACTTGAAAAATCGGAGGAGATGAAGGAGGAGAAGGACAATTTTTATTAGATTTAAGCGTTGCTTGTTTAGGGTTACTACAACTATTGAGTAACCAAGCAAGACTGACAAAAATAATAAATGGTTTCATATTAAAGACAATAATGTAAACAATATCTGTAGAGGAAATTCATGAATTACGCCTACAAAAAGTCTATACTAGATCATTTTGTTTTTCAATTCCTCTAAATACATAGTCCATTTAGCTGCTAAGGGTATCTCCGTAAAGGGAATTTTAATTGCTGGAGTATTTTGAGCGAAGAAACTAAATTGTATTACGGCTTTTCCTTTGGTTGGCAACTCCGTTAATTCTACAACACGATCATTGATTAAAAGTTGAATTTTGTCAACATCATGTAAAGAAAAGTTATGTAAATTATCAGGAATAAAACGAGCAGGTTTACCCCAAGTTATTTGTTTCCCTTTGACCCCAATCATAGCATAGATATCATATTTAGCTTGGTCAAAATCTTCTGCCCATTTACCATAGGCTTCTACTTTTTTATATTCATTCCAACCAGCCCAAGCTAACCCAAAGAAAACCATAAGTAAAGACAACCAGAAAAGACCCCGTTCCATTGTTAAATTTCCTATACTAATAAGATATATGATAGAATGCGTTTTAGTTTATGCGCCCATACCTGAATATTGTTTTAACCCTAGTTTCCACAACCAACGATTGAGAATAGCAAAAATACTGATCCAACCTAACATAATCAAGAAACCATTAATTATATTAACCGGAAAATCAAGCAATAAAGCCACTGGAAAATAAACAGTATAAGGGAAGGGTGTCCACATAACAATATCACGAACAGTAGAGGGAAAAACATCCAAAGGGGCAGCAACACCTGATAAAAATATATCAAATAACAACCAAAATTGTTGAATTGCGGCTGCCCTTTCTGTCCAAAAAGCACCCATCGCAAAAGTATATTGAATTAAAAATCGTAAGGTAAAAGCCATTACTATCGTCATTAAACATAGAAAAATATTCAGGATATTGGGTATCCAGAAAGCTTGAGGATAGAGAGCGAAAAATAAAAATGTAAGAAAAATAGATAAAGGAAGACGGGTAAATTTTTCGGCAATATGTCGGGCGATATGATGCCATACAGGATCAAAAGGTTGTAACAATTTAAAAGATAATTTTCCTTCAATAACTTCTTGTTCAAAATCCCAAATCACCCAAACATTAGTAAATTGACGAATTTGGAAAACAGCAAAAAAGTAACGAGCAAATTCTGTCGCACTTAAGACAAATTTTCCCCCTTGGGCAGCTTCTACCCAAACCCCCATCAAAATAATAGGCAGGGAACCAGATAAAACCCATAAAAATATTTCTGCTCGATACTCTAACATATCAGCATAATAAACCGAAAGAATGGTGAAGACTTTTTTAAGGAACCACTTCATAGTAAAAAATCATCTAGAGGAGATATAATAATAATAAGTAGAGTCATGAATAAAGTAGTCAAATATACGGTAAATCTCCTTAAATAGCTTTTACACTTCATCAAGATAGTCCTTTCCACATTTTATTGAGGAGATGGTAAACCTTAACCCCAAGTGATCTAAATCACAAACGTTAATCAACCCAATCATCGTTTAACCAAAGCTTAGCAGATGAAATCAACCTTACTTACTCCTACGGGGAATAATAGCTCACCCACCAAATTACCATCCACCTTCAATAAAGTAGAAGAGGACAATGGGACAAATACTGCCCCAGAAAGTGGAAAGGGGAGTCAATGTCTATCCTTGGGGAAACTGGCACAAAAGCTGCAACAAACCTTAGAATCTCACCATGGTGAGCGTCATATCGTCGTTATCCAGGATTTTCCAGATCCTGATGCCCTTTCGAGTGCCTGGGCTTATCAATTGATGGCTCAGCCTTATGAGATCGAATGTGATATCGTTTACGCAGGGACACTTTCTCACCAAGAAAATATTGCCCTTGTCAGACTGACAGGTTTACCCGCCAAACGGTGGAGTGTTAGCACCCTGAAAGAGCGTGATCTTTCCATTTATCAAGGCTGTGTCTTAGTAGACTCTCAGGGTAATACCAGCCAATTAATGCCTTATGTTAAACAGGCAAAAATCCCCATTGTGATCGTGGTAGATCATCATACACAACAGGGTAACATCAACGCTGAATTTATTGATTTGCGCCCCAAAATTCGCGCCACTGCCACCATTATCACTCAATATTTACAAGCAGGACTATTAGACTTTAATAGTAATAACCCCACTCATGTCAAATGTGCCACAGCGTTAATGCACGGCATTCGCTCTGATACCAATGGGTTATTACAAGCACAGGAAGAAGACTTACTCGCAGCGGCCTATTTATCCCGTGTTTATGATCCTCAATTACTCAATTCGGTGTTACAATCAGCGCGATCGGGTCGGGTAATGGATGTGATCGAGCGATCGCTGAAAAACCGTATGATTCAAAATAATTTCTCCATTGCGGGGGTTGGCTACTTAAGATATGAAGATCGTGATGCCATTCCCCAAGCTGCCGATTTTTTAGTGACTGAGGAGAATATTCACACTGCTGTGGTTTATGGTATTATTCATGACCAAGAGCATGAAATCGAAGTGATAATAGGTTCTTTACGCACCAATAAACTTACCCTAGATCCCGATGAATTTCTCAAAGAAGCATTAGGAAAAGATGCTCAAGGCCGTTATTATGGTGGCGGTAGAGAGATGGCTGGTGGTTTTGAGATTTCCATGGGATTTTTTGGCGGTGGCAATGATGACAGCGATTATACTAAGTTGAAATGGGAATTAGTAGATGCCCAAATTAAACAAAAACTTTTGCGATTAATTAATCCTAAAAATCAAGTCATTCATGCTTAGATTTTCATAATACTCTAACAAAAAACATCCTTGAGGATTTAGAAAAATTAGCTACCTATTTAGGTAGCTTTTACAATTTTTAAAGGTAAATATAAGTCATGAATTGTCAAAAGCGTATTAATAAAAGGCTAAAATTTTTACGGGAAACTGAGACTAATTTTTAATGAAATGACTTAGGGGAAGACTGAGGAGTAAAACTCGCAATTAAAAGTAAAACAATGCCAATGTTAATAAAAACATCAGCAAAATTAAACACCGGAAAATTAATTAAACGAAAGTCCAAAAAATCCACTACATAACCAAACAAAAAACGATCTAACCCATTTCCTAATGCACCGGATAAAATAAAACCATAGCCTAATTGTTCCGTTATACTCATTTTTTCTCCCCACCAAGCAAAGGCCATTAAGGCTAAACTTACCCCTAAAGAAAGCCAACGCAACCATTTAGCCCCTCCCGTAAAAAAGCTAAAAGCTGCTCCTGTATTAACTACATAGGTAAAATGAAAAACCCCTGACCATAAAGGTAAAGTATCTCCAATATCAGTAAATGATTGTACTACCCAATACTTGGTGATTTGATCAAGAATTAAACCAAGCAAACCTACTAACCAAAACCACCGATTTCTTTTCATAAATCTTCCCCATCAATGGGATGTTTATCAAATAATTTTGAGCAATTAATAAAATAAAATTTGACGTAAAATAAAAGCAATAATTGCCATAGCACAAACAATCACAAACTGACCAGGAATCGGATGTACTGAATAATTAATAATCATCTCGAACAGACTGCTATGAGGAACAGTTACAGGGCTTAAAAAAGACAACCCAAGCAAATAAATTAAGCCACAAAGATGAATCACTAACAACCCACTCAGTCCACTGATAGCCAAAGATTCTAATTTTGTCCTAGTTTGAAACGCCATAAGACCACAAAGCCAAGCCCCAGGCATAAAGCCCAAAATATAACCAAAACTTGGTTGCTGCCAATAGTCCAAACCCCCGCCTTGAGCAAAGACAGGATGCCAAAATAGTCCCAAGAATACATAGGCAACTTGAGAGAGTAACCCCGCGTTTTTCCCTCCCATACACCCCGTTAGGAGTACGGCCCCAACTTGAAACGTGACCCCAAGGGGTAAGGAATGAACCCCTTGATCTGACCAAGTCCAGGGCATATTGGTGACGAAAGCTTCAACAAAGGTGCTGAAAACTGTTAATAATAAGCCGATTATCGCCCAAAGAAATTCATTGGCAAAAGACACCGTTGATGAGGTTTTTGTATTAGTTAGCTGTTTTATGGGTTTGCGTTTGATACTCACCAGGAATTGGAGCTTCACCCCCTTGCAGTCCTAAAGATTCTAGCATTGCGTGATCTTTTTCTGGGGGTTGTCCCAGGGTTGTAAGGTAATGCCCAATCAGCATAGCATTAATTCCCGATTTTAACCCTAGACTTTGTAATTCTCCCATAACAGCCTCTCTGCCCCCCGCATACCTGAGAATTTGCTCAGGCAGGATAAAGCGGAAAATGGCGATCGCCTTCAATGCCTCAAATACATCTAATTTTGGTAAATGGCCCAAGGGGGTTCCTTCTCTTGGGTTGAGGAGGTTAATGGGAACGGAGTCTACTTGTAATTCCCGCAAAGATAAAGCCAAATCTACCCGATCTTCCCAGGTTTCTCCCATCCCCATAATACCGCCTGTACAGGCTTGTATTCCGGCAGCTTTGAGGTTCTTTACAGTTTCCACGCGATCGCCCCAGCTATGGGTGCTTACAATGTCGCTATAGAAGTTTTCTGAGGCTTCTAGGTTATGGTTATAACGGGTAACACCTGCTTCTTTAAGTTTCTGTGCTTGTTCTAAGGTAACTTCTCCGAGGGCGCAACAGGGCTTAATATTGGTTTGGGTGGTAATTTGTCTTACTGTTTCTAATATTTGCTCAAATTCTCCTGATTTCGGGCTACTATATTTTGGCCCCCGTCCCTGACTGACTAAACAGAAGCGTTTGGCCCCTGCGGCTTCTGCTGCCTTGGCTTGGGCGAGAATTTCTTCTGAAGATTTTAGCTCATAGATGGGGGAGTCTTCCCCTTGATGATGGACTGACTGGGAACAAAAACGGCAATTTTCCGAACAGTTGCCCGATTTAACATTGATAATGCTACATAAATCAACTACGTTACCGCAACAGGCTTGACGAATTTGATCTGCTGCTTCACACAATAATAAAATGTTGTCCTTGCCTTCTATTTGGGTGAGGGTTAATGCTTCGGTTTTTTTGAGGCGATCGCCATTTATGATGCGTTGTACGATTGATTGTAACCAGGCCTTTAATTGGGCGGTTTCTTGGGGTAGGGACTGAGTTTGAGGGGGTGAGACGGATATTTGAACCACGATAGTCTTACCTGATGCTGTTTAGAATCATCTGCATTGTATCATTTGAAGGATTTTAACCAGAGTTGACAGCAAGAAATCTTTCCGTAGGGACATAATATCGTTATGTCTATATATGCCTATTCCTGGGGGTTTAATTGAAACAGCCTGAGAAGGCACAAATCTCAACATCATTAATTCAACCATTATGAATCATGTCTAATACGCCCCTACAAGTAACAACTGATCTGAGTGAAGTTTTAGGACAAATCAGTCAAAAGCTCGATAAAATAGATGAGCGTCTTAATCATTTAGAAGTAGGACAAGCTCGTAAGGTATTTTATTATTTACTATTAGTTTGTCTGCTGTCCATTCCCTCTATTTCCATTGCTCCAATGATAAAACTGTCCTTTCTGATGGGAAACCTTAGACCAAAATTTTGTAATAGTTCTTAATACAAAACTGTTTATTTATTGATGTTCTAACTGACAAAAATTTAGGAAACACTTGAAAGCCTTACCATCGTCTTTATAATGGGTAAGCTAGAATACGCATTAACCAGCGATCGCCCATCCCAAACCTATGACCCAAAAGCCACCCCTAAGTCAAATCTTAACCCAAGCTGTCCAACAAATGGCTAAGACCAACTTTGGCCCATCAGTGCTGAAAAAAGGGGCAAAAGTACCAGAATTAAGGGTAAAAGAGGAAGAAAAAGAAGAACCTAAAACCTATCCCTTAATTGGCGATCGCTACATCATCGGACGCAGTTCAAGATCCTGTGATATAAAGATACTAAACCCTGTTGTCAGTCAAGTTCATTGTTCCCTCCACCGCGACAAAAAGAACCCCCGTCACTTCATCCTCAAAGATGAAAACTCTACCAATGGGGTTTACTACAAACGACGAAGACTAGATAATTTACCCCTGCGTCATGGGGATGTGATCACCTTGGGGCCCCCAGAATTAAAGAATGCGGCCACCTTCACCTATCATAACCCCCCGCCAGTATGGATGCGTTGGTTCAGATATGGACTTTATGGCACCGGATCAATATTTACCCTACTTATTTTATGGTTGATCTGGGAAACCAGTAAAATTGCTGTGCGTCCCTTACCTTCTGGAGTCAGCGGCCCCGTCGTCATTTATGCGGGTGATCAAGAAACGCACCTAAACCCCATTAGTAGGGACACCCACCAAGAAATTGATAATTTAAAAGACTTTTCCCCCTATTTAACCAAAGCCCTTATTGCTTCTGAAGATAGTCGCTTTTATTGGCATTTTGGGGTAGATCCCTATGGTATTTTGCGGGCAGTGGTAATTAATTTAAAAGATGACGGTATTCGTCAAGGGGCTAGTACCCTAACGCAACAGTTGGCCCGCAGTTTGTTCCCTGAAGTGGGACGACAAAACACCGCAGGGCGCAAGTTAAGAGAAATGATCGTCGCCTTGAAACTAGAAGCAGTTTATAGCAAAGATTTTATCTTAAAAACCTATCTTAACCGCGTCTATTTAGGGGTGGGAAGCTATGGGTTTGAAGATGCGGCCCAATTCTATTTTGATAAATCTGCCACTAAACTGAATATTTCTGAGGCTGCAACCTTAGTGGCCATGTTACCGGCCCCCAACCTATATAACCCCGTCCAAGACTATGATACCGCCGTACAATTGCGAAATCGGGTGATTAGTCGCATGACTGCTTTAGGGATGATCCCCCCTGACGAAGCAGCCCGGGCCCGGCGATCGCGTATTGATATTAGTCCTGAAGCCCGAAAAGCCCTCGCTAACAGTCTTGCCCCCTATTTCTATGGTTATGTCTTTGAAGAATTACAGGACTTATTAGGGGATGAAGTGGCCAAAGAAGGTAACTTTATTGTAGAAACAGGCCTCGATCTTGAAAAACAGGCCAAAGCAGAAAAGAAGTTAGGGGAAACAGTAAAAACCCAAGGGCCTAATTATGGCTTTTCCCAAGGGGCCATGGTAACTTTAGACACCAAAACAGGGGAAATATTAGCTTTAGTCGGGGGAACAGACTATAAACAAAGTCAGTTTAACCGGGCTACCCAAGCAAAACGCCAACCAGGTTCAACTTTTAAGGTGTTTGCATATGCTGCGGCCTTAGAACAAGGGATCTCCCCAGGTAAGTCCTATTCTTGTGGGGGTATTCGTTGGCAGGGACAAGCTTATAAACCCTGTGAAAGAAGTAGCGGGGCCGCGGATATGTATCGCGGTTTGGCTCAGTCAGAGAATACTATTGCGCTACAGATAGCGCGAGAAGTGGGGTTAAACCGTGTGGTAGAGATGGCCCAACGGTTAGGGGTTAAATCTGAGTTAGAGGCTGTTCCTGGCTTAGTTTTAGGGCAAAGTGAGACGACTGTATTAGAGATGACGGGGGCCTATTCTGCCTTTGCTAATGATGGGGTTTGGAACCGTCCCCATGCTATTCGTCGTATTTTAGATGGCAGTGACTGCACAGATGATAATAACTGGCAGACTTGTCGAGAAATTTATACCTTTGACCAGGATAATAGCGGGACGCAACAGGCTATGTCTCCCCCCGTGGCCCAAACCATGACGGTTATGTTACGGGGTGTTGTAAGCGGTGGTACGGGGCGAGGGGCTAGTATTGGCTTGGGGGAAGCGGGAAAGACGGGAACCACTGATAAAGCGGTTGATCTCTGGTTTGTGGGCTATATTCCCAGTCGTCATCTGGCTACGGGTATTTGGTTGGGTAATGATGATAATTCGGCAACCAGGGGCAGCAGTGGTCAAGCTGCTGCTTTATGGGGTGATTATATGAAGGAAAATTAGGTGATTTTTGTAGAGGTAATTCATGAATTAAGTGGTCGGACATAAATAAGCGTAGGGTGGGCATTGCCCACCAAAAGGCTAAAACGCTGATCTAGAGATTATTGTGGGCAATGCCCACCCTACAAGTTGTATTCGTTTAATTATGTCCGACTACTTACCTCTACAGTTCGGGCCTGTGAGTGAGTATTGTGTCTATTATTCCCCTAGGACAAAATATTGCTTAATTCTTTAGAATAGGCATCTCCAAAAAAAGCAACATTATAATAATAACAAGTTAAATTTTTCATTAAAAAGGAACCAAAAAAAATGTTAGAAGAAACCATACATATTCTCTCAGGTATTGCAGTAATAATAGCACTATGGGCGATGAAGTATAATGACATAAGCAGCAAAATTTTAATTACTTTATACGTCATTGCGATCTATATAATGACTCACTATTCTAAAAAAATATTTAATCAAAAAATCTCTGATAATGCAGTTAGAGACAAACAAATATATGAAGAATTACACAATAATCATCAATTGACTATCAAAGCAATAGAAGATAAATATTGGAATCAATTGGAAATAAAAACCACAGAAATCAATTTATGTAAAGAACAAATAGCCAGATTAGATCAAATTATCAAAATAGTTTCAGAAGCTTACAAGAACCTAATTAAAGTCTCTTACAATCAAGATATTAATACAGAGGAATATCTCAAAGATTTAATCGAAAAAAGCACAGAGTGATAAATCTAGTTTTCTAACTTCAGCCAATCATTAAGTTTTATGACTGTTTGAGCAGACTATTTCCAGCAAAAACCCAACACAAATAAACCCTGATCTCAAGAAATGATAGGGTTTCCATTAAAATAAATCCGTCAGAGATCCCTCCCCAGATTAAGTTATGCTCCCTTGACATTTATCTAAAAAACGGTAACAATAGATACAGAAACTAAATCGTTCATCTTTCAAGTTTTCCTGTCTGGGAGGTTGAAAGACGGAAGTAGGGAACTCTCCCGAAGGAACGCGCCTACCGATCGCAATAACAGTCCACTACTCGGAGGCAAGAACGATGAAACTTAATTATCGCGGTGTCCAATACGAATACAACCCCCCTACGGTCGAATTTTCTCCCCTTGATATCAATAGTCAGGAACTTGATTGGCGGTTCCGCAATCAAAATACATCAGTTGCACATCAACCTAATGTTAACTTGACTTGGCGGGGCGTTAAATACGACAATAACCCTACTTCTGAAGGCAATATTAAACAAAAGTCTCGGTGGTTGATGTTACGTCGTCAACAAAAACAATGCGATCGCGCTGAATCTATGCACATTCGTTTAGCTAATGAAATTGGCCTAACGCAAGCATAAAACAATGCAGATATTATTAACAATAAAATTCTCCTTGCTATTTCAGCCGGGAGAATTTTAGCGTTGCATAGAACCTATTTCTGATGTTATATCATCATAAACAGGATTTATTTATGTAGAATATGTTATTTAATAATTCATAAATTTGCGAAATGTGCTAAAAATAATTAAAATTTAAGATTATTTTCCATCAATTAGGATGAACTTATGCTAACATTTCGGAACGAGAATTAGGTAAGTTAGTCATGAAATTCGCCCTAGTTAGTCAAGATTTTCAAACAATTACCGGAAAAACTGGCCGGGCCAGGAAATTTTTGGTATATGAAGGGAGTCAAGAAACCCAACCAACCCTGATTGAAAAGTTAGAAATTCCTGATACTTTACCCACCTTTCACGATCTCCATGATGATGATATCACACCCCATCCTTTGGATCATAGTATCTTAATTACAGGAGAAGCTGGAGAGGGCTTAACTCAACGTTTGAGTCGTCGCGGCATTACTGTTTATATTACCAGTGAAACTGACCCTGTGATAGCCATTAATGGTGTGATAAAAGGGAATATTAATACGGTAGCACCCACACCCCATAAAGATGATGGTAGCTGTTAAATTTAAAATGAAATAACACAGCTAATTTGATGCTTTCAACTATTAGTCTGTAGTTAACTCTAAATGGCTTATTTTTAGCAGATATTGTTAACTACAAACTTAATTTATAGCTTCATCTTAGCTGTGTTAATCTGGTAGGTATAGATTATCCTAAACTCAGTCTACATTTTACTATTATCTTTGATTTTTGTCACTAATTCTGATACTTGTTCAGGAGTCATGACAGGTTTTTCTGGTGCATTAACGGAAGGCCAGGCTGTTTTTAATTCCTGTAATGTAGTGGTAATAACTTCATTTTTCTCAGGATATTTTTCACTCATGGGTTTAGCAATAGATTGATATAATTGTTCTGCATAAACCAGAAATCCCATGGAGTCCTGATATTCAATTACTTCGACAATTTTACCATTAGCGATCGCCGCTTCATATTCGGCATTTGCTGTCTTTAATAGTCCATTAATAACGGGTAAAATTGTCTCAGGAGATTGTAATTTATCCGCAGGAACTGCTGCGATCGCCTGATCAATAGCGATGATTGAAGTATCATATTGCCCTTTAATTTTATCAGACTTTGGATTTGTTTTGACACCATCATGAAGTTGATTTAAAGTTGATTTAAAATCCTTCACATTGCGTTTAGTTAATTGTTCCTCAATATCCCCATATAATTCTTCTACAGGATGACCAATATGGGGTTCTGCTTCTGCATATTTTCCTTGGTCTATTAATTGTTTAGCAATGAACAAATGACCTTTCATTAACCCTAAAGTAGTTAAATATTCTCTGTCTTCATTTTTAGAATCAGTTTCTACCACTTCTTGGGGAGAACTTTGAGCATTATCTTTGGTTTTTTCTGCTTGACTACAACTGGTTAAAGTGATAGCAAAAGGAACTAAAAGTAGGGGAGATATATAACGAAAATTAATCATAGTTGATGCTCCTTATTAGTCATTAATTCAAACTTACTGTCATTGTAAATCAGTTAAGTATCTAGAACATTAAATATTCCTAAACATCCATATTCTGCCATAGTATCTTGATGAGGATGAAACATAAATGTTCCAGGATAATTATATGAAAACTCTAAAATATGGCGTTCTGCGGTTCCCATTGTAATCATATCGGTTTCCTCATCAGGGGTTAAACTCCTCCCGGTACGATAGACTTTAAACATATTGCCATGAATATGAAAAGTTGCCACAGGATCAAACTCAATCATATTGAGAATATAGAGTCTAATTAACTGATTTTTGTAGATAGAAATAGGATGATCTCGGTAATAATTTGGAATGCCATTAAAAGCATATAAATCATTTTTACGAACATTATTAATATCATAGCCACCTAATACCATAACCATCTCATCTGCGGGGGGACGTAGTTGAGGAGGATCAACAATAAACATTCCATATAAACCCTTACTAATATGACGAGTAACAGGGGCAACATGACAATGATAAAGATGCACTCCGAATGGTTTTGCTTCAAACTCATAAATAGCAGTTTTACCGTGACGAATAGGTTTAACGCCGTCCATTTCTGAAGGATGATTCCCATGAAAATGTAAACTATGAGAATGGCCATCTTCATTCTCAAAAATAATCCTAATTTTATCCCCTTCTCTTGCTCTCAAAGTCGGGCCAGGAACACGATTATTGAGATTCCAACTAACAAAAGAAATGCTACCGTTGAGATGTAATAAACTGCTGTTAGCTACCACTTTAAACTCTCGAACAACTCGCCCATTTTCTCGTTTAATTGTCCCATAATCAAAATCCCTTAAAAGCATCATAGGATTAAAAGGATTATCAAGAGTTGGGTTATCATCTTGAGTAATATCAGGAATCTTTACCCCATAATTACTGCGAGAAATCAGATGACGTAATCCTATAGTTCCTCCGGCCAAACCTAGTCCTAGTAATGTAAGGGAACTTTGCATAAATTGGCGACGACTCCAACTATTAAGCGGTGAATCTGTTGAAAATTGTGACATGATTTATTAACCTATAAATACTCATTTTCTTCAATACATAAAGCATCAGCTTCCGGTTTTTGTAATTTAATTAAATTACCTTTAACTTCAATCATCACCGGCCAATAAATTGATGCTTGTCTGACTAAAATAAATTCTGTTCCTGGGGTTAAACCCATAGACAATAATTTGCCTTGATAACCCCTAAATATTTTGTCGTATCCAACAATATAACCCTTTGCTCCTATGGGGAGTTCTCGCAGATAAGTTGTTCTGGTTTGTTGCATCATTTGTCAAGGTAAAAAAATCACAGTAATTGATAAATAAATTGTCAGACGTAATAAGTTTGACATTAATTAAATCCTCACACCTTGTTTCGTTTCCTGGGGGCAATTCATGAATTGCCCCGACAACACATCCTTCTCTCCCTATTTCCAGCCCGCCCGATCCATAATTTTGACCGCAGTGGCTAAATTAGGGCCAAAAGCAGCTATATCCGTCTCATCTGCTTTAAATGTGCCGAAACTGGCTAAAATTGGATCGAGGGCTACTCCTGCTACAACCGGATATTCATCATTGCCCTTAGCAAAGAATTCTTGGGCTGTATTACTGGTTAAATATTCCAGAAATTTGACCCCATTTTCTTTATGGGGCGCATTTTTCACCACCCCGGCCCCACTAATATTAACGTGGGCCCCTCTGCCATCTTGGTTAGGGAAGAATACCCCAATTTTGGCAAAAACTTCTTTTTTCGCTGGTTCTTCTGACTTGGCAAAACGGGTTAAATAGTATGTATTGGCCAAAGTTAAATCCCCTACTCCTGCGGCCACATCTTCAATTTGTCCCATATCATTACCCTGGGGGGGACGGGCAAAATTCGCTACTAAACCCCGACACCATTCTTCCGTTTTCGCTTCCCCATCTGCTTGAATTAAGGATGCCACTAAAGATTGGTTATAAATATTGCTAGAAGGGCGCATCACAATCTTACCTTTCCATTTGGGATCAGCTAACGCCTCATAAGTCGATAAATCTTCTGGTTTCACCTTTTCTTTGTTATACATGATCACCCGCGCCCGTTTGGTAAACCCAAACCAATATCCTTCTGGGTTACGCAAGGATGGGGGAATTTTTTCTTCTAAAATAGGAGAGGAGATAGGAACAAAAAGACCTGCTTCCTGGGCCCGCCATAATTTGGCTACATCCACTGTCATTAAAATATCAGCTTGGGTATTTTCTCCTTCGCTTTGGATGCGCTCAATTAGTTCATCTGCACTCCCTTCTACCAAGTTGACTTTAATCCCTGTTTCCTTGGTAAACCCTTCATACAATGCCGTATCTGTGTTGTAGTGACGGGAAGAATAAAGGTTTAACTCCCCTGTTACTGATGCGCTTGGGCTAGGGGACGGGGTGTTATTGCTGTTTTTTTGTCCACAGCTAGTCATCAGTTGACTCATACCAATAACTGCTGTCGCTGTACTTCCACTCAGAAATAGTCGTCTCGATAGTTTTCTCACGGTTTATTGGGTTCCACTCCTTGATACTAGATTGCTTTTTATTCTCGATATTGTCTGATGTATTGTAGCACTATTGCTAATAATTCCCGATAATTTTTCGTAATTTTTCCTTAAACCCAACAAAATCGCCATATTATTCAGGGATAAAAATCTTTATGACCCTTATATCAAGCTAGTTTTAGGCGTGCTGAGGAGTTTAGCCTGTTTCGTTAGCAAGTCTTGACAAATTCCCTCAATCAATTTTGTCTTGCTGATTTTTATCAATAAGCAGAAATAATTGAGAATAGTTAATCATTAAATGTACAATAAATAATTATGTTAAAGAATATTTTATCAATCTTTCTTAAAGAGAATTGTCCCCTCTGTCAACGTTCCACAGATGAAGAAATTTGTTATGATTGTCAACGACAATTAAAAAGCTGTCAATTAAAACATCCTAAAAAATTGTGGCAAGGAGAATTACCCTTATTTGCTTGGGGAAAATATGAAGGAAAATTAAAACAGGCGATCGCAGCTTTAAAATATGAGAATAATCCTCAAATCGGAGAATTTTTAGGATTTTGGCTCGGCGAAACTTGGCTAAAATATACTTTAATAAAAACCCAGAAAACACCGACAATTATTCCCATTCCCTTACATTTAACGAAAGAAAAAGAAAGAGGATTTAACCAATCAGATCTGATTGCTAAAGGATTTTGTCAAATCACTAAATATCCCTTAAAAACTAAAGGGTTAATACGAATTCGTCAAACAGAAGCAATGTTTGGCTTGACACCAGAACAACGAAAAGCTAATATTCAACAAGCATTTTCGTTAGGAAAGTCCCTACAAAATCATCCTTTATCAACCCCAATTCTTTTAATTGATGATATTTATACCACAGGCACAACCGCCAAAGAAGCAGCGAAAGTTTTAAGTATTCAAGGATTCAAAGTGTTAGGAATTATTGCTGTTTCTACTACCCAAAATCAATCCCTTAATAGAGAGCTTGTCTTGAAAACTTTGTTGTGATATATTATGGACTCTTGATATTTAGCTCAGGATAGCTGAAAAATTATTAAGAAAGTGCTAATTTTAGAAAGTATTCTTGAAGGACGCTTTTAGAATGCAGGTGAGACAACTCACCCCTGATTAACTTAAACCATTAGTATTGCATTGGGATTTCAAAAAATGTTTTTCAATCGTTCACTATTGACAATTGCAGTGCTTAGCGGGAGTTTACTATTACCCATTGTAGGGATAGCAAGAAATGCGATCGCCGAGGAAGTAAGCCCAGAAATGACGGCCCCTGCTGTTCAACAAGAGGCCGTGGCCATACCTTCCGAAACCAACCAAGTTTTAGCCACCCGTCTTGTGCTTAACTTGAAAGAACGTCGGGTTTATGCCTATCAAGATGATAAGGTTTTAGCCAGTTATCCTGTGGCGATCGGCAAAAAAGGATGGGAAACCCCCAAAGGTAACTTTACAGTCATGCAGATGGTCGAGAACCCGAAGTGGAAAAACCCCTGGAATGGCAGAATAAGCGCACCCGGCCCCAATAGTCCTTTAGGAGAACGCTGGATTGGTTTTTGGACAAATGGCAAAAATCACATCGGGTTTCATGGAACCCCTGGAGAACACGTCATGGGTCAAGCAGTGTCTCATGGATGCGTTCGCATGAGAAATCGGGATGTTAAAGCCTTGTATGAATTAGTTAAAACGGGAATTCCGGTAATTGTTCAATGAATTGACACAAGCTTCTAGCTGTGAATTGTTTCGATTAACGCCAGAGAAAAGTTAAGATCAAGAGTAGGGAGACAAAAACCAATCGTCTCCCGATCTCACCCGAAGCGTTTAATATTAAGACGATTATGGCTAGTGTTAGAAAATACTCCTATACAACCGAGCAAATTTCCGCCTGGTTGCGAGGTTTACTCACCATTGCTTGGTGTGACGGGGACTATGACCCCCAAGAACAACAGTTAATTGCCGAATTAACCCAAGACTTAGCTCTTGATTACCCAGAAACTGTCTTATACACCTCTATCACCCCGGAAGAACTAGCTGAGGTTTTAGGCCATGATCCCAAAATCGGTGAAAACTTCTTAAGAACGGCTGTTTTGGTGGCGATCGCGGATGGCATTTATTCTGCTCCTGAAGCGAAACTGTTACATGAGTTTAGTGAGGCATTAGGCTTAAAAGTCGAGGCTTTAGAAAGTCTAGAACACACCCTTTGTGAACCCCTGGCAGAACATTCTGAAGCCTTAGCATTAGATCAAACCAGTGGTTTAGTCAGTCCCCCTCATCCTCACCCCGATCTTTTATATCCTCTCAAAGACTGGTTAGATGGGATGGATATTCATGATCCCCGTTTGGCCCGTTTTATCTGTAAGATGGTTCCCCCTCAATGTCCTTTTGAGCGAGATATTAAATTATTTGGCCATAAAATTGTTCATATTCCCCCTTTATGTAAATTAAACCCCCTCTATGAACAATTAGTCGGGTTAAGATTTCGTGCTTTGTGTTATTTAGCAGATGACTGTGAGGAAGATATTTCGGAATTTACTTGATTTTTTTGAGGGGCGATCGCTTTATTTTTCATCTGCGATCGCCTCTCTATTTCATGGGGATTCAGTTATAATTTAGGGGATTTTTCAGATATAAAAAAAAAGGGGGAAATTGACATGGAATTTCAGCTACAAATTGATGATAATTTACTACAAGAGGCCTTAGAATTAGGGAAACATAACAATCAACAAACTTTGATTGAAGAAGCGTTAAAAGAATATATTGAGCGTCGAAAAAAAGAGGAAACACTCCAAGATTTTTCTCAAGCTTGGCATGAAGCTATGACTGGACAAACCATTCCAATTTCTCAACTTTGGGCAGAAATGGAAAATGTCTGAAATACCAAAAGTTCAAGTTGAAGTAACCCAAAGATTTCAGCGCAATCTCCGCAAACTAGCTAAAAAGTATCTCAATATTCGTAATGATCTTCAACCTATTATACAAAACTCCAACAAGGAGAAAAACTAGGCGATCGCATTTCTAATATTGGCTATGAAGTGTTTAAGTTGAGAGTCAGAAATAGGGACAACCAAAAAGGAAAAAGCGGGGGTTATCGCTTAATTTACTATCTTAAAACAGCCCAAGCAATCATCTTACTAACCATTTACTCAAAATCTCAACAAACTGATATCGCAGCAGATGATATTCAAAGGATTATTACTGAATATGAATCAAAAAAAGATCAATGATATTAACAGGGATGGTTTTATAATCTGCTCTAAATCTGGTAAAATATAAGGGTAAAACTAATAATTAAAAAGCCATGAAAACCATTAAACTAACTCCAGAAATAGAGAATTCGATTAATCAGCAAATTCAAACTGGGAAGTATCAAGATGATTTAGCGGTGATTCAAGAAGCATTGCGTTTGTTAGAAGAAAGAGAAAGAATTTATAAGGGAAGATTTGAGGAATTAAAAAAGGAAGTCATGATAGGAGTGGAAGAATTAAGACGGGGTGAAACGGTTGATGGACGAGAAGTGTTTAAAGAATTAGAAGAAGATATTCAACAAATAGAAGCTAATCTTTTCTCAATGAATGAGGAATCAAAATAATGGGCAAAGTCATTTTTACTTCCTCTGCTAGACTGGATTTAAAACAGATTAATTACTATTTGGCTTCTAAAAATCCACAAGCTGCTAGGAGAACTAAAGAAAAAATCAGGCAAGTATGTGATAGATTAACTCAATTTCCTAATATGGGACGTAGACGGGATGAGTTATTTTCTGGTTTAAGAAGTTTTCCAGTAGAGGATTATTTAATCTTTTATTTTGCTGTTGAAAATGGAATTGAAATCGCAAGAGTCGTTAGTGGATATCGAGATTTAGAGGCAATATTTGAAGAATAAAAAGGATAAAAAATCGGAAAAAAGCCCACGAGTTCCTAAAAAAAGAACTCAAAATTAACTTTTGACAATGGCTTGTAATGGCGATATGCTACAGGTCACAACTCTTTGCGCGAGAGAAGACAAACCCAAGCCAACGAAGCCCAACGAAGAACGCCAACGTCCAGCCGAGGTAGGTGTGCTACAGGTGTAGTATCAAGTAATTCAAAAGTAAGGTCTGAGTAGCTCAACCAGTTGCCTCCTTTCATCCAACCGACGCGATCGCTAAATTCTTTCCAGATTTTTACATTAAACTTTTTTGTCCCACCAAGTTCATCGATGTAGATTTTCTTTTGAACACTGAAGCCAAATTTACCGTTACTGTATTTAACCCAAAGTTGATCGATGGTGCGTAAGTCTTTAGAGGGGAAGTTATCGATATCTTCAATATTTAAGTATCCTTCAGACACTCGGTTAGCAACTTGAAGCATGACTTTAGTGGTTTCTTGGTCAGCATCTTTCCATTTACCTGCGGCTAGGAAGTCACGGAGTTTGAAATATTTAGAAGATAGCGTCCCTTTACCTGGTAAAACCACCAAAAGTTTTTGTATATCTACTTTCTGAAGACTATATTTTTCCTCATTTTCCTTCCCATAGCAAAGTATTTCTTTTATTTGGGGGTTATTAATCCACTCATTGGCATTATTTGTTAATTCAGGGTTAGCGAGAGCGAGTTTTTCCAATGTAACAAGTAACTGATCATCTTTCTGTAGTGCAAGAAGAAGACGGGGATATTTAAGGGTAAGTGCAATAAATTTACCTATTTGTTCTATGGTTATCGTTCCTCTTTCTTCAAAAGTAACACCCACAGCATAATAAGCAATATAAGTTCTTAGTCTAACTACATTAATATATTGCTTTAAACTACGGGGATTATAATCAAAAAAAGGCGCAACCATCTTGATCAGATCAGCAAGATTTTCATCAGTTAAATCTTTTTCCATAATGGGAAAAATATCTAAACCTAAATTTAGAGATGAATCCTCTATTTGTTGTGAATTGGGAGTTTTCTCCTTTGGTGGCTCGTCTTTCAGTTCATCAAAAAATCTGATAATTAAAACATGAGAAATCCCCAAAAAGTATTTTTCTGGGGAAGTTTCTTTTTTGTTTTCAGAGATTGTTTTAAGAAAGCCATTTAATGTATTCTGAGAAGGTTTAGGCACTGAGAATGATAACTGGATAAACTTTTCCATAAAACTAAAGCCATAGTCCAATTGTTTCCTTAATTTATCATTTTCTGTTTTCTGAGCCTGATTTTCTGTTAAGGTTGAAGCTAGAAAAGGAAGTACATCTTTCTGTTTAAATGTTATTGCTGCTGCAACTTTTTCTCGATCCATTCCCAAGATAAAAATTATATTTGGGTCATTGGAAATCATGAGATTTAGAGATTGTAACAAATCAGCAGATTTACCTAATTCACAACGATCAAGATCATCAATAAAAACATAAACCTTCTCATCTTTACCTGCATAAGCATTGACAATTTTAGAAAAATCTTCATGAAACTTTTCAATAAAAGTAACTTGGCTATCATAGTCAGGTGATTCTAAATATTCCTTTAAATCTAGCTTAGAATCTCCAATTAAATCTCTCAATTTAGCCAGTAAAACAAAAGTTACTGAAAAACTTCCTCCTCCTCCCATCAAAAACAGTAAAATGTTAAGAGTGCTATCATATTTTCCTGAACAACTGTTATTTTCTATCGTTTTTGATTTATTTTCGGTTGTTGACTTATCTTCATTATCTTTCTTATCATCTTTATTTTTTTCATTTTTTTCTAATTGACAAACAATCTCTTTAGAAAAGGTTGCTAGGTTATTTCTTTCTCTAATATATAAATAGGGAATTGTTACAGCTATTCCTCCAATAAATATAAATGTAGCAAATTTTTGTAGAATACCTAACACATTTTTAACCCAGTTTTTTTTTAAATCAAGACGAGAGACAAGCAGCCTGCCATGACTCCAGAAATTAGGAATAACATCGTGGAGATCTCGATTTTCAGAAATTTGCTCTAGAAATGATAAAGCAAAAGTAGCCCAGAGAGATTCGGATTTATCATGTCTCCAAGCGTTAAACCAAACTGTTTGTATTTTTTGTTTTAACCCAAATTTTAATTGTAAAAAATCACATATATTTAATGTATTTAGTTCTTTTATTTCCTTCCAAATTTCCTTTAACTTTTCTTTTTCTAATTCTTTAGACTTCTCTTTAATCTGGGTTTCAAGCTGCTTCATAAAAGAAGATTTACCGCTACCCCATTCACCTTCAATAGAAATAGTAAGAGGTGCTTTTGTGTTAGGATGAGTTAAAAACTCAGCCATTGCAATGACATAAGGAGTAAAACCAAGTGCATCTTCTGTCGCTGGTTGATCGCCAACAGTAATACTATTAGACGATTTATCTGTAGATTCTGTCATTACCGTAGAAGTTAGAAATAATCTTAAAGTTCTAATTTCCTTAAAATTATAGTACGGTCTTGTTCCGTGAGTGCAACTATATCGCTGTTTGAGAGAAAAACTCTAGCACTAGAGTTTTTTGTCACCTGATATGGATAAGCGATCGCTATTTGAGAGCAAACTCTAATATAATGTTATACCTATTGAGAAGTTAGAAGAATCAGAATGCAGTTTATTGATCGCGCTGAAATTGAAGTAGAAGCTGGTAAGGGAGGAGATGGTATTGTCGCCTTCAGACGGGAAAAATACGTCCCTGCGGGGGGCCCTGCGGGGGGAAATGGAGGAAAAGGTGGCTCAGTAATTTTAAAAGCCGTAAACAACCTGCAAACTCTCTTAGACTTCCGTTATGCGCGTCTTTTTAAAGCAGACAATGGCCAACGTGGCGGCCCCAATAATCGTACGGGGGCCATGGGTAAAGATATTATTATTGAGGTTCCCTGTGGCACGGTAATTTATGATTTAGAAACCGATGAAATATTAGGAGATTTGATTGAAAATGGTCAGATTCTTTGTGTGGCCCTAGGGGGAAAAGGAGGATTAGGAAATAAATACTTTTTAAGCAACCAAAACCGCGCCCCAGAATATGCTTTGCCAGGTTTGGAAGGGGAACATAGAAACCTAAGATTAGAGTTAAAATTGTTAGCTGAAGTGGGAATTATTGGTTTACCTAATGCGGGAAAATCGACCTTAATTTCTTCTCTTTCCTCTGCTCGTCCAAAGATTGCCGATTATCCCTTTACTACTTTAATTCCTAACTTGGGTGTTGTGAGAAAACCGACGGGAGATGGAACAGTTTTTGCTGATATTCCTGGGTTAATTGAAGGGGCCCACGAAGGTATAGGATTAGGTCATGAATTTTTACGACATATTGAACGAACTCGCCTATTATTGCATTTAGTTGATATTACTTCAGATGATCCTATTAAAGATTATCAAGTGATTCAACAAGAGTTAAAAGCCTATGGCCGAGGATTAAGCGATCGCCCCCAAATTCTTGCATTTAATAAGATTGATGCTGCGGATCAAGAAACTCTGGAATTAATGACAAAAGAACTACAAAAGTTAAGTGATTCTCCTATTTTTACTATTTCAGCAGTGACGAGAACTGGATTAGATGAACTCTTGCAAACTGTTTGGAAAATGTTAGATGAAGCGGAAGTATTATGACCCAAAACTTAAAAATAAACCCACAAAAAAATCATAATTTGTATGATAAAGATTATTATTTGTGGATAGTTAACACAATTAAATTACTAAGTCAAGAAAAATTTACAGAAATTGATTTAGTAAACTTAATTGAAGAAATGGAAGACATGGGAAGAAGTGAGAAAAAATCTGTCACCAGCAATTTAAGAATTCTTCTCATGCACTTACTAAAATATCAATATCAAGCAGAAAAACGAAGCAATAGCTGGTTATTTACCATTGTTGAACATCGAAAAAGACTGAAAGAATCTTTTCAAACCAGTCCTAGTTTAAAACGTTATTTTATTGAAGTATTTGAAGAATGCTATCAAGATTCTAGAGATTTAGCCGCAGCAGAAACAGGTTTACCCTTACAAACCTTTCCTGAAACCTCTCCTTTTACCCCAGAAAATACCTTAAATCCTGACTATTTACCCTAGACAATTACCAGTCAGAATACAATATTTTTATGATTGTACTAACTGAAAATTAAAAAATTCTAGAATTAAGATGATAATTGAGCCTAATTTCGGTACAATGGGAAGTGATTGAACATAATAAAGTCATTTAGGTAAGGAAAGTTAAACAGTGTCAATTAATTTTCAGGAAATCATTGCCAAATTACACGAATTTTGGAGCGATCGCGGCTGTTTAATTGCCCAACCCTATGATACAGAAAAAGGGGCAGGAACCATGAGTCCCCATACATTTCTCAGAGCGATTGGCCCGGAACCTTGGTCAGTGGCCTATGTAGAACCCTGTCGTCGTCCTACAGATGGCCGTTATGGAGAAAATCCTAACCGTTTTCAGCATTATTTTCAATATCAAGTCTTAATTAAACCTTCACCTAATAATATTCAAGAAATCTATTTAGACTCCCTCAGAGCATTAGGAATTAAACCGGAAGATCATGATATTCGCTTTGTCGAGGATAACTGGGAGTCCCCAACTTTGGGTGCTTGGGGTGTGGGTTGGGAAGTCTGGTTAGATGGCATGGAAATCACCCAATTTACTTATTTTCAACAATGTGGGGGCATTGATTGCCGTCCCGTTTCTATTGAGATAACCTATGGGTTAGAACGGTTAGCAATGTATCTGCAAGGGGTAGAAGCCATGACCAAGATACAATGGAATGACAAGATTAATTATGGGGATATTTTCTTACAAAGTGAAGTGGAACAATGTACCTACAATTTTGAAGCTTCTGATCCAGATTTACTGTTTAAATTGTTTAGTTTATATGAACAAGAAGCCAAACAATTAATTGATAGGGGGTTAGTATTACCCAGTTTAGATTATGTCTTAAAATGCTCCCATTCCTTTAATTTATTAGATGCAAGGGGTGTCATTGCCGTTGCGGAAAGAACCCGTTATATTGGTCGTATTCGTAACTTAGCGAGGGAAGTTGCTAACTTATATTTACAGCAACGAGAAAGATTAAATTTTCCTCTGCAAAAATAAGCTAAATATCAACTATAGTATTTACATTTGAGATGTAAAAATTAACACAAGCTGTTACTTCGACTGCGCTCAGTAACAGCTTGTCAAAGTATACTTGTGTTACTGTAGAATTGTTAAACTGAGATCTTGTACCTAAGATTGAAAAACCCGATTTTTTACCAAACAGTAACGAAGTGATGCTTGGTTTCAGTCTTTAAAAATCGGGTTTTTGTGATTTTTAAATCATGGTGCAAGATCTCAGTTAAATCTTCAGTCCTAACAATTCACCTAACAAAATTTCGAGCATTTCATCAGGATCTTCTTGAGTTTTCGCAGTCATTGAAGTTGGCCCTTTTAAAAAGTCTTTAATCGTTATCTTTTTATCCCGAAAATCCCGTACAAAGTCACGAATTTCTTCAACAGTTTTGACTTGAGCTTCTATTTCTGAAAGCATTTCAGCAACAGCATCAAGCCCTTCTTTTTGACAAGCACGATAGTCTTTAACCATTTCCCCTTCAGGAGTATTTCGAGCAATTCTCAGTTCTTCTTTGAGGTTTTCGTATTGATTTTTGAGGAGTTGGTTATCTCTTTCTCTTTGTTGACATTTTCTTTCTATCTCGCTACCTGTCGCGTTATTAATATCAATATCTTCAGCAAGATGATGTTGTCGTTCAATTTCCAAAAGTCGAGCGAGATCACCTTCTTGATAAGCGCGGTTAACCTCCTTCATAATCTCATTATGGTGCATTTGGGTTTCGCTGTCTGTCACCTTATCAGGGTGAAACAGGGAAGCTAATTTGATAAAAGTTTGTCGAATGTGTCGAGATGCTGAAGATTTAATCGGGTTTTCTCTATCAGTTTCCTCAGAATGATCTTGATGAGAGTTTTGGTTAAAGAAGTTTTCTGTTTGCTCACCATTAAAGTCATCTTCTGATGAATCATCGTCATCATCTTCATCGTCGTCATCTTCATCAAATTTGGGGCTGAGGACTCCCATAAATTGCAGGGAATGATATACGCTGATGATATCTTTCTGACTTTTTTTTCCTAATTTTCGCCCTGTTAAAATCTCATCAAACAAACCATGAATTTCCGTGTCAAGTTCAATAAGTTTGTGATACAGAGGGTTTCCTCTCTGAAAAATTTCCGTTGCAATAGAACGCATTTGGTCAAGGAATTTTTTGAGTTCATTGCGTTTACGTTTAATTTGTTTGAGTAGCCATTCATGCTCGTCTTCGAGAACTTGACGACGTAGATGAAAAGAAGAAAGACCTAAAGTAGTGGGGGATAAAGGGGTTGATGGTTGTTTGGCTGAGGGTCGAGGCATAAAAATAAAAGTGGTTCTATTTCATTTATTGTAAAGGGAAAATGTCTCATTAATGACTCAAATTTAATTTTATTCTTTCCCCTCTAACCTAGGTTTACGAGACTCTAACCAAATCGTTACCCCAACCCATCCAAGCACTAAAATAAGAGCTAAGACACTAAATTGAGCCATCCAGTTAATTAATTGATGTAAGGGAACTATTCGTCCCACAAAAAAAGAAAGCGTGACCATAATTGAAGCCCAAACCGTTGCCCCGCCCAAATTGCACAATAAAAATTGAGAATAGGGCATTTGAGCAATGCCAGCCATCGGGCCGGCAAAAATTCTTAATAAAGCGACGAAACGCCCAAAAAATACGGCTCTAGCCGCATTTTTACTAAACTGTTCCTTAACATCTTCGAGTTGTCTTGGGGAAATTTTAAAGAGACTTCCTACCTTAACTAAAAATTCCCAACCCCCAAATCTTCCGATCCAATAACCAAAATTATCGCCGATGACAGCACCAGCGATCGCTGTGCCTAAAACCAGCCAATAGTCTAACTCTTGGCTTCCTGCCAGAAAACCACCTACAATGGTGATGGTTTCCCCAGGAATAGGAATTCCGGTATTTTCTAAGGCAATGCCAATAAACACTGCCCAGTAGCCGTATTGATGGGCGATTTCCTGAATGTTGTCTAGTGATAGAAACTCTACTGACATTTAGCCCAAGCTTTACAAAGGTTTACGTTATATATATCTTGACTTATATCAAGGAGAAGTGTCAATGAATCCAGACAAAGCTTTTCCTCTTCAGGATTAAGGGTTAAAAACAGAAGTCAAAAATCTACTCAAACCTACTCATTTTCTGTCCTGACTTAAGCTCAAATACCTAGACAAAAAAGAAAAAATGAGGTGATAAGCAATTATTATAGAGAAGTAAGTGTCTAACTCTATTCTAACTTGATCTTTTCCAAAGTCGGGAGCCGTTCAGACTTTTCCTTTTTGGGGCCCAGATGAACTGCCACACAAGAAACATCCTTTATCTGCTTGAACTTCGGTGATTACTCTGACTTTACTTCATCCCGGAAAAACCATACCCGTGCAAAATTGGACTTTTGACACGATCACAACCATTCGCATTGGACGCTCTATGGACAATGAGGTGGTTCTCTATAGTGCTGTTGTCTCTCGTCATCATCTGGAAATTCGGCGTGAAGGAAACAATTGGGAGGTGGTTAATATTGGCACGAATGGAACTTATGTTGATGGCCAACTTATTACCAAAACCCTGGCCATCGATGGCATGATTATTCGTTTAGCTAGTTCTGGCCCAAAAATTCAGATTCATATTCCCCCAGAGGAGTCCCCAATTCAACGCCAACTCGCTCAGTTGACACGCTCTTTGTCCTCTCCCCCTGCTGATCTAAAAAGTTCTTCTGCTAAAGATACTGTAACGAATGAACCCGCTAACCCAACTTAATAATAAAATAATCCCTAACTGTCAGTGGTTAGGGACTATTTTTGTCGGTTTTAATGGGCTTTTAGGACATCGGTGGGGATTTTAATACCAGAAAGCTCTAGTCCATCAAATTGAAGGGCAGTTGCTATGTGAAAATGTTCTAGGAAATAAATTAACCATTGCATTTCACTTTCATCAAAGTCTTCGTAATTTTTAAATAAGATAGCTAATCTTTTTTCTAGGGCTAATAACATTCTTTGTTTTTTGTCTCTTTTGTCATGACTATTAGGATCTATAGGATAACAATGAATTAGTTGTAAAAGAATATTTAAGGTTTTCTTGCTTCCCATATTGCTCACCATATCAATAAAGAAAAAGTGATTTTTATCATCGTCAATAACGAGAAGTTTGAAACAATAATCGATGGCAATTTTAATTAAGGCTAAATCAGCTTTTGCGCTATTGTAGCTGCATTCTTCTCCCTGAAGATTCGCTAAAAGTTTTTGGGTAATAAAGGCTTTTTGATATTGGGGCGGAAATAGGGTAATAATAGCTTTATGGATAATCATTTTGCATTCCAACAAAGAAGCTTTGTCATAATAGCTGGTAACAAATAATGATCTTTCTCTAAATTTTTCTTCTGTTTTTTTGTAATAATAAATTGATTTATATAGGGATTCTTTGGATAACTGGGTTGGATTTTCCCAATCTTGACCCACGGTTCGAGAGGATAATAATCCTGCCAGGTCTTTATTATTATCTTTAGTGGTTTCTTGACGAAGATAACGATGTAAATTAACAGTATAATTACTAATATATTGATCTTGTCTAACTTGGGTAGTTTGTCCAAAGCTAGTATTTTCTGATGCGCCTAAATAACAACCATAAAGATGAGGATAACGAATTAATCGTTGTCCCAGTCTTTGTTTGCGCTTCCAATTTGGTTCGGCATCGTCGTCTTCTAATCTCTTATATTTATCAACAGTAACTTTAAGTCTTTCAAAAGCTGTGGGGGTTTCTGGTTCTCCTTCTAGTTGATTTTTCTTAACAAAAAATGGCTCCAGGGATGGGGCAATGATAGTCTTTTCGGAGGCGTTTTCTAAAATATTAATCAGTCGGCTAAGAGACTCATATAAATCATTTCTAAATCTTCTATCTAAGCCGAGATTGTTAATAAAATAGCAGCAAATACGATTAACAAAATAGCTGACATTTTCAGGAATATTACGGCAAATGTGAACAAGCTTGTTGTGATCTTCTAAGAGGAGTTCTTCTAGCTTATCTAAATAAGTTTGAGGCTTATTTTTCCAATGCTTGAAGTAATCCTCAAATAAGCTTTCTTCTCTAGCTAAATTTTCAAAGTCTTGTTGTAATTGAGTCGCCAGTAACATTTCTTTTCTCCTTTTTACTTGTTAAAATCTCCCAATTTGACCTTTAGTTTACGGATAGTAATAACTAGATCGACAAAAGCTATCAAGACAGTAGGTTCTTTATCTAGACTACAGCACAAAGCAATTAGCAATTTGGTGATAGTTTCGATACTTTTATGTGATCAGTATAACAAAGGTGTACCCAAAACCCAGTGATCAAGATCACTTGCAAGTAGTGATCTTGATCACTTTCAGTAATTTTGACTAATTGAAATCTTTAAAATACGAAGGAAAGTTGAGTCTGAGTCAGTAAAAATCCGTATAAATTTATAAATTACGGCTATCACCACTGCGATCGCCCTTTAAAAGACGATAGAGTATGATTACAAGATTAAGAAATGTAACTAACCTCAACCAACGGACTCATGTTTGAAAACTTTACGGACAAAGCCATCAAAGCCATTATGCTTGCTCAAGAGGAAGCTCACCGTGCGGGGCAGAATCTGGTGGGAACGGAACATATTCTATTAGGCTTGCTCGGATCAGGTAATTCAGTCGCGTCTAGAGTCTTACAAGAGTTTGGTCTAAGTGTGGCGCAAATACGACAGACAGTGAAGAAACTGAAAGAAACAGGAGTCGGTTTTGCCCCAGAGACGATCCCTTTTACGCCAACAGTTAAACAAATGCTGGAAAAAGCGTTCCAAATTGCCCGTAAAGACAATCATTATGTCACCCCAGAACATATTCTGCTGGTGTTGCTCTCAGATCCGAATACGGTTGGAGTTAAAGTTTTAATCTATGAGGGCATCGATATTACAGCGTTACGCACCACTTTAATTAAAAATTTAGGAGAACAGCAAGCAGTTGCGGCAACCCCTAGGAAAAATCCCTCTCCATTTGACAATTTTTCGGGCAGTAAACCGACTTTAGAGCAGTTTGGGACAAATTTAACCCAAAAAGCGAGAGAAGGCAAACTTGACCCGGTTGTGGGACGAACCAAAGAAATTGAAAGAGTGACCCAAATTTTAGGTCGTCGGACAAAGAGTAACCCCGTATTAGTGGGAGAACCTGGAGTGGGTAAAACGGCGATCGCTGAGGGATTGGCCCAAAGAATTGTTGAAGGGGACATCCCTGAAATGTTACAGGATAAGGAAGTGATTGCCCTAGATCTGGGTTTATTAGTAGCAGGAACCCGCTTTCGGGGAGAATTTGAAGAAAGACTCAAATCGATTGTTAATCAAGTTAAAGAAGCAGGTAATATTATCCTGGTGATTGATGAATTACACACCTTAGTCGGTGCGGGAAACATGGGCGGGGCTATGGACGCATCTAACCTACTCAAACCTGCATTAGCGAGGGGAGAATTACAATGTTTAGGTGCAACAACCCTGGATGAATATCGTCAATATATTGAAAAAGATGCGGCCTTAGAAAGACGGTTTCAACCTGTTATGGTGGGGGAACCTTCTGTTGAGGAAACTATCGAAATTCTTCAAGGTTTAAAGAAAGAATATGAAGCCCATCATCATGTTAAATTCTCTCAAAAAGCGTTGGCAGCAGCAGCTTATTTAGGAGATCGTTATATTAGCGATCGCTTTCTACCGGATAAGGCGATTGATCTTATGGATGAAGCGGGATCTCGTATTCATTTACGTCATTCTTTACAGAAGAAAATGCAGTCTTCTGTTGAAGGGGAACAGGAAACCCCAATGATTAATCCTGATTCTTTAGTTCCGGTGGTGGACGAAGAAGATATCGCTCAAATTGTGGAATCTTGGACAGGTATTTCGGTCAATAAGCTGACAGAAACTGAGTCAGAATCTTTGATGTATTTAGAAGATAATCTACATGAGCGAATTGTAGGTCAAGATGAAGGAGTAAAAGCGGTTTCTCGTGCTATTCGTCGGGCGAGAATTGGTTTAAAAAATCCTAAACGTCCCATTGCTAGTTTTATTTTTGCGGGGCCAACTGGGGTTGGTAAAACGGAATTAACTAAAGCGTTAGCACAGTTTTTATTTGGGTCTAATGATGCTCTAATTCGCTTAGATATGTCTGAATATATGGAACGTCATACGGTATCTAAATTAATTGGTTCTGCTCCTGGATTTATTGGTTATGAAGAAGGGGGACAATTAACTGAAGCGGTGCGTCGTAAACCTTACAGTGTGGTGTTATTTGATGAGATTGAAAAAGCCCATCCTGATGTGTTTAATTTGCTGCTGCAATTGCTGGAAGATGGACGTTTAACGGATAGTAAAGGCCGCACAATAGACTTCAGAAATACCTTAATTATCATGACTTCTAATGTGGGGTCAAAAGTGATTGAAAAAGGGGGTTATAATTTGGGTTTTGAAACGGAAAGCAATGATGATAACCTCAATTATAAGCGAATTAGTGGGGCGGTTAATGAAGAATTAAAACAATATTTTCTTCCTGAATTTCTCAACCGTTTAGATGAAATTATTGTCTTCCGTCAACTTACTAAATCTGAAGTAACACAAATTGCAGATATTTTGTTAGCAGAAGTAGCTCAACAATTGCAGGAACAACGTCAAATTAGCTTACAAGTAACAGAGGGATTTAAGGAACTTATTGTCAATGAAGGTTATGATCCTAGTTATGGTGCAAGGCCCTTACGTCGTGCCATTACGAGACGGTTAGAAGATAGTTTAGCTGAGTCAATTTTAGGGGGACAAGTGAAGGATGGTGATCCGATTATAGTTGATGTTGATGAACAAAATAATATTATTGTTCAATCAGTTTTACAACCTGCTTTAGTCTCTGTTATGGGCTAATTGTTAATTAAATAAAATCCGGTATTAAAGGTAAAATTTTGGTATCGGATTTTTTTATTGTATTCCGAAAAATGTTACTATATTAATGCCGTACAATCAAGGTTTATCTAGTAGAATGAATTATGAAATTAACGGTATTTTCTCAACTTCCTATTGAGTTTAGTAATCATAATCACTATATTCAAAAAAAGGTGATGTTAAAACCTGGTGACATTCCTAATTTAACTAACTTTTCTCAAGCCACATTCACACCTGGGCAGAAAACAATTCCTCATCTTCATGAAACAATGTATGAAGTTTTTTTTGTTGAATCTGGAGAAGGAATAATTAGGATCAATGAGGTAGACTATCCCTTACTAAAAGGCAATTGTATTACAGTTGAACCAGGGGAAGTTCATGAATTAATGAATAGGGGATCAACAGACTTGATTTTAACTTATTTTGGAATCGTTTCTGAATAGTTGATATCATTATTGATTCTAAGGTGGGCAATGCCCACCCTACTTAATTTACCAGTGCCAAACTTGTTCGTATTTTTCAAACAAACTCGGCAATTCTTGACGAGATAATTTTTCAATTCCCCCTAATAATTTACCTTCAGGAATTCCCCTCTGGGTGATATCTTCAGCTAAGGCATAAACTTTAATCCCATTATCGAGTGCCTGCTGTAAATCTTGATCAATTTTTGCTGGATAGGTTTGTTTCCATTCCCCAAAAGAAAGCCCTTCTACCACTTGTCCCGTGACAGCATAATTAACAGCATTTCCTCTTAATAAAATATCGACATCACCGCCAATACTTTTTAAGACTTGGATAAACCAAATTGCAGGATCATCTTGTTCTTCAATGGTACAACGATAAGCAGATTGAACAATTTGTAATGTTTTCATTTTTCTCCCTTATTTGGTTCCAATTACTAAAGTTCCATTGGCTTCTTTTGACCATTCCCAGAAATCTTTGGGCGCACCTCTACGACAGCCTTCAAGCGCATCATTTACCCCTCTTTCATCCACACAAAGACCACAATTAACCCACTCTAATTGACAGCCTTTGGCTTTGGCTTTAGCAAAAAGTGCTGCGATCCAATCTTTGGTCAAAGGGTGATTTTCTTCTTCAAAAGTTCGACCATGAACGGCATTTGCATGGGGTTTTTGGTGAGCAAATGCTAAGGATACTCCCCCTTCATAGGCGAAAACTTTAACATCATTTCCTTGGTCTAATGCTGCCTCAATGATGCGAAATGCAGTGGTTGTTCTTGCTTGTTCAAAAGGCCCATCCATTAATAAAAAACTTAAGGTGGCTTTACTCATTTTTTCTGTCTCCTAATAATTATAACCACATCATTTTTTGACCTTGACTCATAGCATTAACGATAGACGTAACGCTAGAAATTTCAATGTTAGATGCCAATTCGGATGAATTGATTCCTCTTTCATCTAGAGAAAATTGATCGGCTAACATGGTTACTTTGTTAAGATTTATTAAACCCTGAGCAGCAACAAAAGAACGGGCAGCTAATACTCCATTTTCTACGAGAAACAAGGTGACTTCATTACCAGATGTAGCCAAATCAGCGGCCAGTTGATAATTATTATTTACCTCGGTCGACTCGAAAGGACTTTGTGATTCAATTAAGAAATATTTACCCATTGACTCCGATTTAATGACTATAGTCTTTAACTATAGTTGAAAATAGCGTTAAGATCGAGGAAATTAAAGCTTTCTTTATAAGCAATTATAAGCCCTACATATTATCTATATTTGTCAATCCCTTTTCATTGATGATTTTATTGATTTGAGAAGCGATCGCAAATTTCTGCTTATAAACGGGTTCGGGGTTTTGGTTTATTTACTTCGCTAATCATCAAATTTGTGTCTTGTAGGGGCATAATATTATTATGCCCATCTTTGAGTGCGATCGCACTTGATGTATTTACGAATTTTGCTGTAGTATTGTACGGCTGTTTCTTCCCAAGGTAAAACTTGCAAGCGTGAGATAAAATTATCTAAAATCTCTTGATTCTTATTTTTAGCATTAGATTTTTCTACACCATATTGTAATTCAGCTACAGTCATTACAGAAATATACAAATCTTCATAAGAAATAGTTTGAAAACGAGTCAATATTGTGGATGGACGCTTTTTAATAATATAAATACAAATATTAGTATCTAACATATACATTTAGAATAATTCCTCTCTATTTTGAGGAGGTAAATCAATTCTTTCTTCCATAAAATCTTCTGAGGGTAAAGGGGTTTTGTCAAAAAAGTCTTGCCAAGAACTAGACTTAGGATAAAGGATGACTCTGTTTCCTTCTCTTTGAATATAGACTTCTTTGCCTTCAAATCGAAATTCTTGAGGAAGTCTTACAGCTTGACTACGACCATTCATAAAGAGTTTAGCAGTTTTTCGTTTCATTGTAATTATTATGATCTATATCCTCAGTATATATCACTTTGTAGGTTGGGTTAAAGGTCGTACAACCCAACCAATAGATGTAAAAGACAAGAAGGGTTATGTTGGGTTTCGTCTCTCAACCCAACCTACAAGATCGGCGATCGCACTGAATAGTCAGGCAAAATAATTAAAGCACCTGATGGATGTTCAAATACTTTTTGATTCCCTTCTGTAGATAAATTTATAAAATTTAAACTTAAGATTAATTCTTCTAGTTCACAGTATCTCATATTAGGGTAATTCATGTTTGATAACTCCTCTTTAACCTCACTCGCTGTTACTTTTGATTGATCAATTACTTCAGGTTGCTTTCTTCGAGAAACTTGCTTATAAACTTTCCCCTCTCTTGTCGTTGAAGCATCAAAATAATGATCAATGACTTCTTCTCCTGCTTCAATTTTTTGTTCTAGTTCATCAATTGAAATCTTTTTCATAAAGTCTTCTCTCCTGTTTGGTACTTTTCCAATAGGTAATCAACCAGATATATTCCCCCTCCTCATCATAGCGAATTTCAAATGTTGGGTTGAGTTCCGATCACCCAACCTACAAGAAAGCGTGATCGCTAATCATCTAGTGTACGCTTTTTCCAGTAATTAGGTTTACGTTTTGCGTGTGCAATAGCAATAATCCAGATCAATCCCTCAAATTCTGTATAAAATATCTTAAAAGGAAAACGACGTATAACATAATAACGTAAATCTTTAATGCTATAAGGTGAACCAATGTTAGGATTAATTCTAACTTTTTCTAAAGCTTTTTCAACTTCAGACAAAAAATCTAATCCTAATCCTTGTTTTTGCTTTTCATAGTAGCTAATAGCATGATCAAGTTCTTGTTTAGCTTTATCATGGATAATAATCGATTTCATGAATATTTTTTTCGTAATTCTAAGAAAACTGTTTCAAAAGATTCTCCTTTGACTTTTCCTTCCTTGATTTCTGCTAATCTTTGGGTAAGTTCTTGATCCCATGCTTCTGTGATATTATCGTCATTATCTTCATCGAGAGAATGGATTAAAAAGTAAGCAATTTCAGCGCGATCTTGTTGAGAAAGCTGAGAAAGTTCTTGTTTAAGGGTTTCTGCTGTCTTTGCCATGTTTATGATGATTAATTACTATTTATTCTTAATTATAGACTAAAAGTTCTATCTCAGTCTGTAGGTTGGGTTAAACGACCTGCAACCCAACCAATAGATGTAAAAGACAAGAAGGGTTATGTTGGGTTTCGTCCCTCAACCCAACCTACAAGATCGGCGATCGCACTACAAGAACAAGATCAGCGATCGCACTGATTATATGTAGATTATTTATCGTTTATATATTATCAACTTTTAAAGAAAAATCTAACTCAGCTTGGACAACTAAACTATTTTTATTTCCATTATTGACTTGATTATTTTGTTTTCTAACTGAGTCAGGAGTCCACAATCCTTGATTGATTCTTGACTGCAAATTTTTGTGATTAAATAGACAATTATAATTATCTCGAATTTTTTGCAAATATTCTTTTTCTTGATCAATTCTTTCAAAGCGATTTAGAATATCATCAATGGGCCCAATTTCAATCCCTAACCATTTCCTATGTTTCATTTCTGCAACTATATAAGTGGTTCCTGCACCACCAAAAGGATCAAAAATCGTATCTCCTTCATCAGAAGCCATCTCAATAATCCTATCAAGGAGTTTTATAGAAAGCTCATTTGCGCCTTGTCTGTTTTTATATTTGTGATGTCTTACAGGTGGAATATCATACCAAACATCAGTTAAATTCATTCCTTGGGGATTTAATTTATGTTTATAACCACCATAATCTCGCAATTCTTGATAACAATTAGAACAAAGTTCTAAGGGGAGTCTATCTGCATGAAATGTTTTAGGTTTATCTCCCTTACAATAATAGAGTAGAGAATAATGAGAAGGATATAGTCTTCCTGCAATGGGAAAAGAATATTTTATATCAACTGTTATCCAGTGACGAAAAGTTAGATATTGATTAAGAAAGTATGATAAGTGAGTATTCCACTTAGGTAAATTCCAAACAAATAAACTCCCTCCTGGTTTAAGAATACGAATACAGTCTTTTAGCCAAGTTTCACACCAACTCAAATAATCTTTATCTATTAGTTGATCATTGATTTTTGAAGGATAAATTTTACTCAAGTTGAACGGAGGATCGGCAAAGATTAAATCAACGCTATCTGATTGTGTGTGAAACATTAAATCTAGACAATCTCCTTGATAAAGATTACCATAATCCGTTGTTAATCTTAATTGAGGTTTGATGTCACGAATCTTTGTAACTTCTATCTGATCTTTAATTAGATTATAAATTTGAGCAGCATTATTTTGAATACCTATAATAGTTTCTTGATCAATGATTCCCATGAATAACTTTAAGTAAAGGGGATTAATTTCTTTGATTTTACAAATTTTTTCTAGATTATGTCCTGATGGCACGATATTATTTTCGTCATAATATTTGAGTTCATTAACAGAAATTCCTGTTTGAGATGATAATTTTTTAATTTCTTTTATCTCCTTGGGATTAATCCCAAGTGCTGTAAAAAATAGATGGGATAAAGTCATAAATTATTTTTCCTCATAATCGATCTGAATTTCTTATTAGAAAAGGTAAGTTTGTTGATTCCAATGAATTTAATCAGGTTTTACAAGAGGTTTATCAAGCTATTAATGCAGTTTGTTGGCCACCAGGGAATGACCAGTTTATTCTTTATCCTGAAAAAAAAGGTAATGGTGTCAAACCAATAAAAGAAGGTTTTATCAACGCACTATATAATTATAATTGGCAAAGAGAAGAACGGATGAGTATTGTTGCAAATACTCGACCAGGGCCGGTTGATGCACTTAAAATTTTATCTAATCATAAACCTTTTGTTGTTGAGTGGGAAACAGGAAATATATCTTCGAGTCATCGTGCATTAAATAAAATTGCTACTGGATTAATTGAGGAGGTAATTATTGGGGGAATCCTCATTATTCCTTCTCGTAAACTATACAATTGGTTAACAGATCGCATTGGGAACTTCCCAGAAATTGAGCCATATTTTCCATTATGGCGTAGTATCACAGTAAAACAGGGAGTTCTAGCTGTTATCGAAGTAGAACATGATGGAACTTCAGAAAGTGTCCCTCGTATTCTTAAAGGCACAGATGGAAGGGCTTTACGTTAAAGTAATAAATCAGTTATCAATTAACCCACCTTACAAAAAAGAACGATCTTGTAGGTTGGGTTAAAGGTCGTGCAACCCAACAAATATATGTAAAAGACAAGAAGGGGTTATGTTGGGTTTCGTCCCTCAACCCAACCTACAAGATCGGCGATCGCACTACAAGATCGGCGATCGCTATCTAACAATTAGTTATGGTAAGATTATAAAATCGAGGTAAAATGCAATTATTATCAGTAAATGCCGACATACCAACAGTTAGAGGGACTTTATCGAATTTGTTATTATTTAACTTATCGTGCGTTTCAACCCATTCATCTTATTTGTATTGATCAAAGAACAAAAAATTTGTTCATTTTAGCAGGAGATCAAGAAGATATTGAAATAGAAGTTACACCCATTGGGGAGGTTATTTAATGAGTGAAATTAATTATGCTACGATGTCTGATGAAGCGTTAAGAGAATATTTTCTCAAGCATCGGGATGATGAGTCAGCGTTTCAAGCTTATTTAGAAAGACGCAGAAGTAAACCTAGACAGGTAATTACAAAAGTAGGTGATCCTGATTTTGATCTTAAGATAGAAAATGCAATTGAGCAAAAGTTACAAGATCGTAAACATTCTAATTCATAAACGATATTGTAGGTTGGGTTAAAGGTCGTGCAACCCAACAAATAGATGTAAAAGACAAGAAGGGTTATGTTGGGTTTCGTCCCTCAACCCAACCTACACTCGTCGGTGATCAAGTATAATTGAGAATGTTATCATTGAGGATAAGTCAATTTCTTTAACCGTAGCACAAGCAATTAAATCGGTTGAACTTTGTCAAAGTTTCTCTGATCTTCATCAAGATATTGTTTTATTTCGTTTTGATGATGTTAAAGGGGAGATTTATATTTTGGCAGGACAAGATATCGAAGTTATTATTTATCTATCGTGGAAGTTGGGAGTTTTTACCAAATGAAACCTAATTTTGACACAATGAATAAAGCACAATTGAGAGCATATGTGTTACAAAATAAAGAAGATAAGGAAGCTTTACGCGCTTTAATGAGTCGTCGTGATCCTAATTCAATTAAGTATAATTTCCCTAATACAGAAGAAGGAAGGGAACAAATAAAATCAGTAATTAAGCAGAAAATTGAGGGTAATCTAGAAAATTTTAGTAATCAATAAGTTAGTTAGGTGCGTTATATTATCATTAACGCACCCTACAAGATCGGCGATCGCACTTGCTTGTTATTAGTTGTGTTATTGTTTTATTATAAAGGAGCGCACCTTGAAAACTGAATAATAAACGATAGAAAAATTTGTTAGAAGAACAAAACCAAAATTAAATTTTATTAAGTGATTTTTTTAAAACTTTTATGATTATAAAAAATATAAAATTAGCGGTTGAGATGAATCAGGTTATTGTTTCTCGTCATGCAAAAGAAGAAGCAGAAGCCGACAATCTAACGCTTGAAGAAATCCTAAATTCAGTAACTAAGGGAGAAATAATTGAGAATTATGATGATGATAAACCATACCCAAGTTGTTTAATTTATGGTGATAATCAAAAACAAGAACCAATTCACAGTGTTTGGGCATATAATGAAGATACAGGTTATGCTGTCCTAATAACAGTTTATCGTCCAAGTCCTGAAAAATGGATTAATTGTCGTACTAGAAGAAAAACAAACTAATTAATATCCAAATTAGGATTAATCAAAATGCTACCTATTAGTCAATGTATTATCTGTTCAGGAACTTTAAAAGAGCAAGAAGTCACCGAAATTGTACGGGGGGCAGGTAATACAGCGACTTTGACAGTTAAAGCTTTAGTTTGTCAAAAATGTGGAGAACGATATTATAATGCGGATGTTGTGAGAAGATTTGAAGATATTAAAGCTAAATTAGAACGTCAAGAAACAGGAGATTTTGTGTTAGTTGGTCAATCTTTTACCGTTAATTAGACGTTTTTAGCGTCATCATAACATACCCTAAAATATCCGCGTAGGGTAGGCAAATTACTAAAATTTGGGTATTGTATCAAAAAATATGTCAATGAGAGGAAATGATAGACTTAACTCAAAAACAAAATAAACATAAGATATTAACACCCATCAATAAACCAAGGGTGAGTCCTAAAAACCCACCCTAAACCCTCACTAACTAAACCTCACTAACCGAACTTTCAGACTCAATATTCCCCTGATCATGTCCATTGCCGTTAGCTGGTTCTACCTGCCTTGCCGCTAAATATTGATACATTTTCCAACGGGTATTAACATCATCTTGCGCTTGTTTTAGCAGTTGTTTAGCAACCTCTGGTTTACTTCTTGCTAACATTTTGAAACGGTTTTCTTGATACATTACCCGTTCAATAGGAAGCTTAGGAGTCCGCATATCTAACTGTAAGGGGTTCTTTCCTTCTTCTATCAAGTCGGGATGATAGCGATACAATAACAACCGTCCCGTATCTACTAAGTCCTTCTGATGAGTCATGGCAGTGGTCATATCGATGCCGTGGGCGATACAATGGGAATAAGCAATAATCACAGATACCCCTTCATAAGCTTCTGCTTCCATGAAAGCTTTGATGGTCTGTTCATTCTTTGCACCCATGGCCACACTGGCTACATATACGTTACCGTAGGTCATAGCCATTAACCCTAAGTCTTTCTTAGCTGAACGTTTACCCCCTGACGCATATTTGGCTACAGCAGCGCGTGGAGTGGACTTAGAGGCTTGTCCACCCGTGTTAGAATAGACTTCCGTATCCAAGATCAAAATGTTGACGTTGCGACCACTGGCGAACACATGATCTAAGCCAGCAGAACCAATATCATAAGCCCAACCGTCACCCCCAATGATCCAAACACTCTTGTATACTAAATAGTCAGCTAAGGACTGTAACATAGTCACTTTAGCTTGCAAACTGTCCTCTAAGTTGCCATTGCTTAACTCTGCTAACCGTTGCTTGAGGATAGCGACTCGTTCCCGTTGTTCAAAGATGTCTGCTTCATCCTTTTGGTTTGCGTTTAAGATATCAGTGGCTAAACTTTCTCCGACTTCATTAGCCAAAGTTTTGAGTAACTCAGCAGCAAACTCTGCTTGTTTATCAATGGAAACCCGAAACCCTAGCCCAAATTCTGCGTTATCTTCAAATAAGGAATTAGACCATGCTGGCCCCCGTCCTTCCTGGTTATATGACCAAGGAGTAGTAGGTAGGTTCCCCCCGTATATAGAAGAACATCCCGTCGCATTGGCCACTACCATGCGATCGCCGAATAGTTGAGTCGCTAACTTAACATAGGGGGTTTCTCCACATCCTGCACAGGCCCCAGAGAACTCAAATAAAGGTTCTTGCATCTGTTGATGACTAATTTTATTGAGTTTTAAGGTGTTACGATCTGGGTTAGGAATAGATAGGAAATAGTCCCAGTTGTCCCGTTCTTGTTCGCGTATAGGCAACTGTGGGGCCATATTGATGGCTTTAAATTTGGGTTCAGATTTATTTTTTGCGGGACACACATCAACGCAAATACCACAACCTGTACAGTCTTCGGCCGCAACTTGAATAGTGAATTTTAGATCGGTTTTCTTCCAGTCTAAGTCTTTGGCCTCGGTACTTTTGAAGGTTTCGGGGGCATTAGTTAACGCAGCTTCTTCATACACTTTAGACCGAATAACGGCGTGGGGACAAACTAACACACATTTACCACATTGCACACAGACATCCGTATCCCAAACGGGTATTTCTTGGGTAACGTTGCGTTTTTCCCATTTTGCTGTACCACTGGGATAGGTTCCATCACAGGGTAATGCACTAACGGGGATGTCGTCTCCTTCACGGGACAGCATTTTTCCTAGTACATCTCGGATGAATGCGGGGGCCCGGTCAGGGATAGCGGGTTGAATGTCGCTTGCGTCGTTATCTACCGCAGTCGGTATAGTTATTTGATGGAGATGGTCTAAGGAAGCATCAACGGCTTTCATGTTCATTTGAACGATTTCTTCGCCTTTTTTGCCATAAGTCTTACGGATCGCTTTTTTAATCTGTTCTATGGCTTCTTCTCTTGGTAATACTCCCGATAAGGCAAAGAAACAGACTTGCATGACTGTATTTATTCGTCCTCCCATTCCTGCCTCTTGGGCAACCTGGACAGCGTTAATGGCATAAACTTTGAGGTGTTTCTTAATAATTTGTTCTTGGAGAGGACGGGGGAAATGATGCCATATTTCGTCGGGTTTGTAGGGACTGTTTAATAATAAGGTTGCCCCATCAATGGCAGTTTCTAAGAGATCAAATTTTTCCACAAACTCCCATTGATGACTGGCGACAAAATTGGCTTTAGTCACTAAGTAGGTAGACAGAATGGGGTTAGGGCCAAAACGAAGATGAGAGACAGTTACAGAACCGGATTTTTTGGAGTCATACACAAAATATCCTTGGGCGTAGTTGTCTGTTTCTTCTCCAATAATTTTGATGGAGTTTTTATTAGCCCCTACGGTTCCGTCTGATCCTAAACCATAAAATATTGCTCTGACGACGTTATCAGGTTCGGTGGAAAAGTTAGGATCATAAGTTAAGCTGGTATGGCTTACATCGTCGTTTATACCTATAGTAAAGTGATTTTTGGGAGTAGCTAAAGCTAAGTTATCAAAGACTCCTTTAACCATTGCGGAGGTAAATTCTTTAGAAGATAGTCCATATCTTCCCCCAACAATTTTAGGTAGAGACGTTGCAGGCAACGTCTCTACAAAGGCAGTGACTACATCTAAATATAAGGGTTCTCCTCCTGCCCCTGGTTCTTTCGTGCGGTCTAATACTGCAACTTTTTTGACGGTTTTGGGTAATGCCTCAATTAATTTTGTTGCTTCAAAGGGACGATATAAACGGACTTTTAAGACTCCTACTTTTTCCCCTTGGTTTAATAAGTAGTCAACGGTTTCATGAACGGTTTCGCAACCAGATCCCATTAAAATGATCACCCTTTCTGCTTCAGGATCACCATGATAGTCAAAAAGGTGATATTGTCGCCCTGTGAGTTGGGCAAACTTATCCATTGCTTTCTGTAAAATTTCGGGATAAGCTGTATAAAATGGGTTGACAGTTTCCCTGGCCTGGAAGTACACATCAGGGTTTTGGGCAGTTCCCCGAATAATGGGACGATCAGGGGTTAAAGCGCGTTCACGGTGGGCGATCACCCATTCATCTTTAATCAGCGATCGCAACACACTATCATCTAATAACTCGACTTTCTGCACTTCATGGGAAGTCCGAAAACCGTCAAAAAAGTGCATTCCAGGGATTCTCGATTCAAAACTAGCCGCCGTAGTGATAGCTGCAAAGTCTTGGGCTTCTTGCACAGATGCAGAACTAATGAGGGCAAACCCTGTACCACGGGCGGACATTACGTCTGCATGATCCCCAAAAATAGATAACCCTTGGGCAGCCAGCGATCGCGCTGCTACATGGAGTACCATTGAGGTGAGTTCGCCCGCTATTTTGTAGAGGTTGGGCAACATCAATAATAAGCCCTGAGAGGCGGTAAATGTGGTGGTTAAGGACCCCGTTTGCAATGCGCCATGTATCGCACCGGCCGCCCCTCCTTCGCTTTGCATTTCGACCACAGAGGGGACGGTTCCCCAAAGGTTGGGCCGCCCTTCTGAGGCCCAAGCGTCGGCCCATTCTCCCATGGGGGATGACGGGGTGATGGGATAGATGGCGATCACTTCATTGAGGCGGTAGGCAACTCTAGCAACTGCTTCGTTTCCATCGATGGTGGCGTAGTTTTTGGTGTTCATAAGTGTTTTCGTGAGTTCAGCGATCGGTTAAGGACAAGGGTAATTTTTTGTGACAAATGCTTGACAAATTCTTGAATAAACGTCCGAAAATGACTCATTTATTGGGGACAGTAAAGCAACTTTAGGGTTGTTTTTTAGATAGATTGAAGGGTAGATAGTTTGGCTTCAAATTTCTGTACCATATAAGGGATGAGGTTTTTGTGTGATAATCCTGCTCTTACTATCATCGAATAGAATTAAATATGATGGACAATTTATTATAATTTTTTAAGATATTTAATTAAAAGATTTGTTTTGTTATAATAGAATCAAGTAATAGTCAAATCTAAAACGGGTAAAAATAATGGATGATTCCAATAATAACTCTATCACTGAAAAGACAACGGAAGATGATCGGCAATTTTGCGAAGATGAAATACCTTTTTGGAAGCGTATTGTAGAAATTGGCAAACAAGTTCCTATTGAAGAATGGAATAAGTTACCTAAAGATTTTGCTCGTAATTTTGAACATTATATGTATGGCGCACCAAAGGATGAAGATTACGAAGAATAACAAGAATATTTCTTGATACTTTTTATCTTGAAGCATTAAGAGTATATAATATAAATCTAGAATAAATGAGAAAAACAATGGAAACTATTACGATTAAGGTTGATCAAGAAGTTGCCAAAGCTTATCGAGAATCTGATAGCAAAAAACAGGAAAAAATAAGTGTCATTATTAAGCTATTCCTTCAACCAGAATTTGCTAACAAAAGTCTTAGTGATGTAATGGCAGAGATCGCAGATAAAGCAAAAAAAAGAGGTCTAACTCCCGAAATTTTAGAAGATATCTTAAACGATGAAGAATAAACGTTTTGTCTTAGATACGAATATCTTAGTCAGTGCCTTACTGATTAAAAATTCTTCTACCTTCAAAGTCATCAAAATCATCGAAACTATTGGAGTGACTTTATATTCTGAAGATACTTTACAAGAAATAAACCAAGTTTTAACCCGCAAAAAGTTTGATAAATATCTTACTTTAGAAGAAAAACAAGAATTTATTCTTAAATTTATAGAAAGATCAGAATTAGTTAGAATTACAGAAATTATTACTATTTGTCGTGACTCCAAAGACAATAAATTTTTAGAATTAGCAGTGAGTGGTAAAGCTGATTTCATTATAACAGGAGATCAAGATTTATTGATTTTAAATTCTTTTAAAAATATTCCAGTTATTACTGTTAATGAATTCTTGAAAATGTTATAATTTTTTTACCCCATTATTCTCAACCAGTAACTTAAATGTCTAACTGTTTATATCCTCGTCAAGCACTCAATAAAGCGTTTCTCAAAGTTAAACCTAACCGCAGTGATATTGACATATTTAAAACTAATTTACAAGAATTACTTGCTCAAATTAAAGAATCAGAATCAGAAGAATTTCATAAAAACCTCATTAGTGATTTTCTTAAGCAGACTTATTATCAGTCTCAACATTTTATCAATACTAAAAATAGAAATGATTTAGTTATTCATACAGGCAAAAATTCTGATACTTCAGTCGGGGTTATTTCAGAATTTAAAAAGCCTAGTACCAAAAATGAGATGCTTAAGTTGGATAATCTCAATGTTAAAGCATTGCAGCAGTTACTCTGGTATTTTTTACAGGAAAGAATTATAGAAAATAATATTAATCTTAAGCATTTAATTGTTACTAATATTTATGAATGGTTTATTTTTGATGTTCAAGACTTTGAAAGATTATTTTTTAACAATAAATCTTTAGTTAAGCAGTTTAATGAGTTTAGAGAAGGAAAGTTAAGCGGAACAAAAACAGATTTTTTCTATCAAGAGGTTGCTAAACCTGCTATTAAAGCGATAGAGTCTGAACTTAAATTTGTTTATGTTGATCTCAGGAATAATAATATAGAACATGATCATAATTTAATCCCACTATATAAGTTATTTTCTCCAGAACATTTATTAAAATTACCCTTTGCTAATGACAGTAATAGTTTAGATAAAGACTTTTATAGTGAATTATTACATATTATTGGTCTAACCGAAGTTAAACAGGGGAGTAAGAAACTTATTCAACGTCATAAGGAAGGAAACAGAAATATAGGTTCTCTCTTAGAAAATGTCATTACTCAAATACACGGTTTAGACAAACTTTCTCGACTGACAAACTCTTTACAGTTTGGGGAAAATGAAGATGATCAACTGTTTGCGGTGGGGTTAGAATTAGTTATTACTTGGGTTAATCGTATTTTATTCTTAAAGTTATTAGAAGCGCAACTTATTAATTACCATAAGGGTGACAAGTCTTTTGCTTTTTTGAATTTAGATAAGCTTAAAAATTATTCTGACTTAAATTTTCTCTTTTTCAATGTATTAGCTTGTGAAACCAGTCAAAGAGATGAGTATATTAACGAGAATTTTGCGACTGTTCCCTATCTCAATAGTTCTCTATTTGAACCCACAAACTTAGAACATGAAACCATTGTTATTAGTAATCTTAGAGATGAAAGTTTATCTATTTTTTCGGCAACGGTATTAAAAGATAATGCAGGTAAAAAGCGCACGGGTGAACTCAATGCGCTGCAATATTTGTTTGAGTTTCTGGATGCTTATGATTTTAGTAGTGAGGGTTCAGAAGCGATACAAGAAGATAATAAAAGGTTAATTAATGCGTCAGTTTTGGGGTTAATATTTGAAAAGATCAACGGTTATAAAGATGGGTCATTTTTTACCCCAGGTTTCATCACTATGTATATGTGTCGAGAAACCATTAGACGCGCTATTATTCAAAAGTTTAATGAGGTTAAAAACTGGAACTGTCAAACTATTGATGATCTTTATGACAAAATTGACAATAAACCCGAAGCAAACAATATTATCAATAGTCTGAAAATTTGTGATCCTGCTGTGGGTTCAGGTCATTTTTTAGTGTCTGCATTGAATGAAATTATTGCTATTAAGAGTGAACTAAAAATCTTATTAGATAGACAGGGTAAAACTTTACGAGATTATCAAATTGAAGTAGTCAATGATGAGTTGATTATTATTGATGATAATGGCAGTTTGTTTGAATATAATCCCAATAATAAGGAAAGTCAGCGCATACAAGAAACTTTATTTCATGAGAAACAGACTTTAATTGAAAATTGTTTGTTTGGGGTGGATATTAACCCAAACTCGGTTAAAATTTGTCGGTTGCGGTTATGGATTGAATTATTGAAGAATGCTTATTATAAGGGACAAAATGAGTTAGAAACTTTACCGAATATTGATATTAATATTAAGTGTGGGAATTCTTTAATTAGTCGTTTTGAGTTACACTCTCCTTTAGGGTTTGGATTGAAAAATAAGCAATATGATATTTTATCTTATCAAAATGCAGTACGAATTTATCGCAAAACTAAAAGTAAGCAAGAAAAACGAGAAACAGAAGGATTAATTAAGAAAATCAAGGATAATTTTAGAACAATATTAAATGAACAAGATCCAAAAAAATCTCAAATCAGAAAGTTAAAAATGCAATTAAATTTATTGGAGAATCAAACATTATTATTAGAGGAAAGTAAAACCGATAAAAAAGCAAGAGAAAAGAAAATCAATAAATTAAATAATGAGATTGATAAGTTAACTGTTGAGTTAGAAGAAATAGAAAGCGGTAAGATTTATGAGAATGCTTTTGAATGGCGTTTTGAGTTTCCAGAAGTGTTAAATAATAAGGGTGATTTTGTTGGTTTTGATGTTATTATTGGTAATCCTCCTTATATTAGACAAGAAGAAATTAAAGCATTTAAACCTTATTTACAACAACAATATACCTGTTATACAGGAGTTGCTGATTTATTCATCTATTTCTATGAAAAAGGATTTAATATACTGAAAATGCAAGGCAGTTTGACTTATATTTCTTCTAATAAATATTTTCGGTCAGGATATGGGGAAAAATTGCGATCATTTTTAACAACAAATACCACCATACATACATTAATAGACTTTGGTGATGCACCAGTTTTTGAAGAAGCGATCGCTTATCCTAGTATTATTATCTTAGACAAAATAAATGTAGCAACGCTTTCTAATCTATCACCACAAAATCAAAATAGTGATACAACTATAAATGTCTTAACTTGGGAAGCAGATAAACCTTTTAATGAGTTTATTTCTATTATTACTAAAAATAATTTTGTGATGCAGCAAAAAGATTTATTATCTGATGGATGGCGGTTAGAATCTTCTGCTGTATTACGATTATTAGATAAGTTGAGAAATGCAGGTACACCATTAGGAGATTATATTAACGGTAGGTTTTATCGTGGTGTTTTAACAGGGTTTAATGAAGCGTTTGTTATTGATAGAGAAACCAGAGATAGATTAATTGCTGAACATCCTTCATCAGAAGAAGTTTTAAAACCGTTTTTAAGGGGACGGGATGTTAAAAGATGGGTGATAAATAATCCTGATTTGTGGTTAATTTTTACAAGACGGGGAATAAATATAAATGAATATCCTGCGATTCTTAATCATTTAAGTCAGTATAAAGATAGATTGACACCTGGAATAGAAGGAGGGAGAAAAGCAGGAAGTTATCAATGGTATGAAATACAAGATAATATTGCTTATTATAATGAGTTTGAAAGTTCTAAAATTTTGTATCAGGAGATTGCAACTTATCAAGCATTTTCATGGGATATATCAGGTGCATATTCTAACAATAAAACATTTTTAATTCCTGATTCTAACCTATTTTTATTAGGTTTATTAAATTCAAAATTAGTTTGGTTTTTCTTAGATTATACAACTTCTAAATTACAAGGAGGAGCATTTGCTATGCAAACTCCCTATGTTTCTCAAATTCCTATTCCAAAAACCACAGACACACAAGATGCGTATGTTACAGAAATAGTTAATAAAATTCTAGAAATTAAAAATAATAATCTTAATGCTGATGTTAGTGAATTAGAGAGAGAGATTGATCAATTAGTGTATGAACTTTATGGGTTAAATGAGGAGGAAATTGATATAATAGAGGCTAGTGTAACCAAATAAGTGCAATGGACATAATGGTATTATGTCCCTACAAATACACCCATGTAGGGATTTAACACTGTTAAATCCTTCAATCCTCGTTTTCAACAAACTGGTTTGATTACCTTATTACAATAGCTAAAATGTTTGCCTTTTGGGACTGTTTTGTATCGTATCTTCTTTCCCCTAAAAATAGAGGTTACAGGCGCACACCTTTTCCATCATGTATAATATATCATGTCAAGTCAAACAAAAGCAAGCTTTTTTTAGAATTTTTACAAAAGGGAGAAAAAACAATGACCCGATATTTTAATGTAATCATAGAAAAAGATGGTGATGGGTACTTAGTCGCATCTGTTCCTAGCTTAAAAGGATGTCATACTCAAGCAAAAACATTTGATGAATTAATGGAACGAATAAAAGAAGCGATAGAACTTTGTTGAGAAATGGAAAATGAAGTAAAATAAGGAAGTTGGGAAAAGTTTCAACAAGTTTTAAATAAAGTCAGCGATCCCGAACCTGACGAATATGATAAATTGTAATGAGAAGCGAAAGAAAAAGAGGAAACCATAATGACAATTGTAGAAATCGCATCAGCAAAATTACTAGAACTACCCCTTGACAAACAGCAAGAAGTGTTAGATTTTATCGAATTTCTTCAATCTAAAATAGAACCCGAAAAAATAGAGGAACCAGTATCTTTTCTTGAAGCGGCGAAAGAATTCGCAGGTTGCCTTGATAGTAATATAACAGATACTTCTCATGAAAATGATCCTCTAAAACCATTTATTGGCATAATTGATACTAAAGGATCAGATTGGGTAAAAAATGAGGAGATAACAAATAAAAAAGGATTAGCGGGTTCAATGAAAGGTACTTTTGTTTTACCGTTGTCTGAGGATTTTGATGAACCGTTAGAAGATTTTGAGGATTATATGTAATGAGTAGTGTTTTAATAAATACTCATGTTTTTATCTGGTTAGCGGAGAATGATTCTAGTTTACCTGTTGCCATCAAAGATTATCTAGAAAATACAGAAAATGTGTTTGTCAGTGTTGCTAGTTTTTGGGAAATATCTATTAAAGTGAAAATTGGTAAACTTGCTTTAAGTTGTGATTTTAATGATATAGAAACTCGTTTTTTGGCTACCCGATTCAAGTTGTTATCTATTACTTTACAAGATACTATTAAGCTTTACGATTTACCTTTACATCATAAAGATCCTTTTGACCGTATTTTAATTGCTCAATCGATCAATAATTCTTTAATTTTAGTTAGTCGAGATCAAATTTTTGATAATTATCCTATTCACCGTTTCTGGTTATAAGTTATCAATGAAGCGTATGAGTAAAAATTGCTATAGTAGATAGTAGCGTAACAAGTAAAGGAGTTAATAACCTAATGAGTTCGTTAGAAATACGCACACAAATTAATCAAAGATTATGGAATTTATCCCAAGAACAACTTAATACAGTTTTGGAATTCATCGAATCAATAGAACCCTTAGATGAAAACAATAAGAATCAACAAAAAACAGTCATAGAAAAGATGGGAGGTTATCCTAAGTTTCTATTACAGGGAACTGGAAACTTATCAGATAGAGATGTTTGTAAAAAAATTATAGGAGATAGAATGAAAGATAAATATATAACAGATACTTCTCATCAAAACGAACCTCTAGAACCATTTATTGGCATAATTGATACAAAAGGATCAGATTGGGTAGAAAATCATAATCAATATTTAGGACAAACATTGTTAGACACCCATGATAATGAATAAATGAAACACTTTTTAGAGAAAATAGTTATGATTCAAGATGTTTATCAAATCAGTGTTGTTATCGAAAAAGATGAATATGGTTATTATGCTTATTGTCCACAGTTAGAAGGTTGTCAAACACAAGGAGATTCTTTAGAAGAAATTAAAACGAATATTCACACAGCAATTGAACTTTATTTGTCTACCCTTTCTGATGACGAGGAAAAAGAACAATTAAGTCAAGAAATTTGGACTATGACTATGGAGGTAAAAGTTGCCTAAGTTTCCTATAGCAATCAGGTTTCAATTGTGAGAAAATTAGGAGGAGGATTTAACAGTGTTAAATCCCTACAAGGGTGTATTTGTAGGGACATAATACCATTATGTCCTAGTATATTTTTGCTTCTCACATATCATTACTGATTGCTATAGATTAATATAAACAACTTAAATTAGCTACAATACTTAAGATGGTGGGTTACGAAGCGGATTAAAATTTATTAGTTTTTCATCAAAATAATACCCGCGTCTAACCCCCCCTACAAGTCACATAAATCTTACTTATTTATTGATTTCTAAATAAATATCTTGAGGGACAATTTCTTTCATCATTGTTTGATTAATATTAGGGAGAGTTACTAATCTATTTGCTTGTTTTTCAATCGTTTTTTCAAAGATATTTCTAACTAATCTACCATTACCAAAACTTTTATCTCGTTTCTCGTATAAATAAGTTAATTGAGTTAACATCATTGTTTTAGCATCTAACGTTAACTCATAATTATTTGTCTGACAAATTTGCTCAAAGATTTTTAATAATTCTTGAGGGGTATAATCTGCAAAATGAAAGTAACGATTAAACCGAGATTTTAAACCAGGATTTGATTCAATAAATCGGGTCATTTCGTCTCCATAACCTGCTACAATAACCACTAATCTCTCTCGATTATCTTCCATGCGTTTAAGTAACATCTCAATCGCTTCTTGTCCAAAATCATGACCAGAATCAGCAGGTTTTAAGGTATAAGCTTCATCAATAAATAATACCCCATCTAACGCAGATTCTACTAATTCATTGACTTTTTCTGCTGTTTGTCCTACATATCCTGCAACCATTCCAGATCGATCAGTTTCAATCAAATGTCCTTTTTTAAGAATTCCTAATTGTTGATAAATCTTACCCATCAAACGCGCAACCGTCGTTTTACCTGTACCTGGAGAACCACAAAAAACTGAGTGTAAGGTTATAGGAGTTCGAGATAAACCTTGTTGTTCCCGTAACTTTTGAATCTTCAGGAAATTAATAAATTGACGCACTTCATCTTTTAAATTATTGAGTCCAATCAGATTATTTAATTCTTGTAGATGTTCATCAATGGAATGACTCTGAGTATAATTATCTGAATGATAAGAGCTTTTTTGCGTGGTGACATTTCCCCAATTTGTGGTTTTAGTTTTCTCATATTTAACCTCTTGTTTTCTTCTTTGTTGTCTACTTAATTCTTCTCTCAATCTAACTTTCTCTTGTTCAATTTTTTGCTGCCTTTTATAGTCTTCCTCCCGTTTAATAAGTTGGCGATCGCGTTCAACTTCTTGTTTAATTCTCTCTTGTTTTTTTTGTTCTTCTAGCCTTAATTTTTCCAGATCTTGTTTAACCAAATCATGATAATTATTATAGTCAGACATACTGATAGCCTCATCTAAAGAATTAAGAAACTGTTGCCATTATGGGTTAAAATAGTTATGTTAACCCCAAAAGACGCGATCGCAAAAAGTGCTAATTTATTATTCCCCTCACCCTTCACCAAATTAACACCCCATCAGACGAAAACGCTTTACCCCCACAAAAAAAATATTCTCAGCGTTATTAAAAGCGACCTTTAACCCTTTTGTGTTAGAATTTTTGAAGATTTTGTTATCGAGGAGTCGGAAGTCGCCTCGTGAGGGATTATTTAGGGAAGTTCCATGACAACAACAAGTAACTACGGTGCGGAGCAAATTCAGGTTCTCGAAGGACTAGATCCTGTTCGTAAACGTCCAGGGATGTACATTGGAACCACTGGGCCGAGGGGACTACATCATCTCGTCTATGAGGTGGTGGATAACTCCATTGATGAGGCGTTAGCTGGTCACTGTACCCACATTGAAGTGGATATTAACGCTGATGGTTCCGTTACTGTTATCGACGACGGACGGGGCATTCCCACCGATATCCATCCTACCACGGGAAAATCTGCATTAGAAACCGTCATGACCGTACTTCATGCGGGGGGAAAATTTGGGGGAGGAGGTTATAAAGTTTCTGGGGGGTTACATGGGGTCGGAATTTCCGTTGTCAACGCTTTATCCGAATGGGTAATAGTGACAGTTTGGCGAGATGAAAAAATCCATGTACAACGCTACGAAAGGGGAGTTCCTGTCACGACCTTAGAAGCAAAACCCGATCCAGAACATTCAACCGGAACCTCTATTTCTTTCTTGCCGGATACTCAAATCTTCACCGGAGGAATTGAGTTTGATTATAATACATTGTCGGGAAGATTACGAGAATTAGGATATTTGAATGCGGGAGTCAGAATTACCTTTACTGACCACAGAAAAGAAGAACCCCATATAGAAAGTTATTGCTATGAAGGCGGTATTAAAGAATACGTCGCCTATATGTGTCGAGACAAAGACCCATTACATCAAGATATTATCTACGTTTCTGGTGAAAAAAATGGGGTTCAATTAGAAGTTGCCTTACAATGGTGTATTGATGCCTATAATGATAACTTGTTAGGATTTGCCAATAACATTAGAACTATTGACGGAGGAACCCACTTAGAAGGGTTAAAAACAGTCCTAACCAGGACAATGAATAATGTTGCTCGCAAACGCAACAAAATCAAAGAAAACGAACCGAACTTAGGGGGCGAAAACGTCCGTGAAGGCTTAACCGGAGTCATTTCGGTGAAAGTTCCTGATCCAGAATTTGAAGGACAAACAAAGACCAAATTAGGCAACACAGAAGTGCGAGGAATTGTTGATTCCTTAGTGGGAGAAGTGCTAGGAGAATACTTAGAATTTAACCCCCATGTTGCTGATAATATTATTGAGAAAGCAGTCCAAGCATTTAAAGCAGCAGAAGCAGCAAGACGGGCCAGAGAGTTAGTCCGCCGTAAGTCGGTTTTAGAATCTTCTCCCCTACCTGGAAAATTAGCGGACTGTAGTAGTAGAGATCCCCAAGAATCAGAGATTTTCTTAGTAGAAGGAGACTCCGCAGGAGGTAGCGCAAAACAGGGACGAGATCGACGGTTTCAAGCAATTTTACCCCTCAGAGGAAAAATCATTAATATTGAGAAAACCGATGATGCTAAAATCTACAAAAATAACGAAATTCAATCCTTAATTACTGCTTTAGGATTAGGCATTAAAGGGGAAGAATTTGATTCCGCACAATTGCGTTATCATCGCATAGTAATTATGACCGATGCTGACGTTGATGGGGCGCACATCAGAACTCTTTTGTTAACTTTTTTCTATCGTTATCAACGGGACTTAGTGGATCAAGGATATATCTATATTGCTTGTCCTCCATTGTATAAAGTAGAACGGGGGCGCAACCATGTTTATTGTTACAATGAAAGACAATTACAAGAACATTTGAACACTTTGCCAGCCAATGCGAATTATAACATTCAACGATTTAAAGGGTTAGGAGAAATGATGCCCACTCAACTTTGGGAAACCACCATGAACCCAGAAACTCGTAGCATGAAACGGGTAGAAATTGAAGATGCTGCTGAAGCTGATCGCATTTTTACAGTGTTAATGGGCGATCGCGTGGCCCCCCGACGGGAATTTATTGAAACCTATGGGCCGAAGTTGAATTTACTAGATTTAGATATTTAGCGAAGTACCCCACCCTACGGGAGCTATTGCTGCGCCATCGGGTGGGGCTTCCTACCCTCAAGAATTAACGCTCTTGATACACGGCATTTCAACCTTTAATTCATAGGCAATCTACTTTTGTTTATTGATTTAATAAAATTCCTTTTTAAGATTACTTATAGCAGTTCTCATACTTGTAAGGTTTTTAATTTTAAACATAAGTAAGAACAGTAAAAATTTAACATAAACCCAATATAACACTGTCAATTGTTTAAATTATATCATTTATTTCCTAACCAATTTCCCTGTTCATCATAATTAAGCGATCGCGGATATCCTGCTGCATTCCATACTGCATCAAGTTGATCTTTTATCTCTGTTTTATTTTTGAATTGATAATTTACGAATAACCATACTTATTATTATTAACCATTAGTTAAATTTTGTTGTTCTAAATGTCTCGTAATAACTTGATCAATTTCTTGAGGAGAAAGTGAGTTACAATAAACTTTAGTAGAGGGATGAGACTTTAAACGATCTGCATAAATATAAAATGCTTCTTTATCATCTTGATGACTAATAACATATTGACGTAACTCATCTTTACTCATTTTATTAAAATCTGGTTTCATGTTAAAAACTCCCAGTCTCCATTACGACTAATTAATATTTGGATATCATTACCTGCCAAAATAAATAATTTACCATCTCTTTCATCAAGACGTATTAGATAAATTGGCTGATAAGTATTGGTTAATGACTGACATAGATAAATACATTTTAGTCCTTATGCTTATTGAATAAAGATTCAAGAATATCTTTAGTTTTTTTTATTTCTCCGAGAGTTTTGTTAACTTCTTCCATATTTCCAGGGGCATCTTTTGCAAAATCAGTGATTCTTTTTATCATTTTAGATATTCCAATTAGTCTCTGTTGTATTTGTTCTTGAGTGGAATTTTGAAAGCCTTGTTTGAGGTTTTCTATTGCCGTTAATAGTTGCTTTTTATTTTCGTTATCTTCGTAATCTGAAATTAATTCTTTTACCATCGTTTCCAAGTGCATGATAGCCGTTAATTTTTGTTGTTTAGATTTTTTTCTTTGTAAAACAATAAAACACAAAATTACTACTAATATTATAACCACGATTATTATTATTATTAATAGAAAATTGTCTTTTATCCAATGTTGACGATTCAGATCTCTTAGTTGGTTGTCTAAATCTTCATTTTTCTCCCTTATCCAATCCTTACCCGTCTCATTAATCCACTGATTAATTGTATCGCCTAAAAGCTCTTTATTATAAATAAGAATGCCTAACTTTTCAGGATCTCTTGTGGGATACTTGGTAACATATTGATATTTTTCTATTATTTCTGGAAACTTAATTAACATCCCTTTTAAAAGTATATCATCAGTCAAGTAAGCAACAATATTATTATCTTCTAATAATTTTTCTCGAACTTCTGAGCGGCTTTGAGTTTGAGGCAAATCTTGATCAAGATTCTTACTATAATATTGTTTAAGAAAGAAATATTGAGTGGTTCCATAAATTACTGTAATCTTATTCTTTGGATCGATTTCTGAACGATTCTCTAATGCTGATTTTAAATTAAGTTTATCTTTTTTAACTATATATTTAGATGGAGTTTCAAAATATTTATTTGAAAAAGTAGGACCGTCTTTCTTACTTTCTAAAATTTTTTCTCTCTCATCAGTTATTGAAATGGAACCGCAATTAACTTGTAGTTCAATTTCTTCTTCCTCATAAGTTATTATTTTATCTCCAAAATCTTGTGTATAGGAAATTGGAATTAACTTAAACTTATAGGACGAAAATTTTTTTTCTGTTTTAAGATATTCATATAACTGATAACAAAATGTATCCCTGTCTAAATCCCTAGAAGACTGATCTGCCAACGAACTTACAGGATAAGCATCTTCTGCAAAACCAAAATTAATAGTTTTTTGTGAGTCTACAGGATTATTTTGAGCAATAGTCAACTGAGGAATAGTTAACTGCATAATAGCTGATGCTTGAACCAATAAAAATAACTTTTCCCACTGTTTGACTGACTTGAATGACATCAATTTTGCAACTCCATGATTGTCTAATTTAGATAGATAAGTGGGTTAAAGAACAACAAATATGGATAAATTTAGTGTTTTTTTATAGCATTGTAGCATACTTTTTCTAATTTAAGGAAAAAAGGTGGGCATTGCCCACCCTACTAATGTTAGGAAAGGTAGTCTTGCAATGCTTTAACTTCTAAGGGTTGAGTCTGCAAAGATCGAATCGCTGCCACTGTTGCTTTTGCCCCTGCTATAGTGGTAATAATGGGCAATTTGTAATCTAATGCAGTGCGTCGAATCATACGACCATCTACTTGTGATTCTTCTCCACTTGGCGTATTAATAATAAATTGGATCTGTTTATTCTTGATCCAATCTATCACATGGGGACGACCTTCATGAAGTTTTAACACTACTTCAACCCCTTCTATTCCATTCTCCTCTAAGACTTTTTGTGTCCCAGAAGTTGCCACCACTTTAAACCCTAAAGCAACGAGATCTTTAACCACAGGAACCGTTAATATTTTATCCCGATCGCTCATAGAAACAAAGACAGTTCCGGTGGTTGCTAAATCAACTCCTGCGCCAATTTCTGCCTTAGAAAATGCCTTACCGAAATCATTATCTATCCCCATTACTTCACCTGTAGAACGCATTTCTGGCCCTAATAAAGTATCTGCACCTGGGAACTTTTGGAAGGGTAAAACAGCCTCTTTAACCGAAATATGACGGGGTATTAATTCCTCTGTTACCCCTAACTCTTCTAAGGTTTTTCCTGACATCACCAAAGAAGCAATTTTAGCTAAAGGTCGTCCGGTTGCTTTAGAAACAAAAGGAACAGTACGAGATGCGCGGGGGTTTGCTTCTAAGATGTAAACTTGTTCCCCTTGTACCGCATATTGAATGTTCATTAACCCGATCACTTTTAAACTCTTGGCCAAAGCAGTTGTCCAAGTGCGAATGGTTTCTACAACACTAGAAGAAAGGGAGATATAAGGGAGAGAACAAGCGGAGTCACCAGAATGTACCCCTGCTTGTTCAATATGTTCCATAATGCCACCAATAACCACTTTTCCGGTAGCGTCACATAATGCGTCTACATCCACCTCGATCGCATTTTCTAGGAACTTATCAATTAAAATGGGGTGATCGGGTTCTACCAATACCGCATAAGTCATGTACCGTTCTAATTCTTCATCAGAATACACGATTTCCATGGCCCGTCCCCCTAATACATAAGAAGGCCGTACAACGACTGGATACCCAATACGAGAAGCAACCGCGACAGACTCCTCATAACTGCGAGAAATACCGTTTGCGGGTTGTTTAATGTTGAGATCGTGTAAAATCTTCTCAAATCGTTCCCGATCTTCTGCGGTATCGATAGAATCAGGAGAAGTACCCCAGATTTTAGTCTGTACGGGACAATTAGGACTATCTAGGTATGTCTGCAAGGGAACCGCTAATTTTAACGGTGTTTGACCCCCAAACTGCACAATAACACCGACTGGGTTCTCGGTTTCAATGATGTTTAAGACATCTTCTTTGGTCAAGGGTTCAAAATATAAGCGATCGCTGGTATCGTAGTCGGTGGAAACGGTTTCCGGGTTAGAGTTAACCATGATTGTTTCAAACCCTGCGTCACTCAAAGAAAAGGCCGCATGACAGCAACAATAGTCAAATTCTATCCCTTGGCCAATGCGGTTGGGGCCTCCACCCAAGATCATCACTTTGGGTTTATCAGTAGGAGTGACTTCTGTTTCGTCGGGTTCGTAGGTAGAGTAATAATAAGGGGTAAAGGCTTCAAATTCAGCCGCGCAAGTATCCACTACCTTATAAACTGGGATAATGCCTAAACTCTTACGATAGGCCCTCACCTCATCTTCTGTGGTTTTGGTAGCAAAAGCAATTTGGCGATCGCTGAACCCTTTTTGCTTAACTAACCGCATTTGAGGTGCAGTCATTTGCTTCAGGGGAGTTTGTTTGAGGACTTTTTCAGTTTCGATGAGGTCTTGTAATTTGTCCAAAAACCAGATATCAATGGCAGTTAATTCGTAAATTTCCTCAACTGTCATACCTAATTTCATGGCATGGTAAATACTATAAACCCTTTCAGGATTTGGAGTCCGTAAACTGGCCCGAACTTGAGAAAGAGAGGGTAAAGTTTCTTTTTTGTCGCAACCAAAGCCATAACGACCGGTTTCTAAGGATCTTAACGCTTTTTGGAAAGATTCTTGAAAAGTCCGGCCGATCGCCATTGCTTCCCCCACAGACTTCATCTGAGTGGTTAAAATAGGCTGAGATCCGGGGAATTTTTCAAAGGCAAACCGAGGTATTTTTGTGACTACATAATCAATAGTGGGTTCAAAAGATGCAGGGGTTTGCTTAGTAATATCGTTATTGATCTCATTGAGAGTGTAACCTACTGCTAATTTAGCGGCAATTTTCGCAATAGGAAACCCTGTCGCTTTAGAAGCTAACGCAGAAGAACGAGAAACGCGGGGGTTCATTTCAATAACGATCACATCCCCATTAACAGGGTTAACCGAAAATTGAATGTTAGATCCCCCTGTTTCTACCCCAATTTGACGGATAATAGCTTGAGAATAGTCTCTTAAACGCTGATACTCTTTATCTGTTAAAGTTTGGGCAGGTGCTACGGTAATAGAGTCTCCCGTATGTACCCCCATAGCGTCAAAGTTTTCGATAGAACAGATAATGACCACATTATCCGCTAAGTCTCGCATGACTTCTAATTCGTATTCTTTCCAACCTAACAGAGATTTTTCTACTAAAATTTGAGAGACTGGGGAAGAATCAATCCCAAATTGGGCCATTTCCTCAAATTCTTCTTGGTTATAAGCAATACCCCCTCCAGTTCCCCCTAAGGTGAATGCAGGACGTATAATTAAGGGATAAGACCCGATTTCTTCCCCGATCGCCTTTGCTTGTTTGAGGGTACTAGCAATACCAGAAGGACAGACGGGAACCCCAATTTTAGCCATTGCTTCTTTGAATAGGTTGCGATCTTCTGCCATCTCAATAGCAGGAAGTTTCGCACCGATCAATTCTACATTGTATCTATCCAACGCCCCATTTTTAGACAATGCGACGGCCACATTCAGGGCAGTTTGTCCTCCCATTGTCGGTAATAACGCATCAGGACGTTCTTTGGCAATGACTTTTTCTACCATATCGGGGGTGAGAGGTTCGATATAGGTACGGTTAGCCATGTCCGGATCGGTCATAATAGAGGCAGGGTTAGAGTTGACTAAAACCACCTCATAGCCTTCTTCTCGCAATGCTTTACAGGCTTGAGTACCAGAATAGTCGAATTCGCAAGCTTGTCCGATCACAATGGGGCCTGCGCCCAAAATTAATATTTTCTTTAGATCTTCGCGGCGTGGCATAAGCTGTATTTGTAGAGTTAGATAGAATAAACCGACATTATTGTATCGGTTGTTATCCTGCTTTGATGTACAATCTAATGCTTTATTTAGGTTTAAGGGATTTTTCCGACAGTAGGGGCATAACATATTAGGCCCCTACTGGATTGACACAGCTAAAATAGTTTATTAGCGTAGGGTGTGTTAGACGGCTAAAATCTTTACTTTCACTATTTATTATAATTTATGTGATTCAATGCTACAGTAAAGTGCTATTATTTTTTATAATAAAAAGCAATTTCTTGATCTTTAAGAGGAGTAAAATTTGCATCAAGAAGCATCTGATTTAATTCTTCTTTAGGTATATGTTTCGCCCCAATTCTAACAATACGAGAACGCATTGTGTTACTAACACCACTCCGTTGTCGTTGTCCTTCTAAAGCCATAACATTATTATATAATTCTAGCTTAGCAGTCGGAATAGGTGTACCATCGAGATCGACTCCCGCAGCGATCGCAACATCAACAGCATCTGCACCAGTGGTAGGTTGTGGAGAATTCATAATCACCTCATAACATAAAGAGCTATCCAACTTCATTTTATCAGTTATGGGGATGCAATAACGTTTTATTTTGAGAATTTCAACTTTCAAATTGATACTTCTTCTATTTCATCGATAATTGATAATAAATTATTCTCAGTTTCATCCTCATTGTCTATGCTATCTTTTAGCTCAGGAAATAGAGAGGAATAAAGACAGGTTTCTGCACAGTTATTAAGATGGGAAAAATTAATGTTATTTTGATTATAATCCTCTAAAAAATTATCAAGTTTGCTTAATAACTTGGTTAAATCTTTATGAGTTTTTTTATGTTCTTTTTGATTATAAGCAAAGGTTAAACATTGGGGTTCGTGAGGCAGTTTTACAAACCAATAAGTCATGGAAATTTGTTCAGGAGGATAGTCAGAGGTTTCTGCAAGGACATACAAATAAAGCCTAGTTTGCCAATTTTTCGCCAGTTTTTGAGGGTTTTGTGGCTGAAGATAGGTTTTCCAATCTAATATTTGCGCTCGATCTTCTGCGAGCATTAATAAATCATAAATTACTGTAAATAAATATCCTTGTAAGGACAAATTTCGACAATGTTCCGCTTCTTTCCAAGGAGTTTGGTTGACCTCATGTTGTGTTTCTACGGCTGTAACTAAAGCCGTCATTGTTTGTTGTAAGTCCTGATTTTTCCCCAAAAGAGAATCAATGGGTAAGCCTAATTCCCTCTGCTGCATCAATTGGTGAAATTGGCTTCCCCAGGTCAAATTATCCTGTATTTCTGGACTCATGGGCGATCCCAATTGTTCTAAATACAGGCGTTGAAATTGAGGCGGACAAATTTCTAATAAATTCAATTGAGCTTGAGACAACCGAATTAAGGTCGAGTTATAATGTAAAGCGGTAGCAGTTGGCATCGGAATTAGTTTACCACGATAAAGTTCATAGCGCGTATCTGTAGGATTTTGATAAAAGCGATATTAACTAGATTTTTGAGACAATAATTTAGTGATTCTCCACCGGAAAAAACCACGAATTTTTAAGCCAATTTTCTGCACAAAATTTCTTAATACTTGGAGTCGATGACGCATAGTTGGTAGACGAAAAATATAAGCTAACCGTCTGATCATTCCCCCTAATTGTCCATCAATATTTAAGAAGAAACTAGACACAATAGCGGTTCTTCTTCCTAATGTTAGCATATCCCCTAAATGAAGGTAATGAAAAGATTTTAAGGGTTTTCTTTCAATAACAGCCGCAATATTTTTAGCCGCACAACTTGCCTGTTGATAAGCTACTTGAGCAGTCGCAGGAATACGCTTATTTTTATAACTTATTTCCGCTAAATCTCCTAATGCAAATACCTCTGGATAATCAATTAATTGCAAACTCGGATGAATTAGAAGTTTATCACCACCACTATGTTGACAATTTAACTCTTTAATTAATTGCCGTGACTGAGTTCCTGCAGCCCAAATTACCAAATCAACAGGTAAACTTAATTCCTGTTCAACATGGGTTAAATAGATAGAATCTGCTGTTATTTCATTAACATCTGTGGTTAAATATAACTGCACACGACGGGAACCTAAAGCACGATAGGAAGCTGAAAGAACACCTTGAGAAAAGCCTTTTAAAATCTGATTTCCCCGTTCTATTAATAAAACTTCAGCCCGTTTTCCTAAGCGATCTGCTAACTTACAAGATAATTCTACGCCATTGGGGCCGCCTCCAATCACTGCCACCCGTAAATATTTCCGTTCAGAGGTTTCTAACAGATGAATTTTAGCTTGTAACCGTTCCACATCTTCTAATGTACGAAAGGTTAAAGCATGGTTTTTTAACCCTGGAATATCTGCCCAACGGTTTTGGGTTCCTAACCCTAACACTAAATAATCATAACTCAGTAAATCATCATTATCTAAGGCAACTTTACGGCCATCAAAATCAATTTTTTTGATAGTATGCTGACAAAACTCTATGGGGGTTCCTGCCAACAATTTTTGATAGGATGGGGCAATTTCCCAGCGTTGTAATTCTCCTGTAATTAATTCGTATAATAAGGGAGTAAATAAAAAGCGATCATTGCGTTCGACTAAAGTAATGCGCCATTGACCTGATTTTACTTGAGGAAAGTGGCTAAGGTATAAAGCAGTATATAAACCGCTAAAACCGCCCCCTAAAACGCAAATATTGATGACATTTTTGTTATTCATTAGAATTCAAAGTAAATAAACTCTGATGGTGTGTTGGCCGCTAAGAGAATTGTTAAACCCAATAAAACAGGTGATAACCACCGAGACAATAATAAATCATATTCAAATTTACCTTGCCAAACAGCGATTTGTTCCATCACAAGAATAAAGGTTGATAATGCGAGGACAAAAAGCAGGGCTAAGGTTTCATTAATACTATACGACCCGAAGACAGCTTGCAAGTTATTTAAAGAATAAGCACTAGGAGTCACTAAAGTCTGTAATTTAGTTAACAGTCGGTGGCTATTCGTTTCCATAAAGAACAGACATCCTAATGTTACTGAACTAAAGGTCAAAAACCAAGAGACAACTTGTGGACGGGGAATATAGTTACCCAGGAACCCGTAAAAAGGGCGGCCTAGATATCTCAATACTAACAATAATGCGCCGTGATAAGCTCCCCAAATAATAAAATTCCAAGCCGCACCATGCCAAAATCCTGATAAGGTAAAGGTTAAAAATAGATAAAAAGCTGCCCATTTTTTATTAGAACCCATTAAGGGCAAAAAGACATAATCTCGGAACCATGTACTTAAGGTAACGTGCCAACGTCGCCAAAATTCATTGATACTTTGGGAAGTATAAGGGGCTAAAAAGTTAACGGTTAATTTAACTCCTAAAAAGTAAGCAAGACCAACAGCAACAAAACTATAACCTGCAAAATCAAAGTAAATTCTTAGGGTAAATAACAAGGCAAAAAACCAAACAATCCAAGCATTATCTGCAATCTTTAAATCAATATAAGGAGCGATATTATCGGCTAAAACAAATTTCATGAAAAAGCCAAGAGATATCCATTTTAATCCTGTTTCAAAGTTTTCTATAGTAAATTTAAAGCGAAAAGATTCAATTTGAGGTAATAAATCTCTACGACGCTCAATGGGGCCAGCAACAATTTGAGGAAAGAAAGAAACGAAGTTAACATAATCAATAAAGCCGATAGCTTTCTTCTTCCTCGCTGTGAAAGAATCTACTACAAAAGCTACCATCTGAAAGGTATAAAATGAGAGTCCTGGAGGAATACGGTTACTAACAGGAATGGGTGATAATTCTTTCCAGTTTTCAGGAATATTTATTAATAATCCAATGACATCTTCGACAAAAAAGGTAAAATATTTAAAATAAGCTAAAATAGCAATATCAATAATAATAACAGTCGTAGCAATTGCTTTCGCTTTAATTCCTTCACAGCGTAACATCCAAGCTACCATCAAGTAATTAAAAATAAGCTCAGCAATGAAAATAATGAAACTTGGGCGACTAGCATGAAAAAATAATAAAAGAGATAATACCAGGATACCAATACTATCAAAAAAACCTCGCCAGAGATTAGAAGACTTAGCGAGGAAGCGAACCGTCAAAAAGGGAACGCTAAACAGGATTAAGATCCACCAAAACGAAAAATCAGAGTAGTTCATAGAATAGATTTAATCATGAATTACAAACTAGGGTTAGTTAAGTAAAATTCCTTACTAACCCCGTTTATAACTCTCTATCTTATCCTTTATTTGAATTTTGCAAAGAGGTTTCCCCAACCTTTTTTCTCAGTATTGTTTTCTGGGGTTTTGTTAACGGGAGTTTCGGCTGCTTCTGTGTCTATTTTTTCTAAAGCATCAGCAAGCTCATAATTCTCCTCCAAATACTGAGCCGCTTTTTCAATGGTAGAATGATCCCAAAACAAGGTATCTGGAAGATCTAAATCTAACCAATCTTCGAGATCTCCGACCAAAGTAACAGCATCAATGGAATCTAACCCATAACGGGTTAAGGGTTCACCCACTTTAATTGTAGTAGGATCAAGGGAAAGCTGCTCAGCTAATTGCTTAATCAGCCAATTTTGAACGGCTTCTACAGGAGTTGGGGCAGTTGTGGGGTTATCAAGCTTTAAGCTGGAGCTTTGAAGTTGCATAGGAGCGATCCTCTGTTAGTGGTGATTGAGCAAGTTGAAAGGGAACTATTGAAAAAAGTTTATCTTCTTTATACAGTTTTAGCAGTTCCTCAGCCAGATTGGCGACATAAGCATCAGAAATGCTATAGGGTAAGGGTCTAATCATCCGTAAAAGTCGATGTAAACTCAAGACTAACCATTCCCCTTTTGCAAAAAATTCGCCTAAAATTGTCCGATTATAAAGCCACATCTGTAAACAACAGGTGGCTGCATGAAGGATACAATATTTTTTGGCAATTTCAAACAACTCTGGGGACTGATCATGACCATATTCAAATTTTGAGTTCGTAATTAACTCATCATGGTCATTTAATTCCTCTAGAATTAAGTTACCCAAACCCATCAGGTTTACTAACACTTCCTCATCCACATCAGAAATTTCTTTTAACGCTTCTAACTGTTTTAGCGCAATTTCTAACCCTTGTAAGGGATCATCCACACCACGGCCAAATAATTCTAATTTTTCGGGTTCAAATTGAGGAATCTGTTTTTCCAAAGAAAAAATGATTTCGAGTCGGTGTTGTAATTGTGCGATCGCTTCTGGTTTCCTACGGGCCCGATATTTAGTTAATTGCCGAAACTGTAAGATTAAAGCGTGTAAATTTACGACGGTACTACCATCAAACATACTAATGATGGAGTTATCTCGCAGTACCTTTTGAAATATGCCATAATCATGTTCTTCCCGCATATAAAACCGTGATCCTAAAACCGTATAGACGTTGTTGATCATGGTTTCTAACTGGGTTGTGACAAAATATTTTGTCACCGAGGCCCAAACGCTAAATTGTTCGGGGATAACATGAAATCCTCTGGCGGCCCCAATGGTTTCGCAATCACAGATTAAGATATCTAAAAAGGCATCTGTCAGGACTTTACGAGGTTGAGGTAGATCGAAGACCTTTTTCCCGTAAACAACCCGATTAAGCGCAAAATTTAAGGTAGTTCTTAAGGCTGTATCTGCTGCTCCGAGGGAAAAAGCCGCGCAAAAAGTTCGGGTAATTTGAAAGCCTTTTAAGGCAAATTCTAACCCGTCTCCTTCTTCTTTTATCCGCATGGAGTCAGGAACAAAACAATCTTTAAACCCGATCCCACTCATATCAGAAGCACGAATGCCATGGGTGAGAATTTTGGGTAAATTGTAATAATTATCAGGGTTAAGTTCTCGTTTATCCACCATAAACAAGGTTAAACATTTTGGCCCCCCTTCAGGATCAGTTTTGGCCAAAATGTAGGATATTCCTGAAATTGTAGCGCGATTAATCGGCCATTTTTCCCCATTGAGAATATATCCCCCTGGTACTTTTTTGGCCGTTAAATCGCCCCCAACGAGATCACTCCCATGTTCTCGTTCAGAATAGCCTAAACACATAGCCCCATTCTCATTTTTAATAAAATGGGATAACATTTTCTTTTGTTCTGGTGTCCCGGCCATCCAAGTGATAAAAGACCAAAATAGGGTAGTAAAGGCTATCCCTATGGTTTGATCTCGACGACACAAGACACGAACAAAAGATAAAAATTCCTCAAAAGAGGTAAACTCCCCACCACACTCCGCCGGAACATAGTAATGTTGCAATTTCCAATTGTAGAGCCATTCAATCTCTGAGTGAGGGAATTCCTCAGTCTCATCGATGTCAACCACTCTTTTAAACGACATTACATTCTCAGGAGTCAAGGGATCTCCTAAGTCTTTGTCGAGTCTTTCCGCAACCCAATATTGTTTGAGTTGGTGCATGACACGCCTCCTTAGGTAGCTTTGCTTAGGCTAATGGTCTTATACATTACCATCAATCAGGGGTAATGCTGAAGATTTCTAACCTTTACAAAAATTAATGGCTATTCTAACGGGTTTAGGACAAATAAGCAAGGGTTTAATCTTTTTTCTTTTTTCAACCTGTAGGGTGGGTAATGCCGACTAAAATCTTAAAACCCTTATTTAGAGACTATTGTGACCATTGCCCACCTGTTTTTCCTAAATTTATTTGTAACCACCTACTGAGTAAGTGATCGCTTGATTACAGAGGAGTTGGCTCTCCCGACATCTTGGTATAAAATGTATAATCAGATACAATACTTAAGATGGTGGGTTACGACGCGGATTAAAACTTATTAGTTTTTCCTCAAAATCGTTGCCGCGTCTAACCCACCCTACGAATTATAAGCTTTACTTATCACCACAGGTACGGGAGAGCCTACTATCCTTCTATTTTTTCTTTCCTGGATTTTTCGGAAGATGAACCAGATATTTTAAATCATATTCTCTATACATTCCTTGCTCGATTTGATTCTAAATATATAGATAAAGTACAAGATGAGTTAGATAGTTGTAAATTTCCCCCAGAACAACAAGAACTTATTTGGCAATGGGTACGCCGAGAAATTTACTTTGTTGAACCATAAAACTCTGAATACGAAGACTATTAATTTTATTTTATAAATTTAAGCAACAGATATTAGGGCATAATGGTATTATGCCCCTACAATAATTTAACGGTTTTCTGTGAGGGTTGAATAATTTTTAATCATCATCTAAAATTAAACAATACAATCATTTATTAGTCAGCAAGATGAAAGCTTACGAATTTAATACAAAAATTTCCCCTGATGGTAAATTAGAACAGCCTGAAAATTTACGTCACAAATTACCACCTAATCAAGAAGTAAGAGTGATTATTCTAGTAAATGAAGATTCCCCGATAGAAAACACAGAAAATCAAGATTGGTCACGTTTAGCAGCAGAACAATTTTTTGCTGATTATAGCCAAGAAGATGAAATTTATAATCAAATTTAATCAATGAATAATTATTTTTCTGGAGAGATTGTATTAGTTGACTTCTTCTTTACTGAAACAACAGATAAAAAAAGTCGTCCAGGGTTAGTTTTGTTAGATACAGGTGATGAGGATATAATCATCGCCAGAATTACCAGTAAACCACATTATACCGATTTTGATATTCACATTAACGAATGGCAAAAAGCAGGTTTATTACGACCCTCAACAGTTAGATTACATAAAATCAATACTTTAGCTAAGTCTTTGATAAACCGACGCTTAGGGCAATTAGAATCAAGTGATTGGCAAAATATTAAAACAAAAATACGAGAAATATGGTTTTCTATGTCACAATAGGAATGAGTGCCATCTGACAACTTTTATTTGTTGTCCATACTTATCGAGGCAACAAAAAAGGTAATTAAAATGGAAATAGCAAAATTTGAGCAAATCAAAGAAAAATTTGATATTAAAGATGATGAACTTTATATTTACACATTAGAACCAAATATAACCTTAAAGCTACTAAAGGTGAATGACTATGAGATTTTGGCAGAAGAAGGCTTAAAAGACGTTTACGATAATGAACCTGATGGACTATGGGAGAAATGTCTTGAAAGTTAAACAAAGAGAGATTATTCTAATTAAATTTCCTTAGTCACAGACTATTGTATACTAAATAAAAAGAAATGATGTTAATTAGAAATGTCCTTAAACCGCCGTCAATTCTTAACCGCTTCTCTCGCCAGTTTAACCCTATTATCTTCCTTTTCTTCTACCATGTTAGCAGCTAATTCTCCTATTATTAAACCCCGAAAACTCAAACCAGGTTCAGGAGTTGGGTTAGTAAGTCCTGCGGGAACAACTTTTATTAAACAAGATATTGATATTGTTCAAGATGCTGTTAAAGCTTTGGGTTTAGTGCCTTATTTGGCTCCCCATTTATTAGATAAATATGGCTATTTAGCGGGCAAAGATCAAGACCGTGCTGCGGATATCAATCAATTTTTTGCCGACCCTAAAATTGATATTTTATTACCAATTCGTGGCGGTTGGGGTTGCGCTCGAATGCTTCCTTATTTAGATTATAATTTAATTAAAAATAACCCTAAAATTATTATCGGATTTAGTGATTTAACTGCCTTATTAATAGCTATTTATGCTAAAACTGGATTAGTGACATTTCATGGCCCCAATGGGTTTACATCATGGCGAACCGATCAAGTAAATTCCTTTAAACAGACTTTATTTTTAGGGCAAAAAGTAACCTTTAAAAATCAACCTGATGGGGAAGATGCAGATAGGTTAATGCAGGTAAAAAATCGTATTAATACGATTACACCAGGGACAGCAAAAGGTAAATTAATCGGGGGAAATCTTTCTGTTTTATCGGGAATTATTGGCTCTCAATATGTGCCAAATTTTAAAGGACATATTCTTTTTGTTGAAGATGTGGGAGAAAATATTTATCGCATTGATCGCTTACTCACTCATCTTAAAGTGGCTGGAATTTTAGATGATTTATCGGGGTTTATTTTTGGCCAATGTGTTAACTGTTCCCCCGATGGAGATTATGCCTCTTTAACCTTAGAAGAAGTGTTAAATGATCATATTAAACCTTTAGGAATTCCGGCTTGGTCTGGCGCACAAATTGGTCACATTGAACCTGTATTGACTTTTCCTATGGGTATAGAAGTCGAGATTAATTCTAATACTGGAACCATTAATTATTTGGAATCTGGGGTTATTTGAGTTACCCTCTAAACCCCCCTTAAAAAAGGGGGAATTATTAGACAACATCTCTATCAAGTAGCACTAACTTTAACTTCTTCAGCTTTAAAGAACTTTAATTGTATCCAAGAAGTCAGAATATGAGACAGTAAACCAATAGGGCCAGCAAGTAAACATAAAATGAGAGAATGAATTGTCCAAATTCCTTTTGTTTGGCCGTCCAAATAAATATATCGTCCCGTAAATAAATCTAAGACAATAAAATGAACCCATCCCGTTAACATGACAGGTTCTTGACTAAAAAGTTGTGCTAAAATCGGTAAAGTTGGGTTAGAAAATGCCGCCACAGACTCCGGATCGAGACTACCAGAAAAAAGATAAATATACAACCCCGCTAAGGGAACAAAGGGAAGATAGGAAGACATGACTTTTTCGGTGATTCCCCATTTAGGTAAAATAACCATTAATAACCAAAAAGGTAAGACATAAACATTGGCCAAGTTGAACAATAGACTCAAATCAAACATTGTAAAATTTCCTTAAGAAACTTGTTTTTTTGTGATTTTAGTGTAACGCATCTTAAAAGAAAGGTTATCATAAAATTGTACAATCAATCCCTCAATCTAAAAATCCCAATCCCAACTTTAAAATCCCGTTATGGTTAGTCCGTCTTTACTTTGGTTGATTGCAGGTGCTACACTTTGTTTGATGGAGGCAATATTTCCAGTGGCCTTTGTGTCCTTTCTGATGGGAATTAGTGCCATTGTTGTTGCTGCGATCGCTTTAATTATTCCTTACTTTCCCCTACAGGTTATCTTGTGGTTAAGTTTATCTACTCTTTTTGTAGTAGGTTCTCGGCGATTTGTTTCCGTCAAAAAAACCTTAAATCCTAATTTGGGGGACGCTGAAGAAGGAGAAACCTTAACGGCAATTGAACCAGGAAGAACAGGAAGAGTTTTGTATGAGGGAAATTCTTGGCAGGCCATTTGTGCTGATGAAAAAATAGCGATCGCACCTCATCAAAAAGTTTATATTGTGACAAGAAAAGGAAACACATTAATTATTTTGCCAGAATTTTTACCCAGATCTTAACGCGAACAATTAATTTTTCAAGGAGGTTTTAAAATGGGTCAGTTTTTCTTTTTAGTATTCCTGGCATTAGGTGGTTCAGCAGTGTTTGGTTCAGTAAAAATTGTCAATGAAAAAAATGAATATTTAATCGAAAGATTGGGCAGCTATAATAAAAAACTGGGGTCGGGGCTAAACTTTGTTGTCCCCTTTATTGATCGGGTTGTTTATAAGGGGACAATTCGAGAAAAGGTGATTGATATTCCCCCACAATCTTGTATTACTAAAGACAATGTTTCTATTACTGCTGATGCTGTAGTTTATTGGCGTATCATGGATATGGAGAAAGCCTATTATAAAGTAGAAAATCTCCAATTGGCCATGGTGAATCTAGTCTTAACCCAAATTCGTTCAGAAATGGGTAAGTTAGAACTAGATCAAACCTTTACTGCTAGAACTGAAATAAATGAGCTTTTATTGAGAGAATTAGACATTTCTACAGACCCTTGGGGAGTGAAAGTTACCAGAGTCGAATTAAGAGATATTGTACCCTCAAAAGCAGTGCTAGATTCCATGGAATTACAGATGGCAGCAGAACGAAAAAAACGGGCTGCAATTTTAACTTCTGAAGGGGAAAGAGACTCAGCTATTAACTCGGCCCAAGGACAAGCAGAATCACAAGTTTTACAGGCAGAAGCGAGGAAAACATCGGAAATTCTGAAAGCAGAAGGGGAACGTCAACAACAAATCTTAAAAGCCGAAGCTGTAGCAAAAGCGGTGGATATACTCTCACAAAAATTAAGTTCTGATCCCAATGCTCGTGAAGCTTTACAATTTTTATTAGCCCAAAATTATCTCGATATGGGAGTAAAAATAGGCAGCAGCGAAAGCAGCAAAGTAATGTTTATGGACCCCCGAAATATTCTTTCTACCTTAGAAGGAGTGCGTTCTGTGGTTGGGTTTCAATCGGATGAATATCAAAATTTAGCCCAAGAATTAGACAAAATAGATCGTCATTCGGCTGAATAAGTTTTCTGCTGGAATTTTTGGATTGTAATGTTATGAAAAAACATTGGCAAGCATTGATGATTTTTGTTTTAGTGACTTGTCTGATTGTTTTAAGTAATTCATTAGCTTATTCTCAGAAAAGTCCTAACTCTGAAAACAAGTTAAATGATGGCTCAGTGGTTTTCAACAATGAAACCCTCTTTGTTATCCAAGAAAAATTTGGGCCAGCTTCCCAACAACAACGAGCCAAAGAAATCAGTAACAGAATTGAAGGATTGGCTAAAGATTTCTCCATTCCTCTTGATTCTTTTCAGGTAGCAGAAGTCGAGGGAGTAGAAATTGTTTCCTCAAAAGATACAGTCCTGATTGGAATTACAGAAAGCGATGCCAAGGCAGCAGGTAAAACGCAAAAACAGTTAGCCGCAGAATATCTACAAAAAATAAAAACTTCTATCGCTCAATATCGAAAAGAACACAGCCTATTCAGATTAATTCAGAATTGGTTCTCTAACCCAATTGTAATTAAGCTGATTATAATTGCCATTGGCATTGTTGTGATTAATGTCATTTTCCGCTATCTGAGCCGTTCTCTGCCGCGCTATATTCCCAATTCCGATACTAGCTACTACCTCCGCAAAGTCATCACTTTCATCGGCTATTTAGCAATTGTTCTGTTTGTTACGATTGTTTTTAGCGATCGCCTGGGACAGTTAACCGTAGTCTTTGGGGTAATTGGTGCGGGGGTTGCCTTTGCCCTCCAGGAAGTCATCGCTAGTATTGCTGGTTGGCTTGCTATTTCCCTCGGACAATTTTACAACCCAGGAGACAGAATTCAACTGGGGGGCATTATGGGGGACGTAATTGACATCAGTATTTTGCGAACTACGGTCATGGAAATTGGGGCTTGGGTAAAAGCTGACTTGTACAATGGTCGTATCGTCCGCATTGCCAATAGTTTTGTCTTCAAAGAACCTGTTTACAACTATTCGGCTGATTTTCCTTTTGTCTGGGATGAAATTGTCATACCTGTTAAATATGGAAGCGATCACCATTTAGCCAGAGAAATTCTTCAGCGAGTAGCAGAAGAAGTCGTCGGAGAGTACGTCCCTCATGCCAACACTCATTGGCAAGAAATGGTACATAAGTATTTGATTGAAAATGCCAGAATTGAGCCGGCCGTTAGCCTGGTGACAACTGACAACTGGATGGAATTTACCCTACGTTATGTCGTTGACTACAAATCCCGACGGGTGAAAAGAGATCAACTTTTTACGCGCATTCTCGATGAATTCTTGATGACAGGCGATCGCGTTGCCTATGCTTCAGCCACATTCCACCTGGTGGAAACTCCGGTATTTGATGTCAGAATAAACCGTGACAGAAATGGCAAGGAAGACAGAAAAAATGATTAAATACTCAGCCAATTAGCGATCGCCCCAGGTAAAGGCAATAAAATTGAGAGTAACAAAATCAAGGAAAATAACCCTAATAAATCCCGTTTATTATCCAATTCTGTTACATCATTAAGGGCCGGTTGATCGGAAACAGGCATTAAGAATAAAAGGATCGCCCAAATTAAGAATTCCGGTCGAATCATAGCCAAAACTAACATAAAAATCCGAGTTAATTGGCCAACAATAATCGCAGTTCGTTGACCATACATAGCATGAATAATATGGCCTCCGTCCAGTTGTCCAACGGGCATTAAATTCAACGCTGTAACAATTAATCCCACATATCCAGATACTGCCAAGGGATGAAGATGAACAGCTTTTCCCACCAGAAAACTACTCCCTAAAACTAATTTAGCCAAAACAGCAAAAAGAAAGGAAAATCGCGGATCAAGGGCTTGAAAATTGAGGAGAGTTGAAGCTTCATTCAGAGGAAGATCAACTACTTCTGAAAGAGAAAGTCCCCACAACAACAGAGGAATAGTGATGATAAATCCTCCCAATGGCCCAGCCACTGCCACATCAAATAAAGCCTTACGATTAGGCACAGGAGACTTCATTTGAATAAATGCCCCAAAGGTTCCTAAAAAGAAAGGAATGGGAATAAAATAAGGTAACGTCGTGGCAATTTTATAACGAACCGCAGTAAAATAGTGACTTAATTCATGAAGACCGAGAATAGCAATTAATCCTAAACTGTAGGGAATACCTTGCAACAAGACACGGGAATTTGCTTCCATCATTTCCCTAGAAACTCCGGCAATTTCGGCCCCAACAAAAGTCGTTGTTAATAAAGTAACTAATAATAACCCCAAAGCAAAGAAAGGGCGAGTTAAGGGTTTTTCTGTTTCCTTCTTATCAGATTTGGCCCAAGGATTCGGAACTAAAGCAAAGAAGGGACCACCGCTTAAACCTTCTTGAAATAGAACTAAAAAGCGATCGCCAAATACCTGTTCAATATTTTTCTTAATCGATTTATAAGCTTCTTCTGGTGCTGTTCGCAACTTACCCCGACAGAGAATGGCCTGGGGACGATAATCTAAATTTTGTAGGTAATAAACTGCCCAAGGAAAACAATCTCTTAATGATTTTTCTTCATTGATTGTGATCGGGCGAAGTTTTTGGGATTCTTCAGTAGATTTCTCTGTGTCTTGGGAATCAACTATGGCTGAATTTTCCTTAATATTTTTGTCTGAGGTGGTAGGTTGTCCGAGTCGAATTAACCAGACATATACCGTAAAACAGATAATTAGGGGCGCAACCACTAATAATAAGGGCATCGGCTGATCCTGGCCCACAAATTCATACCAAATTGTCCAAACTAAAGCTGGCATCATCATCACCAACCAAATGATCCAGACAGGGGTACGGGTAATGGGGGCGACACTGCGCTTAACGAGAAAGTATGTAATTGCGCCTAAAATAATTAAAAGTAACCACATATTGAATAATTCAGATTGTGTTAGGGAGTATGCTCAATCAAAGCAATAATAGAGAGATAGCACCTATTCTCCATTGTAGGTAAGTTTTTAACATAAATGAATCCAAAAACCGTGAAAGCCTCTAAACCCCCTCGTCTGTTGTTAGAAGGATTGTTTGCTTTTCCTCCCAATCGGGAGATTTTAGGGGGAACAGCTTATTTAATTGTCGAAAAAGCAGGTAATGTCTTGATAGATTGTCCTTTCCTCGATGAAGATAATTATAGCTTTTTACAGCAGCATGGGGGCGTTAAATGCTTATTTATTACCCATCGCGGGGGTATCGGTCAATCAGTTAAAAATTGGCAAAAACGCCTTAACTGTGAGGTGGTTATCCAGGAACAAGAAGCGTATTTGTTGCCAGAAGTCCCTGTAACGACTTTTGAGACGGAAATTGTCTTAGGGGATAATATCTCTGGCATTTGGACACCGGGCCATTCTCCAGGGTCTTCCTGTGTCTATTGGCAGCATCATCAGGGGGTTTTGTTTACCGGACGGCATCTTCTCCCTGATAATCAGGGCCAGATTACCCCTTTACGCTTAGCTAAAACCTTTCACTGGTTTCGTCAGTTGCAAAGTGTGGCCCAATTACGCGATCGCTTTTCAGCAGAAACCCTCAATTATCTCTGTCCTGGAGCAAATACGGGATTTTTACGGGGAAAAGGACTGATAGATCATACTTATCAACATCTGTCAGCCTTAGACTTAGAGCAGCTTCGTCAGCAACCGACCCGTTTTTGATGGGGTGTAAAAAAAATCAGATTTCTCTCAATTTTGCTTAACTTTGTAACAAATTTTGATAAAATTTAATATATCGCAATATTTGAATTCAGAAAATCATTTAGGAGACAAAACCCCAATGGCAGGATTTTTCGGGCTGTTTAGCGGTCGTAAGGCCAAATACGTCGATGAACCCGACACTAATAATGCCCAAGCAGAAAATAAGGAAGCCTTTTTCTTGAGTGATGATGATGCGAAAACTCTCGGAAACGTCGAGTTTATGCGTAAACCCAATACCATTAAGCGTACATTTCCCAAGCGTCCAGGAGGTAAAGGTGGCGAAATTATCCAAGAAGTTTCTTCAATGGACAAGAAAACATCTGGAGATGATGGCGTTGTCATGAATAGCAATGATGCTACTTCTTCGACTCAACCCACTGAGGCAGCTAAAGCGGAGCGTCGTCAGGGTGATGATAGCATGGATATGTTCCGTAAAATGGCGCGGGATGTTAAAAAGCAATAAGCAACGGCTAAAACTCATTTAAAATGGGTTTTAGCTTTATACACAAACCTGATTGTAAGGAAAATTTGGTTCTTATGGTTCGTTTATTAATTGCTGCGAGTGGAACAGGGGGCCACGTATTTCCGGCCCTTGCTGTTGCGGAAAATTTACCGGACTACGAGATTGAATGGTTAGGGGTTCCTAACCGTTTGGAACAAACTTTAGTGGGCGATCGCTATCCCTTACATACTATCTCAGTCGAAGGCTTTCAAACTCGTTCTCCCCTCAAAAAGTTACAAATTTTCTTAAAGTTAATTGGGTCAATCTTTCAAGTAAAAAAGTTACTGAAAGAGCAGCAAATTGACTTAGTATTTACCACAGGAGGATATATTGCTAGTCCGGCTATTTTAGCCGCTTGTTTAGCAGGAATTCCTGCAATTCTTCATGAATCTAATTTTATTCCGGGTAAGGTAACAAAGCTATTAAGTCGTTTTTGTAACACCGTTGCTTTAGGGTTTGAAGGAACAGCGAAATATTTGCCCCAAGGCCGAACAATTTGGGTCAGTACCCCTGTGCGATCGCAATTTTATACCCAACAACCTTTAGACTTAAATATCCCTGAAAATGCCCCTTTAATTGTGGTTGTAGGTGGTTCTCAGGGGGCCGTATCTGTCAATCAATTAGTGCGTCAATCTGTTCCTGCTTGGTTAGAATTGGGGGCCTATGTGGTACATTTAACGGGAAATAATGACCCTGATGCTGATAGTTTAACCCATTCTCAATACATTTCTTTGCCTTTTTATGACAATATGGCGGGACTTTTACAACGGGCAAACTTAGCAGTAAGTCGTGCGGGTGCAGGAACATTAACTGAGTTAGCTATTACCCATACTCCTGCTATTTTGATTCCCTATCCTTTTGCAGCAGAAGATCATCAATCTTACAATGCTCAGGTATTTGTTGAAGCGGGGGCCGCTTATGTTTATACTCAGCAAGAATTAACCGCAGAAAAATTAACAGAATCTGTATTAGATTTACTAAAAAATCACGATAAACTACAACAAATGGCAAAAAATACTGAAGCTTTAGCGGTGATAGATAGCGCAGAAAAGTTAGCCGAATTGATTAGAAACTGCTGATACAAAGGTCTGTCTATTTACGCCGACGACTGCCAAATAAATGAGTATAAACATAGGTAAATTCACAACCTAAAAAGAAGATTTGACAAATGATATAAATCCAAAATAATAGTACCATAAACCCCCCAATTACGCCATAAGCTTGAAATTGTTCACCAATGCGAATTACGCCACTTCCAACTAATCCTTGAAGCAAAGAAAATAGACTAACTGTAATTAAAGCACCTAACCAAATATCTCCCCATTTTACTCTGGGAGACGGCAGAGTTTTAAACAACACCATAACCACTAAAGTTAAAAGCAAAAATGTAACGCCTACTTGTAAAGTATTCCAAAGTAAGGCTTCATCTACTTTAAACCAACTAACCACTTGTTCTACATCTTTGAGCAGTTTTAAAATAACTTTTAAGGCAATATTGGATAATAAAGAAATTAAGATTAAAGCTGTTGTACTAAGTACCAGCAAGAAAGCTACAATTTGATTTTTAATAAAGTCAATGACTCGCCAAATCAAACCATCACGAATAATTTGATTTTCATGAACTTTCCATATTTTATCAACGGCCCGATTTAAAGCATTAAAAATGCGACTTGCAGTGATAAATAAGATAGCAAAACCAATTAATCCCGCCCCTAAACTGCTCTCATTGAGATGGACTAAGGTACTTTCTACTATTTTATAAGCTTCCAGAGGTAAAGCCCCTTTAGCAAAGGTTAAAATCTGACTATAAGCACTGGTATAGGGGCCAAGAATTAACCCTGTAATACTGAGAATAACCAGCAAAATAGGGAATAGGGAAAAGATAGCATAATATGATAGTGCTGCTCCCATCTCTAAGCATTCGTCTTGTTGCCATTTAACAATAGTACGGGTTAATAATTGTACTATTTTCGAGGAAAGTAGGCGGGTTTGCACAAATTCAATCACGATGAATTGTATTTTATTAAGTAGTAGGTCAACAATAAGCTGTTTAAGAGTGCTAATAGGTTAGCATAATATGTCCTGAAGAACCATTATTTCTCGTTTAACGCCACCCCCACCCCTAGAAGTTCAATAATTAGTAGAAAATTTGCGATCGCCGGAAGATAGTCCCCTTACTACTAAAATTTTAATTATCAACTATTAACTTAGTGGGTAAACCATCAATACTTTTTTGATTTTTCTGCTCCCAATAATCATAAATTCCCGCTTCTCCTTTTTTTTCTGCCCATTCTATTAGTGTTTCTCTAGTTTCTTGATATTCATAAATTGGAACACCAAACCCACAGGAAGTCTGCGCCGAATTAATGGTTAATAAGATAATTTGTCTTTGTCCATGAAAAGAAGAAAAATAACCAGAAAAATTGTCCCATGCTTCATCTCTGGGGCGAATAACTCGGCCATTACCATAGAGACGAAGAATTAAAGGTTTATCCGAAAAACTACAAAACATGATCGTCATGCGTCCATTTTCTTCGAGATGAGCAGAGGTTTCATTACCACTCCCTGTTAAGTCAAGATAACCCACAGTTTGCTCATCTAAACAGCGAAAAGTATCAATTCCTTTCGGAGATAAATTAATCCTTCCCTCCATTGGTGCAGTCGCTGTAAAGAATATTTTTTGCTCCTCAATAAACTGAATTAATTCAGGGGTTAAGTTAGGATAAAATTTAGCCATTTTCTGCAAGATAATAGTGAATAGTTAACAGGCAAAAATCTAGAATTTATGTTATCATAAAAAAATAATAAAGTTCTTAAGCTCATCATGACTTCAGACAGTCTTTCCCTAACCCAAAACACTCCCGAAACTAACGAACCCTCTCCCCTTTATCATCCGATTATTATTCGCCTCGAAAAAATCACAAAAGTCTATGGGAGTGGTAATACCATTGTGCAGGCCCTAGATAACATTAATCTAAGCATTGAAAAAGGGGAATACTGCACCATTATGGGGGCATCAGGTTCAGGAAAATCTACTTTAATGAATATTATCGGTTGTCTTGACCGCCCCACATCAGGAAGCTATTATTTAGATAATGTGGACGTATCTCGACTACCTGACTCGGAACTCGCTGCCATCCGTAACGGAAAAATTGGCTTTGTGTTTCAACAGTTCCATCTGTTGCCCCAAATGACAGCCCTAGAAAACGTTATTTTGCCGATGATCTACGCGGGCATTCCTCCGCAACAACGCCGCGATCGCGCCCTAGAAGCCCTAGAAAAAGTGGGATTGGGGAATCGTATTAACAATAAGCCTAATCAACTCTCAGGGGGGCAACAACAACGGGTGGCCATTGCCCGCGCTATCGTTAACGATCCCATTTTACTCCTGGCCGATGAACCCACAGGGGCCCTCGACTCCCACACAACTGACGAAATCTTAGGGATTTTTGAAGAACTCAATCAGCTAAACATTACCATTGTCGTCGTCACCCATGAAGCAGAGGTGGCCCGCCATTCTCAACGGGTGATCTGGTTTCGGGATGGCCAGATAGTTCATGCCAATCTTAACCCCAATCAGCTACATTCTGTGACTGAGTAGGGGCAGATTTTTCGCGCAAAAACCCATGATTCTCAGCAAGATGTTGGTTGATTGATGAAGAAAGATTGCGAAGACAAGGGAAATCAGTCATAATAAAAAGTTAAGATATTTGTATTTTTGTATACCAATCTTTAAGATCTCTTTTTTTCCATCCTTTCGAGTTCAGAGGCATCAGTTAAACCTTGTGAATTGGCAACAACCCGAACTATCAAACTCTAGTTCCAACATCCAACAGCTGAAAAAGTATAACCCTGCGGCCATCGCCCGTTATTACAGTTTTCGCCCTTGGTACGTCATCTGGCGGGCCGTAACCATTATCTGGTCTTTCGGTTGGTTTCTCATCCATCTCCAGTGGCATCACTGGTTTAGCCCCGACAAAGACAATAAACAGGAATGTGCCGCCGAATTACGGGAAATTCTCACCCGTCTCGGCCCCACCTTTATCAAAGTTGGTCAAGCCTTGTCAACCCGTCCCGACTTAATCCGTCCCGACTTTTTGGGGGAACTGATCAAGCTTCAGGATCAACTGCCGCCCTTTGATAATGATACCGCCTTTGAGAGCATTAAGAAATCCCTAGGAACCAGTATTGATCAAGCTTATAGAGAAATTTCTCCCCATCCTGTAGCCGCGGCCAGTTTAGGGCAAGTTTATCGGGCTGTCTTACACACAGGGGAGGAAGTGGCCGTAAAGGTACAACGGCCCAACTTACGACCGACTTTAACCCGCGATCTCTTTTTAATGCGTTGGTCTGCTTGTCAATTTGGTCGATTTTTACCTCTTAATTTAGGCCATGATTTAACCCTGATTATTGATGAATTTGGCATCAAGCTGTTTGAAGAAATTGACTATGTTAATGAGGGAAGAAATGCCGAGAAATTTGCGGCCAACTTCCGAAATGATAAAGATGTTAAAGTTCCCAAAATTTACTGGCAATATAGTGGCGATCGCGTCTTAACATTAGAGTGGATTCAAGGTTATAAATTAACCGATACGGCACAAATTAAAGCCGCCGGAGTTGATCCCTACGAAATTGTTAAAATCGGTGTTACTTCAGGCTTAAAACAACTTTTAGAACATGGATTTTTCCATGCAGATCCTCACCCTGGAAACTTATTTGCCACCCTAGATGGACGTATGGCTTATATTGATTTTGGCATGATGGATCAGTTAGAAGAAGATACCAAAGAAACTATTGCCAGTTCAGTTGTTCAACTCATTAATCAAGATTATGATGCCTTAGCGCAGGACTTTGTTAACCTTGGTTTCTTAACTCCAGATACAGATATTAAGCCCATTATTCCTGCCTTAGAAAAGGTTTTAGGCAATGCGATCGGCCAAAGTGTAGGGGATTTTAACTTCAAAACCATCACCGATGATTTTTCGGCATTGATGTATGAATATCCCTTCCGAGTTCCCGCAAAGTTTGCTCTAATTATTCGATCTTTAATCACTCAAGAGGGGTTAGCACTCAGTTTAGATCCTGATTTCAAAATTGTGGAAGTTGCCTATCCTTATGTGGCAAGACGTTTATTAACGGGAGAGTCTCCCCAACTAAGAAAACGGTTATTAGAAGTCTTATTTAAAGACGGTAAATTCCAATGGCAACGATTAGAAAATATGATCGCCATTGCCCGTTCTGATCAACAATTTGACTTGTTACCAACGGCACAATTAGGATTACAATATATCTTGTCTGATGAAGGAAGATATTTGCGTCATCAATTATTGTTGGCCTTAACAGAAGATGATCGATTACACACAGAAGAAGTTCAAAGAATTTGGGCTTTAATTAGCGATGATCTTAAGCCACAACATTTATTTGATGCTGCGATTAATGCCCTGCGAGAACTGTCTACAGTAGGTGTAGCGGCGATTCTTCCCAATACAACTAACAGCAACTAAATTAGTTTAATTCGTGACCTGCCTTTTATGTACTACTTACCTGAACCGCCTTATTTTTTGTTAATTGTTGGCTTGTTTACGGGACTTACCTGTGGTTTAGCCTTTGAAGCAACTTTGAAAATGAATGTCAGAGAATTGTTGAAAAAACCAGCTAATCAGATGTTAAAAGGATCAGGTTTACAGTTACCTTTTCTCGGCATTTGTGTGGGAATTTGTGTCTTTTTATCGGCAGGATTAGAGGTGTTTCTCTTTGATCCTTGGCTTTCCTATTCTATTGCTTTACCCATGACCATTTTTATTGCTGCGTTAGTTTGGGTTCAACTCGAAAGCGTCTTAAAACAGATAAAAGAAGGGGGTTCCAAAGCCATAGATTTAGATGCGTTTTACTAAGTCAAAACCGATTAATACTTAAATATAAGCCCGCGAAGGCGGGCTTTGTTTATCTAGCCTAACCCTTCAGGGTTTAGGACTGAAAAAATAAATATTTCAAAATAGTTTCTAACCAGGAGGCCAAGTCATAAAACGACCCCCTAAAATATGTAAATGGAGATGATAAACAGTTTGTCCCCCATCTTCCCCATTATTAATCACAACGCGATAGCCCTTTTCTAAACCCACTTTTTTCGCTATTTTGTTAACTGTTAATAGCAAATGTCCTAATAAGGCTTGATCAGTTTCTGTTGTGTCTTCTAGCTTAGAAATAGGCTGTTTAGGAATGACTAAAATATGAATAGGGGCTTGAGGGTTAATATCGGTAAACGCTAGGGCTAAATCATCTTCATAGATAATATTAGCAGGAATTTCTCGACGAATAATTTTACTGAATATTGTCTCAGTCATTCGTTAACTAAATTACTTAGGTTTGTTAGCATAACTATTCTAACATTTAACGCTCTTTTTATAAGCATACTTCGACAAGCTGTTATTGAGCGCAGTCGAAATTGTTATTGAGCGCAGTCGAAATACAACTTGTTACAGCCTAGAAGGCTGTGTTACTGTAGAGCTTAAGCCATTTAATGCTAGGAGAAAAATTACTAATGAATCAAGGTAAAATTGTCGCAATTATTACTGGTGCTATTTCTATCTTTTTAGCCGTTGCTTATCTCCTTATTGTCCAATTACTAGATTATCGCGGTGAGATGATTCCTGCCCCAACCTTTGACATAATCCCTATATTTTTTGATGCCTATCAGGGAATAATTTTTTAGATTATAAATAATTGTAACAGTTTAAAGGGAAAGACTAGAATTATGCAGAGAAATCTAGTTACACTAAATAACAGTACGTTGGCACTATGATAATTCGGCAGCTATTTTTACTTGACTAGCTAACATGATTCCTTTGCAACTTAGCCTCAAAAATTTTCTTAGTTATCGAGATGCTATCCTTGATTTTCGAGGGTTACATACTGCCTGTATTTGTGGTGCAAATGGGGCAGGAAAATCTTCTTTACTTGAAGCAATTACCTGGGTAATTTGGGGTAAAAGTCGAGCAGTTACTGAGGAGGATATTATCCATACTGGGGTTGATTATGTGCGGGTTGATTTTGAGTTTATTAGTAATCAACAAATTTATCGAATTATTCGCAGTCGTCAACGGGGAAAAAGTAATAGTTCTTTAGAGTTTCAAATTGAAAGTGCCGGAGATTTTTTATCATTAACTGCTAAGGGAATTAGGGCAACTCAAGAACAGATTATTTCTACTTTGAAATTGGATTATGATACCTTTATTAATTCAGCCTATTTACGTCAGGGAAGGGCTGATGAATTTATGTTACGTCCCCCCACACAAAGAAAGCAGATTTTAGCAGATTTATTAAAGCTTGATCAATATGAAGAATTAGCGAGTCAAGCGAAAGATTTATCAAAACAATATAAGGGACAATCTGAACAAATTGAAATTAATTTATCGGGAATTAAACAGCAAATTTCTCAAGAGAAAGATATTAAAGAGAAACAAAAAGTCTTGGTTAAAGAATTAGAATATTTGCAAATTTTACAAGCAGAAGAACGTCAAAAATTACAGCTATTACAACAGGAAGAAAGTCAGCGTAAAACTTGGGAAGAACAATTAGGATGGCAACAAAATAAACAGCGAAGTTTACAACAAGATGAAAAAAGATTGACTCAAGAAAAATTAGAATTAACTAATCAATTAACCAAACAAAAAGAATTGCTTGATCAAGAAGCAGAAATTAACCATAAATATCAAGAATTATTCCAACTTCAGAAGGAAGAAGAAAACTTATCTCAGCAGTTTCAATTATATCAAGATGCACAACAAAAAAGACAACAACTAGAACAAGATATTTTAAAACAAAATAATCAACTACAATTACAAACTAGACAAATACAAACCCGTTTAGAACATTTAGAAGAACAAGAAAAAGACTTACAGCAAATTTTGAATCGTTCAGAAGAAGTAAAAGCTGCCCTACAAAAATTATATCACCATCGTCAACGATTACAAGAATTAGATCAATTACAGCATAAAGCAACCCCTTTACTGAAACAAAAACAAACCTTAGAGACTGAACTTGAAAAAATAAAAGCCAACTTAACAGCAAAATTAGAACAACTTGAAATCTTAGAAAAACAGTATTTAGAAGAACTGGATAAGATTCCTGAAAAACGACAAATTGCTATTAATATTGATGGTAAGATTCAAGAACTTGATAAAAAGAAAGTTTATCAAAAACGGGTGCAAGAAAAAGCACAAGAAAGACAGGTTTTGCAAGAAAGATTAAAAGCAAATCAACGTAGTCATGAAGAAAAAACAGAAGAATTACAACAGAAATTAAACCTATTAGAAATTCCTGAATCAGCTTGTCCCCTTTGTGAACAAGAATTAGATGAAAATCACCGTCATCATGTCATTGGAAAAACCCAAAAACAACAGCAAGAAATTCAAGATCAAATTTGGCTGTTACGGGAACAAATGTCTGTCAGTAAGCGAGAAATTCAGTCTTTACAAATTGAATATCAACAATTAGAAAAAGAAGGACAGTCTTATGTAAGATTACAACAAAAATTTAGTCAAATTGAAGCACAACTTGATCAAGCAGGGGAAGTCAAAATTAAGTTAAAGAAAGTTCAACAAGAAAAAGGCAATATTGATAAATTTATAACCCTAGAAACCTACGGATTAGAATTACAATCAGAACTAAAAATGATCAATCAAAAATTACAAGAATTTAATTATGATGAACAAACTCATGGGTTAGCAAGGGGTGAAGTTGAAAGGTGGAGATGGGCAGAAATTAAGCAAGCTAAAATTGATGAGGCAACCCGTAATCTAAGAATAATTAATCAGCAAAAACCTAATTTAATCAAACAACTTTCCCAGTTACAAATTCAGATTAAACAATTACATGATGATTCAGAAATCAAACAAAAAATCAATCAAGTTGAGCAATCCCTTAAAGAATTAGGTTATGATAGATCTCATCATCAAAAAGTATCTAACTATATTCGTCAATCTCAATCTTTGGTGATTAGTTATCAAAAATTACAGGAAGCTAAACAGCAATATCCTAAATTAGAAGAACAGTTAAATATTGTTGACAATAGATTACAAGCGAATCAAAAAGACCAAGAAAAAATACAACAGGAAATCAAACAATTATCCGAGTATTTTAACAAGATAAAAGATAATCGTCAGGAAATTATAACCCTAGAGAAAAAGATTCAAACTCAACGACAAAAATTAGATGAATTATTGGCACAAAAAGGAAGATTAGAACAAGCTTTATCTCAATTAGATACTCTTAAAGAACAATCTCAGGAACAAAGTGAACAACTTAAACAAGTAAAAAAACAATATAGAATTTATCAAGAATTAACCAAAGCATTTGGTAAAAATGGTATTCAAGCTTTAATGATTGAAAATGTTTTACCCCAATTAGAAGCAGAAACCAATCAAGTTTTATCACGCTTAACAGGCAATCAACTTCATATACAATTTATCACACAACGGGCGGGAAAAGGTAGCAGTTCCCGCGCAAAATCTGCTAAACTAATAGATACATTAGATATTATTATTGCTGATGATAAAGGAACCCGTGCTTATGAAACTTATTCCGGTGGTGAGGCTTTTCGGATTAATTTTTCTGTTCGTTTAGCCTTAGCAAAATTATTAGCACAACGGGCAGGAACTTCTTTACAAATGTTAATTATTGATGAAGGATTTGGAACCCAAGATGCAGAAGGATGTGAGCGTTTAGTGGCGGCAATTAATGCAATTTCTGCTGATTTTTCTTGCATTCTAGCTGTTACCCATATGCCTCAATTTAAGGAAGCATTTCAACATCGTATAGAAGTGTATAAAACCGATAAAGGATCAAAATTAAGTTTAGCGAGTTAGTATGATGAAACCATTTAAAATTGTTACTTTAAGCATCCTATCAACCCTTTTAATCAGTCATTCTGCTTACGCTGATCAATGTTCTTACGTTGAAAAAGAACAAGCATTAAAAGCAGTCTCATTTTTAAGTTTAAATCAACAAATTTATCTTTTTTGTGAACCCTGTGGCGAAAAAGTTCCTCGATCTGTTACCATTGAATCAGTAGCAGCAGGAACCGTCGGTTATCAAGATTTTTGGCAAGTTTCTATTAATGGTAAAGGGGTTGATTTAGCTTATACTTATGTCCCTTCCAGTCTTGAGCAAAAACCGATTAATTTAGCCGCACTTTCGGGATGTTCTGCGGGTGATGTTAGTCCTTTTATTAGTTTTTAATCCTGTTTATATTTTGTAGGGGTTTAACACCGTTAAACCCTGTAAAAGATGAAACCCTCTAGGACATAATGGTATTATATCCCTACACCGTTAAACCTGTGATGATCATTTATTCTTCTTCTGGTGAATTTAGAGAATTGAGGAATGATTGAAACTGTTTATCTTCCCGAATGTTATCAAAGTCTGTATCAGTTTTTGCCATATCTTTATAATTAGGATTAAGATTAATCGCTTGTTGTAGATTTTCAATGGCTAATGTTACATTATTTTGTAGGGCATAATAACAAGCTTTGTTATACCAAGCTTGATGCAAATCAGGTTTAAATTCTAAAGCCTGATCATAAGAAGAAATTGCCTCCTCATACCTTCCTAAATTCCCTAAAGCAACCCCTCGGTTATTCCAAGCTTCATGGAAATCAGGTTTAAATTCTAAAGCCTGATCATAAGCCGAAATTGCCTCCTCAAACCTTCCCAAATTCCCTAAAGCATTCCCTCGGTTATTCCAAGCTTCATGATAATCAGGTTTAAATTCTAAAGCCTGATCATAGGAAGAAATTGCCTCCCCAAACCTTCCTAAATTCCCTAAAGGAACTCCTCGGTTATTCCAAGCTTGATGATCATCAGGTTTAATTTCTAAAGCCTGATCAAAAGATGAAATTGCCTCCTCATACCTTCCTAAATTCCCTAAAGCATTCCCTCGGTTATTCCAAGCTTCATGGAAATCAGGTTTAATTTCTAAAGCCTGATTATAAGAAGAAATTGCCTCCTCATACCTTGCCAAATTCCCTAAAGCAACCCCTCGGCTATACCAAGCTTGATGATCATCAGGTTTAATTTCTAAAGCCTGATCAAAAGAAGAAATTGCCTCCTCATACCTTCCTAAATTCCCTAAAGCAACCCCTCGGTTATACCAAGCTTCATGGTAATCAGGTTTAATTTCTAAAGCCTGATCAAAAGATGAAATTGCCTCCTCATACCTTGCCAAAAACTCTAAACCAAGCCCTCGGATATACCAAGCTTCATGGTAATCAGGTTTAATTTCTAAAGCCTGATCAAAAGATGAAATTGCCTCCTCATACCTTCCCAAATTCCCTAAAGCAAGCCCTCGCTTAACCCAAGCGTCATGGTCATCAGGTTTAAATTTAATAGCAGTTTCACAACAATCAAATTGTGTCTCATATTCTTCTAATTCATAAAATTCTGCACCCAGACTCCACAAAAATAACTCACTACTAAAATCTGGATCATCTTCTGTAGCAATCACTTCTGCTTGTTGTTTTGCTTGTTGTAAATAACTCAGTCTTTGTGATGGATAACAGCGTTTAGACTTGTAGAGTAAAGCAACAAACTTTGCGATTCCTTCTAAAGCATTAAGACGGCGAAAACATCTGTGAATTGTTTGATCAATTATCTCCTTAGATAAATTGTATTCTTCAAAATATTCATAATTAATCGGATATTTTTCTAAGACAGCATAACTCCATAAAACAGCAACAATAATTTCTCGTAAAAATTGACGTAGGGGATAAATTAACATCGATTCATCATCACGAGATAAATCCACTTCTGTCATAATTTCTCCCACAGGAATCTGCACTATTTCATCTTGCTTAAAATATCGTGCTGCAAATAAATGGGACATTAATTCAACTTCACAGGTTTGTTTTCCACCATAAAGAGAATGATAGAGAAAATCTATTGTATCCCTTCCCCAATCTGAATTATTATATTGTTCAGCAGGGGAACTATCAGGAAAAATCTTCTCATTTCTTTGTGCTTTAAAATAGTCAGCTAAACTTTGATGAGTTTCTCTAAACTGTTGTTCATCCTGTCGCCAAAATTCCTTTCTAAAGACATCTCGCGCTACATCATCTAACCGATATACTCCATTAATATATTCCACAAAATCTCGTTGTGTTAACCACTCAAAACAGTTTAATTGTTCATCTACTGCTGTCTTAAAATATAACCCATCTTGTTGACTAATTAAAGCTTCAATAATGGGTTGATTAAACCGCCGACAACAAGCCGCTAATTGAATTACTTGCTGTTGAGTTTTATTTAATCCTTGTAATAGCAAATTAACCACATCTTGATTTAACTGAGAAAAATCAATATTATCTCCTCTCTCTTTTCTCTCTCGAATTTTATCTAAATAATAAGGTAAACCCTTAGTTACCTTAAAAATAGTATTAACTATGTCTGAATCTGTAATATTTATCTGTTCTAAATAATGCCTAGTTTGACTTTTATCAAACTTATCTAAACCCCTTTCATAAATAAACTGTTTATCCTGTTGTAACTTACGCCAAGGTTCATTTTTTAAGATGTTTTTTCGACCAGCAATAATCAGACAAACCTTACTCTTATTTAAGTCACTATTACCGATTAAATATTGCCACAACCAACCATCAATATCAATAGTAGATTTTTCATAAGTATCAAACACCAAAACAACAGGCTTTTTACGCTGTATTAAAGACTCAACAAATGCCTTAGTTAACTTCGGTATCGGTTCCAACATCAACGCCTTTAATTCTCTATTTTTCTTCGTTGCTTGATGTTGATCTAAAAATGAGCCAATTCTATCCTTTGCTGATAACATTAAACCTCCCACTTGAAACGCTGTTTCCGTTGTTCCCTTAATTACAGTATCAGGAATAGCAGCAGCAGGAGTCAATTTAATTAAAGCACTTGCACCCTCACTAACTAAACTTTTAACCAAATTAATTTGTTCCTTATCAACCTCTTTTTTACCCTCAATAGGTGTATTTTTTAACTCATTAATTGTGTCCCAATACTGTTGATAAAGTTGCTTAAAAGGATCTTTTTGTAGAAGATTTCTTTGTAAAATATTATCATTTGGTAACTGTTTATACAGAATATCCATTAATTTAATGCTGTTATCTATATCAGGAGTAAAGCCAAAAGAAACCTCAAGAAAATCTGCCTGATTTTGATAATCTTCTTTCAACTTGCGAGTCAAGCGAGTTTTACCCACTCCCCCCATACCCCAAACATGAAACACAAACCCATCATGATTATTGTCCAACCTTTCAACAAAAGCAGCTTCTAAAGCTACCGCACTGTCACGGGAAACATAAGGAACATTTGACATCAAATTAAAGACTTAAAAATTGTGTTTAAACCACCACTATTCTACCCCAACCTTTCTATTTTCGCCCAATTCCATTAACTATCAACTCTAAACTATTAACTATCAAATAGCTTGACTTATCAGAACATATAAGATACAGTTTCTTCTGTAAATTGTCTTACTCCTTTTAGCACGTTTCTTAATTGCTTGCTAAACCTTTGAGTAACAAGGCGAGGTAGTGAAGGAAACATTAAAATCATGAAATACACCCGTTTTTGGCTCCAACCCTTAGCAATTTTTGCCATTGCATCAGTTGCTTGGACAACCCCCAGTTTGGCAAATGAAGTCAACACAAACACCATTGATCCCGAATATTTTCAAGAAGAAGAATCCATTGAAATTGAAGTTCCTATTCCAGAAAATAACACCGTTGGAACTTGTGCTGCCGTCATTGAACCCGCCCTTGATAGTATCATTGGTCGCTATCAAAATAATTGGGGAGTTTTAGTCGAAAAATTAGAAGACGGAACCCTTTTATATAGCCATAATGCTGATAAAAAATTCATCCCCGCATCTAATAACAAAATCTTTACCACAGCAGCAGCATTATCTTTGTTAAGTCCCCAATCAAAAGTCGGTTCAAAATCCTTACGAGAGTGGGTTAATGTTACCAACGTCAGAAGCAATAATTATTACGCTGACACCCTGTTACGTCATATTGGAGGGCCACAAGCAGCCAAAAACGCCTTAACTCAACTTGGGGTTAATCCTAGCAGTTTTAGTCAAGTAGATGGCTCAGGCTTATCTCGACGCAATGTTGCCACTCCCAGGGCTTTAGTAACCACCTTACGGGCCATGTATTACACCCCCGCCAGGGACGTATTTTATGCCTCCTTACCCGTTGCCGGAGTCACAGGAACCCTGAGAAACCGCATGAAAAGCACACCCGCCCAAGGGGCTGTTCACGCCAAAACAGGCACATTAAAGGGGGTTCGCGCCCTCTCAGGTTATATGAATCATCCTGACTTTGGAATCGTGGTATTTAGCATTCTAGCCAACAATTTTAGTGTCTCTGGCAACGCTCTGATCGGTTCTATTGATAAAATTGTTCTACAATTGAGTACCGTTCGCCCTTGTGATTAATCTAGGAATACAAGCCCGCGAAGGCGGGCTTCATTTGTATAGCCCCAGGCTTTAGACTGGGGGAATGTGAAAGGAATGTGAAAGAATGAAATATCAATAAATCAAAATTGTTGCAAATAGCTCTGAAGAAAGACTATCATTGTCAATTAATAGAACTTTGTGAGAGCAAGTTATTATGCCTCCCTACACTGCCAATTCCCTAAAAGCTGAACTCAATGCCAGAGGTTGGCGTTTAACTCCACAACGAGAAAAAATTTTACACGTCTTCCAAAACCTTTCCAAAGGTCATCATCTCAGTGCCGAAGAACTTTATGAACTTCTTGAACAGAGAGGAGAAACCATTAGTCTCTCCACGATTTATCGTAGTGTTAAATTGATGTCTCGGATGGGAATTTTACGAGAATTAGAACTAGCAGAAGGCCACAAGCACTATGAACTTAATCATCCCTATCCTAACCATCATCATCACATGGTTTGTATCCAATGTAATAGAACCACTGAATTTAAAAGTGATTCTATCTTAAAACAGAGCCTTAAGCAATCTGAAAAAGAAGGATTTCAACTCATTGACTGTCAACTTACCGTCATGACAATTTGTCCTGAAGCTATTCGTATGGGTTGGCCTTCTTCTCTGCCTAGTCATTGGTCTTGTACCCGTGCTATTTCTGATGCTGATCATCATCATTCTTTGGATTTTGAATCAGAAGAATAGTTAGGTAATTAAGAAGCAGACATTCCTAATTGAAACCCCAATGCTTTCTTTTTCATCAGTTGAAAAATATTGTAAAAACCATTAGCACGAGAAGGGGTTAAACTGACGTTAAGACCAGTTTCTTCAATAAAATCAGGGGTAACTTCTAAGATTTCATTAGGAGTTAACCCATTTAAACCTTCAATTAATAAAGCCACTAAACCCTTCACTAATTGAGCATCAGAATCTCCCTGATACCAAATTTTACCATCTTTTAAATCAGCGGTAATATAAACTTGAGAAACACAGCCTTGAACCTTATTTTCTTCTAGCTTACCATCTTCAGGCATTGGCTCTAATTTTTTGGCATACCAGAGTAATTGTTCATAGCGTTTTTTGGGATCAGACCTTTTTTTGAACCGTTCAACAATATGGGCTAAGTTAGGAGGTAAAGAGGCAGAGGCAGCAGACATAGACAAACTCTCAAATCACTTGATAATCCAGATCTCATCCTAGCAAAAATAATCCTCTTATAACTCTTAAAAAAAAATAAATTTAGACAGGGAGAAAAAATAAAACAATTATCATTGAATCATCAATTTGATTTGCTCACCTACTTAATATTAAGACTTTATTATTATGAAATTTGTTGACGAATACCGCAGTGCTACCTTAGCCCAACAATATGCCCAAAAAATCGCCCAAATTACCAGCCAACCCTGGACAATTATGGAGATTTGTGGTGGACAAACCCATTCCATTGTCAAATATGGAATTGATACCTTATTGCCCAAAGAAATTACCTTAATTCATGGCCCTGGTTGTCCCGTTTGTGTTACCCCCATTGAGTTAATTGATTGTGCTTTAATTATTGCCAGTCTTCCTAATGTAATTTTCTGTTCCTTTGGGGATATGTTACGAGTTCCTGGAACCCAAAAAGATTTACTCACAATTAAAGCAGCAGGGGGCGATGTTCGCATTGTTTATTCACCCTTAGATAGCCTCAAAATTGCTCAAGATAATCCTAACAAACAGGTCGTATTTTTTGCAGTTGGCTTTGAAACCACCACGCCAGCAACCGCTATGGCAGTTTATCAAGCAGCAAAACAAGAAATTAAAAACTTTTCTTTATTGGTGTCTCATGTCTTAGTTCCCCCCGCCATGGAAGCCCTTTTATCTTCTCCTAATTGTCTGGTTCAAGGATTTTTAGCTGCGGGCCATGTTTGTACAGTCATGGGTTATAAAGCCTACGAAACCATTGCTCAAAAATATCAAGTTCCCATTGTTGTAACAGGGTTTGAACCAATTGATATTTTCCAAGGAATTTACCTCTGTATTCAACAATTAGAAACCGGAAAAGCCTACTGTGAGAATCAATATATTCGCTCAGTTAAATCTGAAGGAAACTCATTAGCACAACAATTAATTCAAGAAATTTTTGAAGTCGTTCCCCGTTCCTGGCGAGGCATTGGAGAAATTGGAGAAAGTGGGTTAGGATTGCGCTCAGAATATGCCCTCTATGATGCCTTAAAACGCTTTGAAGCCCCCTTATCCTCCGTGACCCCATCTAGCACCCCAGAGGTGTGTATCAGTGGCGAAATCATGCAAGGTTACAAAAAGCCCCATGATTGTCCAGCCTTTGGCACTCAATGTACCCCAGAAAAGCCATTAGGGGCCCCGATGGTATCCTCAGAAGGGGCTTGTGCCGCCTATTACCGCTATCGCCATCACCAAAAACTATCCCTCTGACGACTCAGGATTCCTGAAGGAAATATTACAAAATATTAAGAAACAATAGTGAATGTCAACACAATGCAAGAAAATAATTGGGTCAGGTTGCTTGGCAACAGCTAAAGTTGACACACCCATTAGCAACCCTTTTTCGTATAAGATGTCAGCCTAAGAGCATCTAATTCATTTTATTGGGAGGAATCCATCAATGAGTATCGTCACGAAATCAATCGTGAATGCTGATGCGGAAGCCCGCTACCTCAGCCCTGGCGAACTAGATAGAATCAAAGCCTTTGTCACCACTGGTGCTGCTCGCTTACGCATTGCAGAAACCTTAACAGGGGCCCGTGAAACTATTGTCAAACAAGCAGGCGATCGCCTTTTCCAAAAACGTCCTGACATCGTTTCTCCTGGTGGAAACGCTTACGGCGAAGAAATGACCGCAACCTGTTTACGGGACATGGACTACTATCTACGCTTAATCACTTATGGAGTGGTTGCTGGTGACGTTACCCCCATCGAAGAAATCGGCTTAGTTGGTGTCCGGGAAATGTACAAATCCTTGGGAACCGACGTAGGTGCCGTGGGTCAAAGCATTCGTGAAATGAAAGAAGTTGCCACAGGAATGATGTCTGCTGATGATGCGGCTGAAGCTGGTTCTTACTTCGATTATGTTATCGGTGCAATGGGCTAAGACGAGTTAGCCATTACCCAATATTTGTAAGACTGTTGAAGACTAGGCAAGATTAAGGAAGCAAAACTATGCAAGACGCAATTACCTCTGTCATTAATTCCGCCGACGTTCAAGGTAAATACCTTGACGGTTCCGCTCTGGACAAACTGAAGGGCTACTTCGCCACCGGAGAACTCCGTGTGCGCGCTGCTGGTGTCATCAGTGCCAATGCGGCTGCGATCGTTAAAAGCGCTGTCGCCAAATCCTTACTGTACTCCGATGTCACCCGTCCCGGTGGCAATATGTACACCACCCGTCGTTATGCGGCTTGTATTCGTGACCTCGACTACTACCTCCGCTATGCAACCTATGCCATGTTAGCTGGCGATACTTCTATCCTCGATGAGCGTGTACTCAACGGATTAAAAGAAACCTACAACTCTTTAGGTGTTCCCGTCTCCAGTACAGTGCAAGCCATTCAAGCTATGAAAGAAGTAACTGCTGGCCTGGTTGGTAGTGATGCAGGAAAAGAAATGGGTGTTTATTTTGACCACATTTGCTCTGGCTTAAGCTAGAACAACTGATGTTCACAACCGATTAAAGGTTGTCCATTAGAGGTTCGGGAAGTCTAGAGTGAGTGCTAGCTGGTTAAAGGCTTAATCTTTGCTGCTAAAGATGAGTTTTGACGAACTAGTATTGACTCCTGACTCCCGAACTTTGTTGTATTTAGACAACAGTCAACAAAAATTTTTGACGAAAATTTGGAGAATTCAACCCATGAGAATGTTTAAAGTGACTGCTTGTGTCCCTAGTCAAACGAGAATTCGGACTCAGCGGGAATTGCAAAATACTTACTTCACAAAATTAGTTCCCTATGATAACTGGTTTCGGGAACAACAACGCATCATGAAAATGGGCGGTAAAATCATTAAGGTACAACTAGCAACTGGTAAACCTGGTACTAACACCGGCCTACTCTAAAAATCAGCTAGTATCAGAAATTGTGAGTTTTCAACTCAACTAAAGGGAGGTCAACTGTGGCCTCTTTTTGCTTGGCGAAAAATCCCGGAAAAATCCTCCGAGAAGGATGGTAACTAAAACAATAAATTTGGGAATCCTTAGAAAGAATAGGCTGTTTAAGCAGACTCCATTTGTCCTATGCCCTTATCTCAAGAGCTTACTATTACCCTTATATAACCCGTCACCCTATCTTTTAATTCAACTATCTATTCAAAAAACAAATGTCAAACAATTCTAAAACACAATCCCTTGATTTCGAGGCCACCATGATCGGTCAACAACAGTCTGGCTTTGATGTCACCATTATCGGCGAAGAATCACCCAATTTCGAGGCCACCATCGTCGGTGATGCAGAAATCAGGGAAGAAATACCCCATAGTTTTGAGCAAACCCCACCCCCTGATCTCCTCAAGTTAAACGAAGCGCAATCTGCTGCTGTTGTCACCCTCGTTAATAAATTTCTCGCCAAAGCCGTCGAAAAACAGGCTACCCACCTCCAGATTGAACCCGAAGCCAACTTTCTCAGTATTCGCTATCGTCAAGGAGAAAGTTTTAAACCCCTGATAGATCCATTACCGAAAAAGCTAACCCCTGCCATCATCTCACGCTTAAAACTCATGGCAGAATTAGACATTACCCAACACGAAACCCCGCAAAAAGGTCGGATTCGTAAACGAGGAGGCGGACGAACCATTTATTTCTCGATTCAAACTTTGCCCAGTTTCTATGGGGAAAAAGCCCTGATTCGTGTCTTAGATAGTGCCATTAAGCCTTTGAGCTTATCTCAACTCATTGCCGATGAGGTGAGCAAAAAATCCTTTCAAATGATCAATCATCGTTCTTCTGGATTATTATTAGTCACCAGTCCTCATAAAAGCGATCCCTCTGCCCTGCTTTATGGACTGCTCTGGGAGGAAAATCATAATCCTAACGCGATCGCTACGGTGGAAGAATCCATGAGTTATCTTCTGTCAGGGATTAAGCAAATTGAGATCAATCCTGATGCAGAACAAGACTATGCCGATGTGCTGCAATCCTTGGTAGGACAGGATAAACAGCGGATTATGGTGGATCGCCTGCCCGATCCCTCTGTGGCTCGGATGGTAGTAGAAATGGCCCGTAATGACCATTTTATGTTGACCAGTTTAAGTGCGGAGAATGGCCTCAGTGCGATCGCCTTATTAAGTCAGATGGTAACGCCCAGCTTGTTGGCCGATACCCTAATTGGGGTAATTCATCAACATTCTGTCCGTCGTCTCTGTCCTACCTGTCGCACCGTTCATCAACCCAGTGCTGAGGAATTAGCTGACTGGGGCATTCCCCCTGAGAAACAAGCCCAAATCACCTTTTATCAAGCTCGTAGCTTAAATGAGACAGAGATCAAACAAGCCAGAGAAAAGGGGCGACTGTGCCGACAATGTAACGGAAAAGGCTATCACGGGGAAATTCAACTTTACGAACTACTTCAAAGCACGCCCGCCCTCAAAACGGCGATCGCCCAAGGAGCAGAACTAGAATCCCTGAAACAAATTGCTTTATCAAATCAGGATACATCGCCCCTAGAAGCAGGTTTAGCCTTAGTCTATCAGGGAGAAACAACCTTGGCAGAATTAAAGCGATTATTTCCTGATTATGTTCAAACTTCTATGGCCGATCAAGAGGCGATGATGTTACCCGTTGATCTAACTCAACGATTGGCAACTGTTGAACAACTGTTAATGACTTTGACCGAAGAATTCCATCAACTCAAACAAGCATTAAACCCGACTATTTCCCCTGTCAAAGTTCCCTTTGTTTCCCAGGAAACCCCGTCAACTATGAAACCCCTGGATCAAGCCGAAGCTTTCAAAAAAACTGAGATCCCTGGAGATTTGCCCCAAGAAATTGATCTCTCCAAAGAAACTATTGCCTCTGGGGTTAGTTTTTATGAAGAATTATCAGATCCAGGTGATTGGGAAGCACTCAAACGAGAATTAGACCCCAATAAAGAAACTATTGCGGCAGATTTTTCTTCCGATCAAGACTGGCCCATGGGGGAAAGGAATAATCCGTTTAAATCTATTCCCGATCCTTGGTCATAAAAAAGATCCCCTAAGATTAATTGAGATTTGTCCTCATAGCTCTATCCCCCTTAGCCAAGACAGTGTAAACTGACTTTGCTACAAATTTAAGTATGTGTCATGGAACTAGAATATCCTGAAGATCTTCGATACTTAGACTCCCACGAATATGTTCGGTTAGATGGGGAAATTGCCACCATTGGCATTAGTGAATTTGCCATTGATCAACTGGGTGATCTGGTCTTTTTAGAATTGCCGGAAGTCGGAGAGTCCCTAGAAATTGGGGAAAGCTTTGGACACATCGAATCTGTCAAAGCGGTAGAAGATCTCTACCCCCCAGTTTCGGGAACGGTAATCGAATGCAATCAAGCGATGATTGATTCTCCAGAACTTATTGCCGATGATCCCTATGGAGATGGATGGTTACTCAAAGTTCGGGTGGAAAATCCTGATGATGAATTGGATGATACCTTATCAGCTACGGAATATCGCGCTCTGGTAGAAGGGGAGGATTAACAACTCCCCTCACCTTTAGGTGAGGGGATTCTTCCTTCACCGAAAAATGCCTCCTAAAAGCAGTGCTTTTACTTGGTCTTACTCTTTCTCCAGAAGCTACATACGATATTTCTCAAAGGCACTCATTAAGGTTGCATCAGGATTATCAATACAATAATCTGTTACTTTATTCGTTGCTTCTCGTAAGGCAATGCTATCAACCATCATTTGATTTTTTTTAGCACTGATAAATCCATGAAAAAATACTAGGGTTAGTCGTTTGTCTTCCCCTGGCATTTTTAGAAGTTCTCGACAGCTAACTTTACTCAAATCAATTTTGGTATCTTCCGCATTTTCTTGGGCAAAACTGGGCATGATTGCCAGTTCATTAACGATGGCAGTTAATACCAGAATTCCCAAAAGTTTCTTGACTAATTTCATGGTAACTCCTCAATTATGATGATGGAAACTTATTTGTTATCTGAGGGGTGCGCCCCGCATACAATCATTAAAAGCTTGTTGAAAAAGGCTATCATAATCTGATGCTCGACGCGCACTACCGCCAATGATCCCGACAACTGAACCAATGGCTGCACCTGTTCCAGCACCACTTCCCCCATCAACAATAGCACCAATGGCCGCACCACTTGCCGCACCTCTGGCCCCTCCTCTCAAAAAGCCCCCTCTCGCATTGCGATCGGCGAAATCTCTGGCATATCCTTCACAATAAGATTGAGAACGAGATGACCATTGAGCGAGGGTAATATGAGGAGAAAACAACAGAAAATTAGCCGCAATAATTGTGCCAATTGTTAATCGTTTTTGTCCTTGTCTTGACATAGTTTTACTAAGTTTGGATACTATGATTGTGTGATTGTATCATCTTTTATTCTAATTGATCGAACCTCACAAATTTTTATCTGAATTTTACCGTAAAATTGCCCTAATTTCAAGGACGTTCAACAATTGACAATGAACAATGGACAATTGACAATTACCTCTACCTAAAAGGTAGAGGATTGAAAATAAGGAAAATTTTTTTAATTTATCCCCTTAAAAGAGGAGGTTTTAAACCAAATTAACCAATTGTCAATTGTCAATTGTCCATTGATAAGTATTCTCTCGGAAAGATGGGTAATGATCAAAATCCGTAGGTTTTCGAGTTTACTTTCAAGGGGTTAAATTCTATCATTGGAAGTAACCTACTATGAAAATTTATAAAATAGTAACGCTCAAGAATCAAGAGGTTAATTATGTATACAACTCAATCACAATCAATGTTTAATACTCTAGAAGGATACGAAAATTTTGTGAGTGAATTACTGGAAAAAGAAACAAGTCTAATGGTTGATCCTTTGCTAGAGTGGGAAGATGCCATTCGTAGCAGTAATTTTCTCTTAAAATCAGCCGAAAACTAATTCAATCAAAGGATATTGACAAAATTGGCAATGTTCACACTTCAAACTAACTCAGGATAGACTAAAATCTTAACTATCCTGGGTATTTTTTGCGCCCTTGGGTCAGATTGTTATACAGTTGAGAAGAAAAAAATGGCTGTTGTAATCTTAACCCGATCGCCTAGATAATGAAAAGTTTGTGGAATGACCAAGATGCGGCTAAATATCCCACAGATTTAGCCTTAAGAGTATATACTTCCCGATTATTAGGACAAGATCCTTCCTTAGTCTTACATGGTGGGGGCAATACTTCGGTTAAAATTCGTCAAAATAATTTGGTTGGGGAAACGGAAGACATTCTCTATGTTAAAGGCAGTGGTTGGGATTTAGCTACCATCGAAGAAGAAGGGTTTGCTGGGGTAAAAATGCCCCATTTGCTGAAATTAGCCAAACTGAAGGCATTATCAGACTCCCAGATGGTCAATGAACTGAAAACCCAGATGATCCAGGCCAATGCGCCATCTCCCTCCGTTGAAACCATTCTTCATGCTATCTTACCCTACAAATATGTAGATCATACCCATGCGGATGCTGTTGTTACCATCACCAATACAGCAGAAGGCAGAAAGCGCATCGAGGAAATTTATGGCGATCGCGTGGTCATTATCCCCTACATTATGCCAGGCTTTGACCTCGCTCGTCTCTGCGCCCAAGAATTTGAGGTTCAAAGGGGAGATAATACGATCGGCATGGTATTAATGAATCATGGTATCTTTTCCTTTGGAGAAACCGCCCAAGAATCTTACCAACGGATGATTGAGTTAGTCTCTCAAGCAGAAGACTATCTACAAAAACATGATGCTTGGAATATTCCTCAAACTCCCGTAACTTTTCCCCAAACCCCCTTAAGTCATACCTTAGCGGAGTTGCGTTATCAAGTTTCTCAAGCTGCGGGGTTTCCCGTCATTTTGGCCCTACATCAAACCCCAAAAACCCTAAGATTTGCCCAAAGAGACGATATTCAGACTATTTCCCAACAAGGGCCCGCCACACCCGATCACGTTATTCGTACCAAACGCTTGCCCCTATTGGGACGGGATGTACAGGGATATATAACCGCCTATCAAACCTACTTTAACACCCATCTAGCCCAAGCTAAAGAGACGAAAACGATGCTAGATCAGGCCCCTAGGGTAATTTTAGATCCAGAATTAGGATTAGGTGCGATCGGACAAAATGCGAAAGCAGCAGCCATTGTCGCTGATATTTATGACCATACCATTGATATTATCGAACGAGCTACTCTCCTGGGAGGTTATCAAGCTTTACCGCCTGATGATATCTTTGATGTGGAATATTGGGAACTGGAACAAGCAAAATTGGCCAAAGGGGGGAAACCGCCTGTTTTTGCGGGGGAAGTGGCCCTAGTTACGGGGGCCGCGTCGGGTATTGGCAAAGCTTGTGTAGACTCCTTATTAAAACGAGGGGCCGCAGTGATAGCACTAGATATTAATGGGGAAATTACCCAGTTACATAAACGCCCTGATTTTTGTGGTATCCCTTGCGATCTTACCGATGAAACTGCTATTAAACAAGCCTTAGAGCAGGGAATTAGACAGTTTGGGGGTATTGATATGATGATTCTCAATGCGGGCATTTTTCCGCCGGCCTGTCGAATAGAAAACCTTTCAACCGAACAATGGCGACGCATCATGAATATTAATCTGGATGCTAATTTAGTCTTAATGCGAGAGGTATACCCTTTCCTTAAATTAGCTCCCAAATGCGGTAGAATCGTCGTTATTGGCTCGAAAAATGTGCCGGCCCCGGGCCCAGGGGTTGCGGCTTATTCTGCCTCCAAAGCGGCTTTAAATCAGTTAACCCGTGTGGCGGCTTTAGAATGGGGTCAAGATAAAATTCGCCTTAATTCTATTCATCCTAATGGGGTATTTGATACGGGTATTTGGACAGAAGAAGTGTTAGAAGCCCGGGCCAAACATTACGGTTTGACAGTGCAAGAATATAAAACCAATAATGTGTTAAAAGAAGAAGTTACCAGTCAAGATGTGGCGGAATTAGCTGCCTCGATGTGTGATGGGTTATTTCGCAAGATAACCGCGGCCCAAATTCCTTTAGATGGGGGAAATGAAAGAGTTATCTAATAACAGCTTGAGTTCGTAGTAAGGGCTTTAGCCCTTCTAATAAGCCCTAAAAGCTTACTACAAACCTAAAATACTTAGGGTTTTAGTTTAATATTGTAGGGATACTGAGATCTTGCACCATGATTTGAAAATCACAAAACCCCGATTTTTAAAGACTGAAACCCCATTGACTTTGTTACTATTTGGTAAAAAATCGGGGTTTTCAAACTAGGTGCAATATCTCAGGATAAACAGTTTCTCAGATTCAGGATAGTTAAAATGTGAAAATGATCAAGTCAATTAAGTTTCCTTTCCTTTCTCTTGGTATTGTTCTACTGACTTATAGTACCTTTGGCTGGTATGTTGGTTCTTCTATAACCATCTGGACTCATGAATTAGTTGAACAAGGAAAAACCTGGGGATGGTTTCTTCAAGATCAGACGGTTTTTCTCGTGCTTCACATATTCGCAATTGGTGTTGTGTTGTTAATTACATCTAGTTTAATGGCACCAGTTGCTTTGGTGACAGTTTTATTTGGCAGTGGGTTTAAGTCTGATAGTAGAGCCATCTTTGCGGTTTTGTTTTGGTCATTTGCTATTGTCTTTATGCTGCGTTGGCTCACAGATTTTGCGAGATTTTTGATATTGTTGTGTGCTGCTATTTTAGGTAAATTAGAATTAGAAAAACAAAACTATCCAGAATGGCAAGTTTTGTCATTATTAGGGGTTATTTGTTTAGGAGGATTTGCTTTAGGTTTATTCAGTTATTATGGGTTACATGGAGACTATTTTAATTTGTATTCGTGGTTTTTGCTGCTTGGCGAAGGGCGCGAGTCTGTTCTAAAATATCCTCAACATTTTCTTGAGATAGACTTTCAACATAATTGACTTTAATCTCCTCTAATAAGTCATTTAAGAGGGATTCAATTTGATCAATACTGTGTTCTTCTTGGAGTTCAGTTCCCATTGATTTACTGAATTTTTCAATCAATTTTTTGAGCAGTTGGTCAAATTCAGGATCTTCTACTAAGAGTCCTTGAAGTCCTACAGATAAGCCCTGATACAGTTGAGAGACTAATCTTTCTGTTAGTTGATTTTGTATTGTTTTGAGTCCAGGAATATTTGCTAATTCTTTATAATTTGGGGTTTGGTTTAGGGCTTTTTCTACATTATACTGTAAAAAAGCTTCTGCTTCAGTCCTAATTTCTGGCAGCACTTTTTCAATCACTACATGGGACATTAATTTCACTAATTCAGAAGTTTCATTAACATCATTAAGATCAATATATTGATGGGTATTTTGCTGCATCAGTACATCCCTGACAATGCCTTCTTCAATAGAAGATTGAACTTGGTTAACGACTTGAAGAATAACGACTTCTGTAATATCTTGGGCAATACTTGCTACAAAACCCTGACTTGCTTGTTTTTGAATTGCTTTGAGATCGATTAATTTTGCTTGATTTAAACGAATAATTAAGGGAATAATTCTTAAGATACGAAATAGGGGAATTAAGAGGAGAATATCATACCAACGCCATAACATTGCATCGAACCAACTAACACCAGTATGACGACGACTAATATACCAAGTACGGGCTAAAAATTCGGATAAAAAGATTAAAAAGAAAGGAAAATCTATTAAGCCAAAATTATCAATTGGTTGCCCATTTTCTCCCACAGGACGAAAATAATTTGTCTCTATTAAAGGGCGAATTCTTTCATCAAAAAAGTTCAATTCTTCTCGCCAACCATTTTTACGGAAGTTTTCTGCACTCCAAAACTGCTCAAAAGCTTCTGTTGCTGAACTTTCTTCCGTCTCAAAAATGTGTTGACGCATTTTATTTTTTATCCGTTCTAAAGTTCCCGTTTTATTCGCTATCTGAAAAGGATTTTGGTTAATCATGTCTCTACTTCTCAGTCGCAAATCAGCCAATATTTTCTCAATTTCTTCTGTTATTTTTTGTCTTTCATCTGGTGTTTTATTAGAAAAAACTTGCTGATTAACTGCTTCATTAAGATTGTCGATTCTTTGTAAATATTGAGCCGTGTCTCGATGAGGTTCAATTCCTTTAATTACATCATATTTGGTGATAATTTCCGAAAAAATAGGCGGTAAAATTCTTAAGGGTTTTGGGGGAATATTTCGCTCAAATGTACCTAGTTTTATAAATATTTGTACCCTCCCCTGTAACCAAAAATCTCGCAAGGGAATATAAGTTAAATCAAAAATAACTAGAGTATAATTAGCAAGGACAATTAACGCCATGATTTGTTCAAACCAAAGACGGGGACGGAAAAACTTTTTTTTTGAACGGGAGGAAATTTTAGTTAAGGTCATGGATCAGGATTTTTAGGATGATAAGATTAACAGGATTGGTTGGTTAGTGGGATGAGAGATGATAAGATTAACAGGATTAGTTGGTTGGTGGGATGAGAGATGATAAGATTAACAGGATTAGCTGGTTGGTGGGATGAGAGATGATAAGATTAGCAGGATTGGTTGGTTAGTGGGATGAGAGATGATAAGATTAGAGATGATAGAATAAGAGAAATAAGTTAATTAAAAGATATTCCCTTAATAAATAACTTAACAGTTTATGATGAATTTAACAACCCAACAATCTTATAATTATAAAGTCGGCGGTAGTCTCGCTTTTGATCATCCAACTTATGTGGAACGTCAAGCAGATCAAGACCTATTCACTGCCTTAAAAGTGGGTAAATTTTGCTATGTTTTTAATTGTCGTCAGATGGGAAAATCTAGCTTGAGGGTGCGAGCAATGCACCAGTTACAAGACTTGGGAATGAGTTGCGCTTCGGTTGATATTACCAGTTTAGGCAGCGATTTGACTCAAAAACAATGGTACAGTGGCATTATTACTCAATTATTTTTAGGCTTTAATTTAGTTGGGAAAGTTAACTTAAAAGTATGGTTGCGGGAGCGAGAAGATTTACCAGGAGTACAAAAATTTAGTCAATTTTTAGAAGAAGTTTTATTGGTTCATTGTTTAGGAGAAAAGGTTTATATTTTTATTGATGAAATTGATAAAGTTCTCAGCTTAAATTTTTCTTTGGATGATTTTTTTACTTTAATTCGCTTTTTTTATAATCAAAGAGCAGAAAATCCTAAATTTGAACGATTAGTCTTTTCTTTATTTGGAGTAGCTACTCCCTCTGACTTAATTCAAGATAAAACCCAAACCCCTTTTAATATCGGACAACCCATCGAATTAACAGGATTTACCCCAGAAGAAATTGAACCTCTTGCTCCAGGTTTAACCCCTATTACTGAGCGTCCCCTAGCAGTATTAAAAGCTGTTGTAAATTGGACAGGAGGACAGCCATTTTTAACTCAAAAATTATGCACTTTACTGTTAAATGATTCTGCTATTATTCCCCCAGGAGAAGAAGCAAACTGGGTCGAAAAATTAGTCAAATCATCCGTTATTAAAAACTGGGAATCCCAAGATGAACCAGTTCACCTCAAAACCATTCGAGACAGACTATTTAGAAATGAAAAACGGGCGGGAAGACTGTTGGGAATGTATCAACAAATTTTACAACAAGGGTTCTTAGAAACTGATGAAAGTCCAGAACAAACAGAATTAAGATTATCAGGATTAGTGGTCAAACGCAATGGCAATTTAGTGGTTTATAATGCCATTTATCAAAACGTTTTTAATCAAAAATGGGTAAGTAAAGAACTAGAAAAAATTCGCCCCTACTCAGAAATGTTTACTGCTTGGCTCAATTCTAATTATGAAGATGATTCCCGTTTATTGCGGGGACAAGCTCTTAAAGATGCCCTCGGTTGGGCTATGGATAAAAGTTTGAGTAATCTTGATTATAAATACTTAACAGAAAGCCAAAATTTAGATAAACGAGAAGCCGAATTTAATCTTGCTGCCCAAACACAAGCCAATGAAATATTAACCCAAGCTAACCAAAAAGCCCAACGGATGATCCGCCTCGGAATAGGCATATTAGCCGTTTCTTTGGTGGGTGCGACTATTGCCTTCACTCAAGCAAGATCAGCCTTTGAGAAGCAAAAAGAAGCGCAAATGGGGACACAATTAGAACAGACTGGGGATAGTGCTTGGCGACAATTTGAATTTGAACAACTGGAAGGGTTAGTCTCTGCCATGCAAGCGGGTCAAAAATTGAAAACCTTGGTGGAAGATCGGCGACTTTTAGGTGATTATCCCGCTACTAGCCCCATTTTAGCCCTAGAGCAAATTCTCGATCGCATTCAAGAGAAAAATAAACTTATCGGCCATCAAGATGCTGTCAATAGCGTCAATTTTAGCCCTGATGGTCGTTGGATAGCCACTGCTTCTAGTGATGGTACTGTACGTCTTTGGGACAGTCAAGGACGACAAAAAGCCCTATTAACGGGTCATGAAGGCAATATTTATGGGGTTGTCTTTAGTCCTGATAGTCAACATATCGCTACCGCGGCTCAAGATGATACCGCTAGATTGTGGGACTTGAATGGGAAACAATTAGCCATTCTCAAAGGTCATACTGCCTCGGTTTATAGTGTTACCTTTAGTCGAGATGGTCAAAGTATTGCTACCACCTCACGGGACGAAACTGCCAGAATTTGGGACTTACAAGGACGACAATTAGCTGTATTGAAAGGGCATAAAAAATCTGTGGATGATGTTGCTTTTAGTCCTGATGGTCAATTTGTGGCTACTGCATCACGGGATGGTACAGCCAAATTATGGAATATTCAAGGAACATTGCTCAAAAGCTTACAACAGGACGCAATTCCTTTTTATAGCATCAATTTTAGTCCTGATGGTCAACGCATTGCTGTGGGGGCGAAGGATGGCACGATTAGAATTTGGGATAAACAGGGAAATTTACGCTCAACCTTGGAAGGTCATCAAGAATTGGTCAATAGTGTCGTTTTTAGTCGGGATGGTAAGTTGATAGTCAGTGGATCAAGTGATGGCACTGCAAGACTCTGGAATACTCAAGGGCAAGAAGTGGCTATATTAAGGGGACATCAAGATCCTGTCTATGATGTGGCTATTAATGCGACAGGAACCCGTTTGGCCACTGCTTCTAGTGATGGAACTGTTAAACTATGGAAACTCACCAGGGGCCATGAGCAAGGCTTTGATACTTTAAATAATTATCTTACCAGTGCGGATTTTTCTAAGAATGGTAAATTAGTGGCGATCGCTGATGAAAGTGGTATGGTTTATCTCTGGAATTTAGAAGGAAAAAAATTAAAAGAATTTGAGGCTCATGGTAGTGGAGTTAATACCATTAGTATTAGTCCTGATGGTCAAACAATTGCTACTTCTGCTAGTAATGGAAGCGTTAGATTATGGGATTTACAAGGTAAATTATTAGGGGAATTAAATGACAATACAGTTAGGGTTTATAGTATTAGTTTTAGTCCTGATGGTCAAAAATTAGCGATCGCTAATCGCTCAGGAGGAGTTTGGTTATGGAATATTCAGAAAAAACCTTATCAATTAATTAAGCATTTTACGGCTCATGATGATAGCATTTATCAGATAATATTTAGTCCTGATGGTCAAAATATAGCTACAGGATCAGCCGATGATACTGCTAAATTATGGGATTTACAAGGCAATCTTTTACAAACTTTTACAGGACATCAAGATCGGATCAATTCCTTAAGCTTTAGTCCTGACGGCCAGTATTTATTAACAGCATCTGAGGATAGTACCGCTAAATTATGGAACTTAAAAGGGGAACTATTAAACACCCTGAAAAGTGATTTATTTCCGATCTCCCGTGTCACATTTAGTCCCAGTGGTGATTATTTTATTACGGCTTCACGGGATGGTACAGTAAGATTGTGGGATCAACAAGGCAACCTTCATACTAAGATGAAAGGACATCAAGAATCTGTGGAAAGTTTACAATTTCGTCCTGATAATCAACAAATACTTACTATCGCTAGAGATGGCATGGTAAAAGTGTGGCCCGTTGAAGAAGAATTTGCCCGCTTAAACTCGCTTTTAGCTCAAGGATGTCATTGGTTACAAGATTATTTAGTTACCCGTCCCCAAGAGCAAGAAAAACTTTCTAGTTGTTTTAATCAGATATCTAAAACCTCCCCGTAACCGCATATTAATATTTAATTTTGTTACAAAATATGAGCAAATTAAACATCAAACCTATAATTGGTCGTATAGGTAATTCCTGAATTACCCCCACAAGAAACACAATTTTAAAATTTCTTAAATCTCAAAAAAATTCCCAAAATTTCAACTTCAATGATCCAAAAGGGAAACTTTTATGATATACTATGTCATAATGGGAAATATTGCCCTTTATTAATAAGTGTCAATATTCCGATTATGAAGCATTAATTTTAATTTTCTCACAAACCCCCTCAAAAAGCAACTACTTTTTAAAAAAATTAGACAGCGATCGCTAAATTGTGATAGTCCTTAAAAGTAAAACAAATGATCTAAAAAACTGTTTTTAGTCAAAGCAAGCCTGTGACCTTGCATTGTAATGATATCATAGGAGGCTTAAAAGGCGCAACCTCGTAGAGCAATTTTTCCTAATTTTTCTGGTGGGAGGTAAATTGAGCCATTTTGAGAGACATTAGAAATTTAAAAGGAATTGAGCTATATCATTATCAAAAATTATAACTCGTCCTTGTCGGGGTCAACGGCCGCTATATATAGCGTTTCTTGGACTCATGAGGCTTCGTCGTGAGCTTCATGAGTATGAGAATTGCTATATCAAGACAAAGCTTTAAGTAAGGCTTGAAACTTCAGTTGAATTTCTGCTAATTCTTTATCAGGTTCAGATCCTTCCACAATACCAGCCCCCGCATATAATCTAGCGTGATTACCTGAAATTAAAGCAGAACGAATCCCCACAATAAATTCACTATTTCCCTGATAATCTATCCATCCTAAAGGTGCAGCATAAAGGCCTCTTTCAAAGGTTTCATACCGTTGAATTTCCTCACAAGTTATCTCAGTAGGAAATCCTGAAACGGCTGGAGTAGGATGAAGTTTAGCCACTATTTCTAAAGGATGAATATGGGGAGATAATTGAGTATAAATTGGTGTCCAAAGATGTTGAATATTAGATAATTTTAATAATTTTAACGGAGAAATTTGTGGCGTTAATCCCAAGGCAAATAAACGGTGAGTAATACAGTCAATAACGACTTGATGTTCTCGTCTTTCCTTTTCACTTTTTAGCAAATTCTGTCCTAAATAATCATCATTTTTTTTGTTTTTACCTCTAGGAGAAGATCCCGCTAAAGCATCAGTGACTAACTGTTGATTTTGAATACTAATTAACCGTTCAGGACTCGCCCCAATAAAGCAATTTCCTTGACCATTATTAAGAGCAAAAACATAACAATCAGGATAAGAAATCCGTAAATTATTTAAGCAATTAATTAAAGAGAAATCCGTCGGAGATTTTAAATCTAAAGCATGAGCAAGAACTAATTTATGAAAATGATTAGCTTTAATTGAGTTTAAAGCAGAGGCCACAGAAGCTTTAAAATTCTGGGCCATTTTATACTTAGTCTGAGGATGAATTGAAGGACTTAAATTAAATAAATATTCACTGGAAGTATTGACTTTAGAAATAATTTTAGTTTGGGTCTGAATTTTTTTGATAATTTCCTGAATATTTGTTTGTTTATCTATCAAAATATTTAAAGTTAAAACACAGCGATTATTTCGCTTGATTAGCTGTATTTTCGGCAAAAATACAGCAGCAGAGGGAAAAGGGCAACTTGAGTTATTATTTTTAACAAAAAAGGTAAACCCACAAAAAAAGTGAGGAGATGATTCTTCTAAATTTTGTTCACCAATTCTAAGAATTTTTTGCCAACAATCTTTAATAAATGCCTGAGACTGAGTAAATCTATCAGAATTATTTAAAGATAAATATTGTGTAGTACCATAGCCAAGAATTGCTTCTTTTCTACCTCTATTTTCCCAGTAAAAAGAAAGCTCATTGGGTTGAACAAGGCTTAGGTTTTGTTGTTTCTCTGTCAAAAAAGACAAAACCGACAAGGGATCAACAGACTCAATGATTTGAGAAAAACTGACAATTACCGATTTATTTTGTCCTTCTAAAGATGATTGACTAGCTTTGAGTAATTGATCAAGCTTATGTTCGTTGTACCCGACATTAGCACGATTAGGAATGACTGGTGCGGTAACAGACATCGTAAAGTTATTTATAGTTTGTTCCACCTTAGTCTGATATTGATGGTATATCGAAGAAAGGTATTCAAGTCAGGTTCTCGCCTTTTGAGCATCATATCATCTATTTCCGCCCCTTGTGGAGACGGAGGTTATAATTGGTTGATCCAAATCTTGAGAGAGTTTTATTCTAAGGTAGCTTGTTTATGACTACAACCCCCCTTGTTCCCCCCTCAAACCCCCCATCAAAGGGGAAATTATGGTTTGCTGCCATTAAACCCCCAATGTACAGTGTCGCCATTATACCGATTACTGTGGGTACAGCAACGGCTTTCTGGGAAACTCAGCACTTTAATGGTAGGATTTTTGGCACCTTTTTACTGTCAGCGATTTTAATTATTGCTTGGTTAAATATCAGTAATGATGTTTTTGATTCAGAAACGGGTATCGATAAAAATAAGGCTCATTCAATTGTTAATTTAACAGGCAATAAATCCTTAATGTTTTGGTTGGCTAATTTCTTTTTAGCTTTCGGAATTTTAGGTATTTTCTTAATTGCTTGGTGGCAACAAGATGCAACGGTATTAGGGATTATTTTACTCTGTTGTGCCTTGGGTTATAGCTATCAAGGGCCTCCCTTTCGTCTAGGATATCAGGGTTTGGGAGAAATTATTTGCTTTTTTACCTTTGGCCCTATGGCGATCGCAGCAGCTTATTATTCTCAAACTCAAGGGTTTTCTTTATCTAGTTTAATTCCTGGGACAATCATTGGAATTAGTACCTCGATCATTTTATTTTGTTCTCATTTTCATCAAGTGGAAGATGATCTGGCCGCTGGTAAAAAGTCTCCTCTCGTTCGTTTAGGCACAAAATTAGGCTTTCAGGTGTTAACAGGTGCGACGCTTTCAATCTTCGTTTTAACCATCATTTTTGCTTGGTTAGGGACGATTTCTGGCTGGACTTTGCTCATATTTCTCAGTCTTCCCATTGCCTATCAATTAGTTAATCATGTTAGACAATATCACGATCAACCTGATCAAGTTCGTAATTGTAAGTTTATTGCAGTTAATCTTCATTTTTTGAGTGGTATCTTATTGGCGTTAGGATTAGTTTTACCTAGATTTTTATAACAATAGGATTAATGGGGTAAGTTGAGAAAGTTCGGGAATAGTAGCTTAATTGCTCCCGTCCCCAATGCCAAAATAAATCCAACCGCAACCGAAGGATTAATAAACTCCTGACTGTCTAATCGTTTATTAATTCCTTTGACCTCTGTGCCAAGAGCTTTGATGTCTCCCGTTAATTTTTTCCCCAATCTAACTTGTCCTACTTTCAAGTCATTTACGTCTTTTTGAAGGGTGTCAAATTTAGCCTCAAATTTCTCATCAATCTTGTCTAACTTACTGTTGATCTCTTTCAAAATTTCCTCTAACGAGTAAGTTACGGTGATGGGGGTCTGACTCATAGTTTAAATTCCTTGCTATTAGGTTTGATTTTGTTGATGTCCCCTAAGTTAGCCCTAGGGGACTGCTTTTATTGTATTCTTGCGGTGGGTAGTTAATCCTACTTTATCTAAGGTAAGGGTTTATAATAATCATTTTCATGCACGGAACCGATCGCAGTGTGATCCTGATTAATACAGTCGGGTTTTTGTGCATAATTACATACCCTTGCCCATAAACGGGCGCGAGTCCCTACGGGGCCAGCAGAGAAGATGACTTTATCCCCTCCCTCAATCTTGACACCACACACCGGACAAATTTGTACATTAGGATCAATCATAGGTAATTATTACTATTGTTATTGATAGTTTGACACAGGATACAGCTATCAGGTAAGGAAAACAGTTGTTTTTGTTACAAGATAGTTTATCTGTTTTAATAGATTTTTTTCTACGTAAAGTTGTGAAATCATCGTGTTTAGTCTATGATAAGAGGGAGAACCAAAATCAAACCCACTCTAGGGCTGAATAGAAGACAGTTTCAGGATTACCCTAGAATACAGCAGAGGGCATGACCATTGATACAAGCAACTCTACATCAATTAAAAGTTTTTGAAGCGACAGCGCGTCATGGCAGTTTTACCCGTGCTGCTGAAGAGTTATTCATTACTCAACCGACGGTATCGAGTCAAATTAAACAACTTACCAAATCCATTGGTTTACCTTTATTTGAGCAAATTGGTAAACGTCTTTATCTCACCGAAGCGGGCCAGGAATTATTGGGAACTTGTCAGGGAATTTTTGAGAAATTAGATAATTTCGAGATGAAAGTTGCTGATTTAAAGGGAACTAAACAAGGACAACTGCGTTTAGGAGTGATTACCACTGCTAAATATTTTATTCCCAGAATTTTAGGTTCTTTTTGTCAACAATATCCAGGCATTGAAGTATCCCTACAAGTAACGAATCATCAACAAATTCAGCGACGAATGCTAGAAAATCAGGATGATCTTTATATTGTCAGTAATCCCCCCCAAGAACTGGATTTGTGTACTCAACCCTTTTTAGATAATCCTTTAGTGGTGATTGCTCTTAAAACTCATTTCCTTGCTGGCCAGAGGCACATTCCTATTAGCAGTTTAGAGGGAGAACCCTTTATCATGCGAGAACAGGGATCAGGAACTAGACAAGCAGTACAAAGCCTTTTGGCCAAACATCGGGTATCCGTTCATGTCAGACTCGAATTAGGCAGTAATGAAGCAATTAAACAGGCGATCGCGGGAGGACTAGGAATTTCTGTCCTCTCCCAGCATACCCTAATTTCTGAGGGAATAGATAGTGAATTAACGGTTTTAGATATAGAACATTTCCCCATTCAACGTCGTTGGTATGTGGCCTATTTAGGGGGAAAACAACTTTCAGTAATTACTAAAGCTTTCTTAAATTATTTGCTCGAAGAAAGTCCCAAGTTTTCTGTTCCCAATCTTCGTCCTTTATCTAAAAGTTTAGTGAATAATTAATTAACATTTAATCTTTCGGAGTGGAATAGTTTATAGTTTTTCTATTCCGCTCTGTAACTATTTTAAGACGTTTGAGTGAAAATAGTATTTTTTTCTTAAACAGTTGTTAAACAGGATATGTTAAAAATTTTATGGATAACCTGATTGTTATCTCTACAATCAAACTATATTTTCTTTCAAAAAGGAGTATTTGGTGTGACAAATATTGCTCCTCGGATTTCCTTAGAATCCCGTAGCGAACTCAGAGATTTGGTCTGTTCTCAACTTCAGCTATTTCTAGAACAAAAAAATTATGAAGGAGTTAAAAACCTTTTAATTCCGGTTCAGGCAGTTGATATTGCTGAGGCGATTGAAGGATTACCAGGCACTTTACAGGTAATTGCTTTTCGCCTTCTCCCAAAACAGGTAGCTGTTGAAGTTTATGAATACTTTTATCATAACATACAACAGTCATTAATTCAAGAATTTCAAGCGCAAGAAGCGATTGATCTTGTCAATCAAATGTCTCCCGATGAACGAGTCAAATTATTTGATGAATTACCGCCCCAATTGGTACGAAAGTTAATTAATAATTTAACACCAGAGGAACGAGAAGCAACAGCCCTACTTTTAGGATACCGAGGGGATAGCGCAGGGCGTATCATGACTCCTGAATATATTGCCCTAAAGGAACACTTAACAGCTAGACAAGCGCAGGAAAAAATCAGAAGTTTAGCACAGAAATCAGAGGTTAATTATTATCTTTATATCACTGATCAAAATAAACATTTAATGGGTCTGATTTCTCTAAAAGATTTGATTATTTCTGACCCTGAAAAGCCCTTGGAACAAATTATGAAACGGGAGGTAATTTGTGCTGATACAGATACGGATCAAGAAGAAGTTGCTAAGTTGATTCAACGCTATGATTTATTAGCATTACCCATTATTGATAAGGATAAAAATTTATTAGGGGTTGTCACCATTGATGACGTAATTGATGTAATTGAGGAGGAAGCAACGGAAGATATTTATAAAATGGGTGGCTTAGAATCCACAGGATACAATTATTTTGAAGCCAGTTTCTTTCATGTTTTCAAACAAAGAATGCCTTGGTTATTGTTATTATTACTTACCAATTCAGCAACGGTAATGATTTTGAGTAACTATGAAGCCATATTAGATGAAGTAGTTGCTTTAGCATTTTTTACACCTTTATTAATTGGTGCAGGGGGAAATGTTGGGGCCCAATCTTCAACGGTTGTTATTCGAGGATTGAGTACCGAAGCGTTAAAAGATAAGAAACCCCTAGAAATTATTCTCCGTGAATTAGTTAGTGGCGGATTGCTCGGACTTATTCTAGGCGTATTAGTTATTATCGGAATTTTTCTTTTTTTGGGACATCAAGAAGTTAGTTTGATTGTGGGAATTAGTTTGCTTTGTATCACGATAATTGCAGCAACTACTGGTGCTGCTTTGCCCTATTTATTTAATAAATTAGGGTTTGATCCAGCTTTTATGTCTGCCCCTCTAATTACAACAGTGGTTGACATTTTAGGGATTTTAATTTATCTGAATATTGCCAGATTAATCTTGGGAATTTAAACCGTTATATTATCTATTAAGGATATAGATTTACAATGAATACAGCAACTAGCAATCTGAAAATTGGCCCTCGTAATCTTGGTGATGTTATTAGTCAACAGTTACAATTATTTCTTGAACAGAAAAATTATGAGGCAGCAAAAACCTTATTATTACCTGTTGCTCCTGTGGATATTGCTGAGGCGATCAATCAGTTACCAAAATCTTTACAACTGCTCGCTTTTCGTCTTCTTAATAAACCCGTTGCTATCGAAGTTTATGAATATTTTAATTCTCCCCTTCAACAATTGCTTTTAACCGAATTTCAAGAGGAAGAAGCGGCAGAGATTATCAATAATATTGCTCCTGATGAGCGGGTTAAGCTTTTTGATGAATTACCTCCAATTATTGTCAAACAATTAATTAAAAAATTATCACTAAAAGAAAGAAAAGTTACCTCTCTTTTATTAGGATATTCCCCGGAGACAGCGGGACGTATTATGACTCCAGAATATATGGAGTTATCAGAAAATTTAACTGTTGAAGAAGCACAGGCTAAAATTCGTGAATTAGCGCAAGATTCTGAAGTATTTTATTATGGCTATATTACGGATCAATTTGGTCGCTTATTAGGAATTATTTCTTTGAAAGATTTAATTTTAGCTACCCCTGAGCAACCTCTCAATGAGATTATGAAACAAGATATTATTTATGCTTATACAGATACGGATCAAGAAAAAGCTGCTAATTTAATGCAACGCTATAATTTATTAGCTTTGCCTATTTTAGATCGGGGAGAAACCTTATTAGGCGTTGTCACTATCGATGATATTATTGATATTATCGAAACTGAGACAACGGAAGATGTCTATAAAATGGCAGCCGTAGAAGCTGAAGGAAATGATTATTTTGAGATTTCCCTATTAAATGTTATTAAAAAACGAATTCCTTGGCTTTTAATTTTATTAGTAACTAATTCAGTTACCGTCTTGATTATGAGTCGTTACGAAGCAGTTTTAGATGCGGTTGTCGCCTTAGCCTTTTTTACCCCATTACTCATCGATACTGGGGGAAATATTGGGGCCCAATCTTCAACGGTTGTTATTCGAGGATTCAGTACCCATGAGTTAAAAAATAAGAAACCTCCCCTCGTAGTTTGGCGAGAATTAATTACAGGAGGAATGCTAGGAGTTGTCCTTGGTATTTTAGCCATTGTTTTAGTTTTTATTCTCTTAGGAACAGCTAAAATTGGAATAACAGTCGGTATTAGTTTATTGGTCATTAGTATAATAGCAGCGGCAACAGGTGCCGCTTTACCATTTGTATTTAAGGCTTTAGGATTTGATCCAGCATTAATATCTGGCCCTTTTATCACCACAATTGTTGATATTGTGGGAATTTTAATTTACTTAAATACGGCCAAGTTGTTGTTGCCAATATGATTAATTAATCAATCCGAGAAAAGAGCATTTCTCCTTGTACTGCTAATTCTCCATCGACTTTACCTTCTCCCTGCATTTTAGCAATTCTATTCCTTTTAAGTGCTAATAATTCTACAGTCATAATCAATTGATCTCCAGGCACAACGGGACGACGAAACCTGACTTTATCAATACCAGCAAAGGCAAAAAATACTCCTTTCATGCCTGGTAATAAGGTTAAAATAACTCCGCCGACTTGAGCCATAGATTCTACAATTAACACCCCTGGCATAATAGGAAGACTAGGGATATGGCCAGGAAAAAAAGGCTCATTAATGGTCACATTTTTGATGCCTACAGCTTTTTTACCGGGTTCATAATCAATAATACGATCAACTAAAGCAAAGGGGTAACGATGGGGTAATAATTCTTGAATTTCTTGAACTGTAAAGGTTGTTTGAATTTTAGGGGTTTCTGTGGTGTTTTCGGCATCATTAACAATATCCCTATCGGTAACACTAGACATGGTGATTCGTAATTCATCAATAAAAATAATCCTTTATCATTGTTTCACATTAGAGGGGGTTTCTTGATCATTTGATTAATAAATTTGTCAACGGTTTTAGGAGAGACTAAGGTATTAGCACATAAAATTCCTGACGCGGCTACTGCGGGGACTCCAATCCCAGGTAAGGTACTATCCCCCACCCGATATAATCCTTCAATGGGGGTGTGACAACTGGGAAACAGCCCTTTTCCTGCGGCGATCGCCGGGCCATAAGTTCCCTGATGACGACGTAAAAAACGAGCATGGGTTAGAGGGGTTCCAATTAATTCTAAAACCACTCGTTGACGAATATCGGGAATGACTTTTTCAATTGCTTTATAAAGTGATTGCGATCGCTGTTTTTTCTTGACTTCATAATCATCATTTTTTTCCCATCCTTGGTAGGGTTCTAAAGTATAAGCATGAATAACATAATGACCATCAGGGGCTAAATTTTTATCCCAAACGGAGGGAATAGAAATCATGCAGGTATTACCAGGAACACTAATATCTTGGTTACTATCATGAACTATCACATGATGTCCTGTTAAATTTTCTAACCCAGATGCTTTTATTCCTAGATGAAGGTGCATAAAACTTTCTACAGTAGGAGTTTTTAATTCTTTTTCTCTATAATTTTTAGGTAAATCTTCTGGGGCTAAAAGATGATTATAAGTATCCCAAACTGTGGCATTAGAAATGACGGTTGGGGCCTCTATTACATCACCTTTTCGTAATTTTATTCCTGTTACTTTACCCGATTTAACAATTATTTTATCCACATGATGACTTAAATATAATTCGCCTCCCCATTGCTTAAATCCTTTGATCAAAGCATTAACAATGGCTTCGCTTCCTCCCAGGGGATATTCTACCCCAGCGCGGGTTCTTTCTCCCAACATAAACGCGACTTCAGGGGCAACAGTTCCCTGTGCTTTTAAGCCTGATAACAAAAAACATTCGAGATCAATTAAGCGACGTACCCAAGGATCTTTAACCGTCTTATCCATCACATCACCAACGGAACCCTGAATAATTCCTACTTGAAATAATGTTTTTACTAAGGCAGGAAAATAGTGAGAAATTAAAACAGGAATTAATTTTAAATCTGAGCGTAATGTAATAGTAGGAATATCCTTTAAACAGTCATAAAGTCCTAACATTATCGACTCAAAATGTTCTAATTCTTTGGCCCCTTGCGGCGTAATTTTAGCGACAGCTTGACGATATTTATCTAAATCACTGAAAACAGGAAACTCCCCTTCTGGAAAATGATAATGTCCTAAAGGATCATAGGAAACAACCTCTAAAGACTCCCCAATTATATCTAAGACTTGTTTGAGGGGATTAAGACTAGAACTATCTTTCCCTAACCCACAATAAAAAGAAGGGCCAGAATCAAACTTAAACCCTTGACGTACAAAGCTATGAGCAGCACCACCCGCTATGGAATGACTCTCAAAAATAGCGACTTTTTTGCCATATCTCGCTAATAAAGCTCCGGCAGTTAATCCACCAATGCCACTACCAATAATAATAATATCAAAACTCATAAAGATTAGGGTATCTAGGGCTAAAATAAAAATTTTGTAGAGACGTAAAAGCTTACGTCTCTATTTTTCATGGCTTATATTTATCTTTAATTAATGCTCGATATAACCCATAAATAATAATCCCTGCAATACCAAGTACAATCACAGAAGTCACTAATTTTAAAATACTATTTAGGATAGATAAACCAACAATTACCCCGACAATCGTAACACCAACTTTTGTGGGGGTTGCTAATCCTTGATACCAAGTAGCGGCACGGGTAAATATGCCCTCGGCCTCTTCGTTGGGGTTAAAAGGACGGACAGGGCTGGTTTCTGCGTTGATTTCTGCTTCGAGATCTTTAAGTCTTTTTTCCCAGTCGGGACTGTTGCGATCGCTCATCTAATTTTCATCCTCAGTCAGTGCTTATCCTTAACCTATGGTAACGAATGATGGCATCAGTGAACAGTTATCAGTGATCCGTCAATCATTTATTGGGGGAGATTACATAATTTTTACTGATTATATAAATAAATTTGTTTTGAATTTATAATGATTGCTAAAAATGCTCAATTTACCTTCCGAGAGGCAAAATGGTGAAAAATATGTCTACGAGTTTGCGCCTTTTGAGGTACTTATGGTAACATTAGAATGCAAAGTCACAGGCTTGCTTTAACCAAAAATACTTTTTAGATCATTTGTTTTACTTTGCGAGTTAAAATTACAGTTGCGATCGCCAATAATTATTCTTAATAAATCTTCAAAAAAGTAGCCTAATATTTAGTAATAATAATAATTGTAAACAAAAATCAAAAAGTAATAAACATTAAGCCCTCAACTGACTAACAATTAAATGGGAAAGCGTTTTAACTGCATAATTGCTTCTTTTGCTGTTGTTCTTAAATTTCCGGCAACCCCTGGCATTTGGGGAATTTGCCACAATAAATCAATAGTTCGTCGTAATAAACGCACTAAGTCCCCTTCATCTAAACTGGTATTTTCACATAATACTTGCCAGTCAGTGCCTAAAGCCCACTGTTCTATTAATCCCATTAATTCTAACTCTAACCACACAGGAATAGTAATGTGATAACGTCGTTGAGTTTGATTCAATAAACGACGCATTTCTCCAATACTAACCCCATCTTCAGGAGACTCCCGAAACAAGCTTAAAACATCTGGAGAGGGCAAATAATTTGTCCAGGTATCGGGGCGCAAATTTTCTGTAATAATGGCACTGACAGCAGCAGCTAATTGATGGGGTTCCAGATGATTTAAAATACCTGACATAAACACCAATCCTAACCATAATTCATTTTCCCCCCGCATGGTAGCAGCCGCTTCCCCTAGAGGGGTTGGAGTATAATCATCTAAGGCCCCAAACTCCCGTAATATTTCGATCAAATTGAGAAATTCTTCCCAATAATAAGATTGACGAGATTGTAATTTTTGAAGCTTAATTTGACTCAGGTTAAGTTGTTCCTGTAAACCCAACCGTCGATGATGTAATTTCAGTAAACGATTGCCATTTTTTCCCTGTCCCAAGGGATGTTGGTCTAATAATTGTTGTATCTGATCTAAACGGTTTTGTTGTTCAATCACTTCTTGGGGTGTAACTCTTGCAAACGCGCGATCGCTCATTTGTTGACAAATTTCTCCCCAACTCTTATCCCCTTTCGCCCCTTTCCCCAAGGACACATTTTTAAGCTCTGGTAAGGTTAAATTATCAAGAAAAGAGAGGGGTAAAGAGTCCCCATTTACATCCACAATTTCCCCCCGTTTTACCACATACCAATAATTATCCGCACCTAAACAGAGTAAATCATGAATTTTGCCCGAACCGGGAACCATAGCCACAACGGCGGCTAATTGGGGGTTAGCAATTTTTAAGCGTTTGCCTTTTAAATAAACTAAATCTCCGAGGTTTAATTGAGGTAATTGACTAGAAATTTCTTGTTTACGTCTTTCCTCGGCTTGTTCTTCTAAAATCTTGAGGAGTCTTTGTTCTTCTTTGAAACGGCCTTTTAATTTTTCATACCCTAACAATTCACTTTCGGTGATGCCCCCTAATTGAAGATCTAGTTTGGCTAATTCTTCGGTTAAAGAGGCGATCCCCTCTTGTTCGGGTTCCAGTTTTAACTGGGCCAAATATTCAGCAAAACTCTTTTCTAATAGGTTTTTGGCTTCCGTTAGGGTATGTTTTTGCAGAAGATTTAAGACCATGCCATAGGAAGGAGTAAAACAGCTTTTCAGGGGTTCTGAATGGGCTGTGGCTAAATAAGCCGCTTCTGTAGCCCCTTCAAAGGGGGTTTGGATAGTGACGACATAGCCAACTTCATCCATGCCCCGTCGTCCGGCCCGGCCTGCAATTTGCAAAAATTCTGAGGGGGATAACATACTGTGGCCGGTGTCTATCCGTTTAGACAGGGCAGAGATCACGGTAGTTCTGGCGGGCATATTAATACCTGCTGAGAGGGTAGCGGTGGCAAAAACAACCTTAACTAACCCTGCTTCAAATAATTGTTCCACTAATTCTTTCCACACGGGTAAAATGCCCGCATGATGGGCGGCAATTCCTCGGCTTAAAGGTTCGAGTTGTTCCCCTCTCACTAACTTACAACTACTGGCCAAAAGATGGAATAAATGGGTTTTACTTTCTTCATTTGCGGCTAAATAGGGAAAAATGACAGCATCAGGGGCCGGGTTGGCGAAAAATTCCAATAGGGGTTGGTATAAGGAGGGATTTTCTGTTTGAACGGCTTTCAGGAGAATTTCTTGTAATTCTGTATTGTTGCCTAAGAAGAAGGTTAATAGGTTGTATTGAATGGCATGGGCTTCTTCTGGGGAAACTAAAACAATGCCACTGAGTTTCTCGACAGCCGTATCACAGCCTCGACGACTGAAAATTACATAAATGGCCGGTAAGATGTCCCGTTCATATAATTGTTCGAGAACTTTGAAGGTATTGGGGCAATCTTCCCGTTTGACTCGGTTGCGTTTGTTGCGAGAGCTTTTGGGTTTGATGCGGGGGTTAATGGCTGTTTGTTGCCCATTGAGTAAAGGATGGAGTCCGGTTTTATTACTAAAATAGAAGCGCAGGGGAATGGGCCGAAAATCTGAGTTAATTAGTTCACATAAACTAACGGATGTGGTGGCCGGATCAATGTTTGGCGCAGTTTTTCGCACTTGGTTAATCCAGTCAGTCAATTCTTCTGGGTTGCCAATGGTGGCAGAAAGGGCCACTAATTGGATGGTGGGGGGACAATAAATGATTGATTCTTCCCAAACCGTACCCCGTCCGCGATCGCTGATATAATGACATTCATCTAAAATAACCGTAGCCACGTTTTCTAGGGAGGTTCCCACTTCGCCAATGGGGGTTTCATAGAGCATATTACGGAAAATTTCCGTGGTCATGATGACAATGGAGGCATTGGCATTGATCACCATATCTCCTGTAATTAAGCCCACAATATCATTATCGATGCCGTTTTCTGTGGTGGCAAATTGTTCTTGAAAGTCCCGAAATTTCTGATTAGAGAGGGCTTTGAGGGGTGTGGTGTAAAAAACCCGTTTACCTAATTGTAATGCCCGATAGATGGCATATTCCCCAATGACTGTTTTTCCTGAGCCAGTGGGGGCGCAAACCACGACAGAGTTTCCTTTCCCTAGGGCGGCGATCGCCTGTTCTTGGAATTTATCGAGTTCAAAGGGAAAGAGATCTTTAATATTTAGTTGCGGCGATGTTAATGGTTGATTCACTCGAAATCACAATATTGTCTACGATAAGGTTAAAACCCTATCTCTATTGTATTCGATGGTTGATGTTTTCCGAGAAGATCTAGCAGGCTTATTTTTGTTGTGACAGGAAGCTCCTAGTCAAAGGCCACCAGAGAAAAGGCAATAGGCACCAATACATTTTACCCAGGATCTAGATCCGGAACAGCCAATGATTACGCCCAATTGCTGACCAATTCTCCTAAACTATGCCATAACTACCCTGATTTTTCCGGCAAAACAATTGCAAACGGCTTAATTTTGGGTTATAATTTTGATATGAATAAACTGACAAAATTTTGATTTTCTGTGAGCTTTTAAAAAAGCTTTACCTCCATTCCCTATTGACATAAGTGAAATTTGCTCAAAGGGTGAGAACTTTACCCACTGCACAAAATAACAAAACAAATAGCAATTAAATATGATTACTTCCCAGAAAGTTGATACGGTTCGCCATTACCTTCAAGCAATCGGAAAAACTCCTTTACTCAGTGCTGAAGAAGAAATCCAACTGTCTGAACAAATTCAAGCAATGTTGCCTTTATTAGAAAAAGATATCTTGACTCCAACGGAGAAAAAGATAGTTGAACAAGGACAAAATGCTAGAGAAAAAATGGTTGAAGCTAACCTTCGTTTAGTGGTATCTATTGCCAAAAAATATCTGCATAGAGGCTTATCTTTACTAGATTTGATCCAAGAAGGAAGTTTAGGGTTAATTAAAGGGGTAGAAAGATTTGACCCCACTCGTGGCTACAAATTTTCGACCTATGCTTATTGGTGGGTACGACAAGGAATTACCAGGGCGATCGCTGAACAAAGTCGCACCATTCGCTTGCCTATTCATATCAATGAAAGCCTTAATAAATACAAAAAAAATCTCCGGGAATTGAGCCTAAAATTAGGCAGAAAACCGACTCAAGAAGAAATCGCTGCCACCATGGATATTTCCGTAGAAAAACTTCAGTTTATTCAACAAGCTGCCTTTAGAACAAACTCCCGTAGCTTAAATTTAGTAATTGATGAAAATCAAACAGAATTAGAACAATTACTCCCTGATGAAGAATCTTTATCTCCGATTGAGTTTGTCGGAGAGCAAGAAAAATCATCTCAAATCGAGCAATTATTAGAAATGCTTTCCCCCAAACAAAGGGAAGTTATCGCCTTACGTTTTGGGTTGCTTGATGGTAAACCTCTGAGCTATAAAGCCATTGGAGAACAATGTGGAATTAGTCATGAAAGGGCCCGTCAAATATACGCTCGTGCTATCAGAATTCTTCGACAAAATAATGCTATGCTAGGTGATATTATTGGATGATATTAGGAACAAAAATAACTTATGGTTGCTTAAGGAAAATGAATAGTTATAATTGAATATAGCAATTATAAGGAAATTTTTTTAACATGGTTCTTTATTTTTTCCCTAATTATTTGTTATGATTTCGCTTCCTTTCGCCGCTCAAAACTTAACCGAAAAAACCTCTCTTGATTTAGCCAACCAGATTAAAGTTGAGGCGATCTTAACACCCTTATTACCTCAACCCATTCTTACTACATACGCTTGTCAGGGAATGGGAAATCCTCCCCTATTACTATTACATGGTTTCGACAGTTCTTTATTAGAATTTCGTCGTCTTTTTCCTTTATTATCCCAACATCATGAAACTTGGGCCATTGACTTATTAGGATTTGGGTTTACCCAAAGAATGCCTGATTTATTATTGAGTCCTCAAGAAATAAAAACCCATCTTTACTATACTTGGAAAACTTTAATTAAACAACCCATTATTTTAGTGGGGGCTTCTATGGGAGGTGCTACCGCCATTGATTTTACTTTAAACTATCCTGAGCTTGTGAAAAAATTAGTATTAATTGATAGTGCAGGGTTAGCTTCACCCCCGAAAATTGGAAAATTTATGTTTCCTCCGTTAGATTATTTATCTACTGCTTTTTTAAGCAATTCTAAGGTAAGACAAAAGATTAGTCAAACCGCTTATTATGATAAAAGTTTTGCTAGTAAAGATGCTCAACTTTGTGCATCTTTACATCTTAATTGTGAGAGATGGAGTCAGGGCTTAATTGCCTTTACAAAAAGTGGCGGTTATGGTTCATTTAAGCATGATTTAGCAAAGATAGAACAATCTACCTTAATTTTATGGGGAGAAAATGATAAGATTTTAGGGACAAAAGATGCCAATGAGTTTAAAAAGTTAATTCCCAATAGTCGATTAACCTGGCTCCCAAAATGTGGTCATGTTCCCCATTTAGAAAAACCAGAATTAACGGCACAAGCCATTCTTGAGATCTCAGAAATTCAATAATTTAAAATTATACCCTGAAGGGTTAAGCTATACAAACAAAGCCTGGCGATCCAGGCTTTAATTAAGCTGTGTAGACAGCCTTTGCTCCTATAGCATCAGGCTTTAGGTTGTATGTATACAGTTGCTGATTTTAATTAGAATTCTTAGGATATAAAGGTTGTTGATCGAGGGAACCTAAACGGTTAAATGGCCAAAACCGAACAAAGGCTTTACCGATAATTTTATCCTTGGGAACGAAACCCCAATAGTGAGAATCATAACTATTATTACGATTATCTCCTAAGACTAAATACTGTCCAGGGGGAACCGTAACCGGGCCATAATTATACTCAGGATCTTCAGCAATGTATTTTTCTGCTATTCTTTGGTCATTGACATAAACATGACCACTTTTCACCTCAATGCTTTCTCCTGGCAACCCAATAATCCGTTTAATAAACGCATCATGAAAATCCTGGGCTTCCAGTGCTTTTGTGGGGTTAAAAACCACCACATCTCCCCGCACGGGTTCTTTGAAATGATAGCTCAATTTTTCAATAATCAAGCGATCATTAATTTCTAAGGTCGGTTCCATGGAAGATGAAGGAATGTAACGTGCTTCCGCGACAAAAGTCCGAATTCCCAAGGCGAGAATAACCGCAGTAACAACGGTTTTCGTCAGTTCAACCCAGGGGTTTTCTTGGGGGGGATTAGGGTTTTTATTGTTATCTTGTTTCAAGCTTCGAGTCATAGTATTGGGTATAGTGGGAGGTAGGCGAATCAATAAATCGAAAAGTTAAGGTAACGAATATTTGATTCTTAGTTTAACGAAACCCTGGTCAATGGGAAGATTAAAGTATTCATAAATTTATTTTAGGGGGACTCATCCTCAAATGACACCACTTCTTATTCGTCACGCTCGTATTCTCTTACCAGATGGTGAATTTCTCCTAGGAGATGTTCTCGTGAGAGAGGGTAAGATCATCGAGGTTGCCTCAGAGATTTCCGAAACAAACCTTAATACCATCATAGACGCTAGAGGGCTGACTTTGTTACCTGGGGTGATTGATCCACAAGTACATTTTCGGGAACCTGGATTAGAACACAAAGAAGACCTGTTTACGGCGAGTTGTGCTTGTGCTAGGGGAGGAGTAACTTCTTTCCTGGAAATGCCTAATACGCTCCCTTTAACCACGACTCAAGCCATATTGGATGATAAGTTACACTTAGCGGCACAAAAATGCTTGGTAAATTATGGTTTTTTTATCGGTGCAACCCCTGATAATTTGCCTGACTTATTAACTGCTAATCCTACCTGTGGCATTAAAATTTTTATGGGGTCTGCCCATGGGGCCTTATTAGTGAGTCGAGAACAGGAATTAGAGCCAATTTTTGCCAAAGGAAGCCGTTTAATTGCGGTTCATGCGGAAGATCAAGCAAGAATTATACAACGTCGTCAGGAATTTGCTGGTATTACTGACCCCGCTATTCATTCTCAAATTCAGGATGAAACTGCTGCTCTTAATGCCACAAAATTAGCTTTAAAATTGTCGAAAAAGTATCAACGACGCTTACATATTTTACACCTTTCCACCGGGATAGAAGCGGAATTTTTGCGGCAAGATAAACCTAGTTGGGTGACAACAGAAGTGACTCCCCAACATCTGTTATTAAATACAGATGCTTATGGAAAAATTGGCACTTTGGCCCAGATGAACCCACCTTTAAGATCTCCTGAAAACAATCAAGTTTTGTGGCAAGCTTTATTAGATGGGGTCATTGATTTTATTGCCACAGATCATGCACCTCATACCTTAGAAGAAAAGGCTAAAGGTTATCCTAATACGCCTTCGGGAATGCCTGGGGTGGAGACATCTTTACCTTTAATGTTAACCCAAGCAATGACGGGAAAATGTACGGTTGCTCAAGTATCTCATTGGATGTCTACTGCACCAGCAAAGGCGTATAAAATTCCCAACAAAGGCTTAATTAAATCTGGTTATGATGCAGATTTAATATTAGTTGATTTGGACAATTATCATCCTGTTTTACGGGAAGAATTACAAACAAAATGCGGTTGGAGTCCTTTTGAGGGTTGGAGTTTAACCGGATGGCCAGTTATTACGATTGTGGGGGGAAATGTGGTTTATGAACGAGGTAAATTAAATACAGAAGTTAGGGGGGAAGCATTACAATTTGAACAGTAAAAAATATTAAGTTTTAGGGGCAATTCATGAATTGCCTCTTATTAAATTTCATCAGGATTAATCCCTAATTCACGCAACTTTTGAGCTAATTTTTGAGCGCGTTCCCTTTCTAAATTAAGCTGTGTTTCTGCTTGTTGTTTAGCAAGTTTTTCTTGTTCTTTTTCTAATCTTTCCTGTAAAGCAGATTCTTGGGGGGTATAAATTAACTCACCTTCGGGATTAAAATAGCGTAATTGATTCTCAAAAATACCTAAATATAATCCTAATTGCTGACTCCAAAGATATCCTTTTTCATTGCAATCAATTGGTTGATATTGTCCCCCAATTAAGATAAATCCTTTAAATTCTAAGGTATTAGGATCAAACCAGAAATATTCGGGAGTCCGAAAGGTGTTTTGATATAAATCTTTTTTCTTGGTACGATCAATATTCGCCGTAGAATCTGAGAGGATCTCAATAATTACGTTAGGATATTTTCCCCCTTCTCCCCACACAACCCAACTTTTACGGGGACGTTTTTCCGTATCTAAGACTAAGAAAAAATCTGGGCCGCAGAAATCCCTTTTTTTCAGTTGTTGTTCATTGTAATAAATCGTCAGATTACCAGAAGCATAATAATCATTTTTTTCTTGCCATAACCAGTCTAAACAAGTTAATAAAAGGATTATTTGTTGTAGATGTAAGTCACTTTCCAAGGGGGGTTCATCACTCCATAAATCAGTGGGAGGACAAGTTATTTTAGAAGCAGTGTCTAGGGTTGTCATTGGTGTAACCCATTAGATTGTTGAATTAATGCTTATTTATTCTATCATCTCGTTTTAAAATTTAGGTTAATTTACCCAATTTATTAAACAATTTTCCAGCATTTTTAAGTCTGGTAATGCGGTTTGTGCGCCTTCTTTTGTGGTAGTTAATGCCCCAACAATTGCCCCCCATTTTAAGGCTTCTTTGAGGGGTAAACCTCGATCTAAAGAGGCTGCTATTCCCCCATTAAAGCCATCACCTGCCCCAACGGTATCGACGGATTTAACGGCAAAAGGTTTAAGAAAATCTCGCTCTTTTTCCGTTGCATAAAATGCCCCATTTTTTCCTAGTTTGATTACCACAATTTTTACACCTTTTTCGAGAAAAATATTAGCAGCTTTATTAATCTTTTCTTGATCATTTATTTCAAAACCAACTAATCGAGCAGCTTCTGTTTGATTGGGTGTAATAATATCAATTAAAGAATAAAAACGATCAGGGAAGTTATCAGGAACCGGGGAAGGATCAAGCATTACTGTTACCCCGAACTTTTTAGCGGCGATCGCAGCAGCTTCTACTGCTTCTAAAGGAATTTCTAACTGTAGCAATAAAAGACTGGTTTTAGGTAAAATATTATTGAGGCGGTTCACATCAGATTGATCAACCTTACCATTAGCCCCAGGAACAACAATGATCGTATTTTCTCCCCCTGTTTCCACATTAATCATCCCTACCCCTGACGAGATAGTTTTATCAATAAAAACCCCTTGAGTATTTACACCAAAATCATTTAAACCAGCCAATAATTCTTGTCCAAAACTATCAGCACCAACCCGTCCCACCAAATAGGTTGATGTCCCCAGTCGCGCTGCTGCAACGGCCTGATTAGCTCCTTTTCCACCCCCCAGGGTGACAAAATGATCCCCTATTACCGTTTCTCCCGGTTTAGGTAAACGATGGGTTTGAACCACCAGATCCATATTGATACTACCAAAAATAATAATGCTCATAATTCGTCATGATAAATTATTATAAATTATAATAAACATTAGAACATATCAGCACCTTTAAACAATCGCTGATATCAATAGTATCTATGGTTTCGGTTGTAAGCGAACTTCTCGTCATCTTCTTGTTAATTCTGATCAATGCTATTTTTGCCCTATCAGAGATAGCATTGTTATCGTCCCGTAAAATTCGGTTAGAACAACTGAGTCTCAAAGGAGACAAACGAGCTAAGGTTGCCCTAGAATTAGCCAATGATCCTAACCAAGTGCTGTCAACGGTTCAAATTGGGATTACCCTCATTGGTATCTTAGCAGGGGTTTATGGAGGGACTAATTTATCTGCTCGTCTAACGGTCATTTTACAGCGCATTCCAGGTTTGGCTGTCCATAGTGAGGCGATCGCTTTTACAATTGTTGTTCTGAGTCTTACTTATCTATCTCTAGTCATTGGAGAATTAGTTCCCAAAAGACTCGCATTAAGCAATCCTGAAAGAATTGCGAGTTTAATGGCAATTCCCCTACTCTATGTTTCCCGTTTATTGTACCCTGTGGTCAACTTATTGGGAGCTTCTACCAATCTAATTTTATCCTTTTTAGGAATTGCGACCACGATCACAGAACCCCCTGTGACTCAAGAAGAAATTAAGGTTCTTCTCAAACAGGGGAGAGAGGCCGGAATGTTTAAAAAAGCGGAACATGATATGGTAGAAAGAGTTTTACAACTCGGCGATCGCAAAGTCAGCACTTTAATGACGACTCGTCCCGAAATTATTTGGCTAAATTTAGAAGATTCAGCAGACATTAATCGTCATAAAATCATTAATAGTACCCATACCCGTTTTCCGGTTTGTCAAGGAGGGTTAGATGAGTTGTTAGGAGTGGTTCAAGTGACGAATTTATTATCTGATTGTTTGTCTTGTAAACAGTTTGATTTAACTGCTTCTTTACGACAACCTTTATTAGTTCCTGATAGTACATTGGGCTTAAAAGTTTTGGAATTATTTCAACAAACTGGGAATCATATTGCTTTGGTGGTGGATGAATATGGGGTGATTCAAGGGTTAGTCACTATTAATGATATATTAGAGGCAATTGTGGGAGATATTCCCCGCATTGATCAGACAGATGTTCCGGCAATTATTCGTCGAGATGATGGCTCTTGGTTAATGGATGGTATTGTTTCGATTGAGGATTTTAAGAAAGTTTTTGGTTTCAAGATCATGCCTGGAGAAACTCAAGGAAATTTTCATACGCTAGGAGGATTTATTATTACTTATTCTGGAAAAATACCCAAAACTGCTGATAGTTTTGACTGGAAAAATTTAAAATTTGAGGTCATGGATATGGATGGTAATCGAGTGGATAAAATCTTAGTGACTTCTGTTAGTAAGCAACTCTTAAATCAAACCCCTAATGATATTTATTAAAGCGATGATTACGGTTAATTCTTTGATTTTAGCAGATAGCTCCCAAGGTTTTGAAAAAGATAGTATAGGTTGGCAATTTCAACAGCGACAACAACAAATGGGAGAATGGTTTGAACTCCAATTTAAAAACTTAAATTTTAACTTTCCTGATAATCCCTTACCTAATCTAGAAATTGCTAGTTTTTGGGGAGAATTAATTAAAAATATTACTATTATATTTTTTCTCTTGATTTTAGGTTGGTTTGGCTGGAAAATCATCCAAAGAATAACGCCTTATATTCAAAGCTTTTTAAGTGATTCTCATGCTACTTTGAGCCAGAAAAAATCAGAAATACAAAAACTATCTTCAGAAAAATTATGGCAAAAAGCACAACAATGTCAACAAAAAGGGGATTATTATCAAGGATGTCGTTATCTCTATTTAGCGATGTTACAACGATTAGATGAAACCCAGATCGCAACTCATCAGGAAAGTCGTACAGATGAAGAATATCGACTACTTATCTTAAAATTACCCGATCCAGATCCCTATGAAACCTTATTAGGAATTCATCAACAACTGTGTTTTAGAGATAAAACTGCTTCTCGTTCTTTATTTGAAACCTGTCAACAAGCTTACCAAAGAATTGAGTTATGAAAAATATTTCAAACCGCAAATTTGCTCTATTTATTACTATCATAATTGTAGCTATTATGATAATTACCATTGTAGTTGCTCCCAGCAATAATAAACTTAATAGTGGGTCAACTTATAGTCGTTCTCCTGATGGTTACGGTGCTTGGTATACTTATATGAAAGAACGGGGAACATCCCTAGAAAGATGGCAAAAACCCTTTGAATCTTTATCAGATAAAGATGATATTACCTTATTACAAATTAATCCTAATAATATATCAATAAATTCTTTATACTTCATGGAAGATTGGATAAAAAAAGGAAATAATTTAATTATCTTAGGGGTCAAAGAATCTGTGACTAAAGCTAAATTTACCACCTTTAAAGATAGTCAATTTGGGCAGATTAAAATTGAAACAAGCAGAAGAAATGAAGAAGATGTTAATAAAACATTAGGGGATGAATTTGGGGCAATTATTTGGCAAGAAAATATAGGAAAAGGAAAAATAATTGCAGTTGTTACCCCCCATTTAGGGGCCAATGCTTATCAAGATAGTCCAGGAAATTATGAATTTTTAGCCCAATTAGTCACCCAATCAGGTTATCCTATTTATGTTGATGAATACTTACATGGATACAAAGATAAAGAAGATATCAAAGAAGAAGTCGGAGAAAATATATTTAGTTATTTAAGTAATACACCATTACTGCCGATTTTTGTCCAAAGTTTAGTGATTATTTTATTATTAATTTGGTCTAATAATCATCGGTTAGGTAAAGCTATTACCTTAGACAAACCTAATCTTAATAATAGTTTAGCTTATGTTAAAGCTTTGTCCGGTGTTTTACAAAAAGCGGAAAGTAGTGATTTTGTTATATCAACGATTAATCAAGAAGAACAAAAACAGTTACAAAAAGCATTAGGATTAAATGATAAAAGTCTTAATTCTGAGGGTTTAATTAAAGCATGGGAACAACAAACCGGAAAATCAGTTCAAGGGTTAAGAGGAATTTTAAATCTTACAAATAAGAAAGGTAAAATGAATGATGTTAGTCTAAGAAAGTGGTTAGCAAAGTGGCAAGAAATCAGGAGTAAAATAAACAACTAAATAAAACTATAGTCTGACATTTTTCTGTTATTTATTGTAAACCCCAAACAAATATTATGAATTATCTTAATGCAACTAAACTCAAAAAAAAAGCTTACAATTGGATAGTTATTCATTGGAAAATCTTAACATTTGGTATTATTTTACCTTTGCCAATTTTTACTATTCTTGCTTGGCAAGTCAGGGAAGCTGAAAAGGGATTTTCTTGGGATATTTTCATCTTATTAAAGATTCATGCCACTAATCAACCTTTTTTAGATGAAATAGCTAAAAATATTACAAAGCTTGGTAATTTTGAGGGTATTATCGGATTATTAATATCAATTATTTTATTACTTATTTATCAAAAAAAAAGGCGATATATAGCTTATTTAATTATCACTATTTTAGGTAATACTATCCTAAATATAATGACTAAAATTTTCTTTCATCGTATGCGTCCTTATCTTTGGGAATCATCGTATTATAGACCCCAAGATTTTTCTTTTCCTAGTGGTCATGCAATGGGAAGTATGACATTAGTAATTGCTTTATTAATTTTAACATGGGGAACTCCCTGGCGTTCTTTAGTAGGTATATTGGGAGGTTTATTTGTGTTAGTTATTGCTTGGACTCGTTTATATTTAGGGGTTCATTTTCCAAGTGATATTTTAGGGGGATGGATACTTGCTATTCCTTGGACAATAGGGATGAGTTTATTATTTGATCTTCGTCAATTAAAATGGAATCAAAATTTTAAACTATCAAAATGACTAAAATTGCGATAAAATTACAATAATTATGAACTCATAATAACCCTATGACCATTACTCAAGAAATCTTAATCAATCTTAACCACAATCTTAACAAAATTATTGTTGGTCAACCCCTTGTCATTAAACAGTTATTAGTCGCACTCCTCAGTGGGGGCCATGTCATTCTTGAAGGTGTCCCAGGAACGGGAAAAACCCTTTTAGTCAAAGTTCTATCTAAATTAATTCAAGCAGACTTTAGACGGGTTCAACTAACTCCTGATATTCTTCCTTCGGATATCTTAGGAACCAATATTTTTGATTTCAATAGTCGCAGTTTTACCCTGCAAAAAGGGCCCGTTTTTACGGAAATTCTTCTCGCAGATGAAATTAACCGGACTCCCCCTAAAACTCAATCTGCACTGTTAGAAGCAATGGAAGAACAACAAGTCACTTTAGATGGCGAAACTTTAGTTTTATCTCCTTTATTTTGGGTTGCTGCGACTCAAAACCCGCTAGAATTTGAAGGAACTTATCCCCTACCAGAAGCACAATTAGATCGCTTTTTATTTAAGCTAATTATTGATTATCCCCCCGCAGAAGCAGCTAAACAAATGTTACTTAATTTTCAACAAGGGTTTAAGGGTAAAAAAATAGATTTAGATCAACTTGAAACTATTGCTACTGTCGAAGATATTTTGCAAGCTCGTCAACAAATTCAAAGTATCAAAGTTGATGATAAAATCATTGATTATTTGCTCAATTTAATTGATAAAACTCGTCAACATCCTGATTTAGAATTAGGTGCATCTCCAAGAGCAGCAGTTGCTTGGTTACAAACAAGTAAAGCACAAGCTTGGTTTTCTCAACGAGATTATGTGACCCCTGATGATATCAAAAACATTGCTTCTCCTCTCTTACGTCACCGTTTAATTTTGAAACCAGAATCACAATTAGATGGCATAAAAATTGATGCTGTAATTGCTTCTTTACTCAATCAAGTTCCTGTCCCTAGATAACCATTTAAACTGCCATGATTCCTGCTATTAGACTGTATTTATTATTACTATTTGGCTTAATTATTGGTGGTCTATCTGCCATGATTTTTAAGCCTCAAAGTAGTGTTTTCTTTATCCTTATTTTTGACAGTATTATTCTAGGTTTAGGGATTTGGGATAGTCAACAGGTTAAAAAGTATCAGGTACAAATTACCCGTAACCCCTTATATCGTCTCTCTATTGGTAGGGATAATTTAGTTGAATTGTTAGTTAAAAATAGTGATAGAAATGCACAAATCATCATCAAAGATAGCTATCCTTTAGATTTTTTGGTTTCTACTAATACCTTGAAAAGTGTTTTATCACCCAACAGTAATCAAACCCTAAGTTATACGATTTATCCTAATCATCGGGGGGAATATAACTGGGGAAATATTCAAGTTAGACAGTTGGGAAAATTCAAATTGGCCTGGTATGATTGGAAAATTCCTGCTCAAGAAACTGTGGCAATTTATCCTGATTTAATTGGGTTGCGATCGCTGTCTATTCGTCTTACCTTAGAAGCAACAGGAAGTATGCGTCAAGCGCGAAGATTTGGGATAGGAACTGAATTTTCTGAGTTACAAGAATACAATAAAGGTGATGATATGCGGTTAATTGATTGGAAAGCAACCGCGAGGCGAAATCGTCCTTTTATTAGAATATTAGAACCCGATAAAGAACAAACTTTAATTATCTTACTAGATAGAGGTCGTTTAATGACTTCTCAAGTGCAAGGTTTAAAACGATTTGATTGGGGTTTAAATGCGACTTTATCCTTAGCTTTAGCGGGTTTACATCGAGGGGATAAAGTAGGAATTGGGGTATTTGATAAACAAGTTATGACATGGATACCACCGCAACGGGGACAACATCAATTATCGGTTTTTTTAGACCGTTTAACACCCATTCAACCTGTATTATTAGAACCTGATTATGTAGGGGCAGTTTCCCAATTAGTTCAACAACAAACTCGCCGCGCTTTGGTAGTATTAATTACGGATATTATTGATACAACTGCCTCAGCAGAATTATTATCAGCAATGACAAAATTAACCCCCCGTTATTTGCCTTTTTGTATTGCATTAAGAGATCCCCAAGTTGATACTATTGCTCATACTTCTACCCTAAAAGTTGATGAAGCTTATCAACGTGCAGTTGCTTTAGATTTATTATCTCAGCGTCAGGTTGCTTTTGCTAGATTAAAACAACGAGGTGTGTTAGTGTTAGATGCTCCTGCAAATCAAATTAGTGAGCAATTAGTTAATCGTTATTTACAGTTAAAAGCGAAAAGTTTACTCTGATAAATTTAAGGGAATTTAAGCAGATTTAAACATCAATTAATTAACCAATGTAGGGGCTTAATACTATTAAGCCCACCCTCAATTATGCTGCACATTCAGGGTTTAATTGCACATTCAGGGTTTAAGTGCATATCCAGGGTTTAATTGCATATCCAGGGTTTAATTGCATATCTAGGGTTTAACAGTGTTAAACCCCTACAGGATCATGTTATTAAATCAGTCTAACTCATATTTAATAACGTCGAGATTTCCAATAATTAGGGTCACGATGACAGTGCATTACAGCTAAGATTAAAATATAGTCAGACTCAATTGTATATAATACTGCGTAGGGAAATTTAAGGGTTAAACACCGATGGATATTTTCATCAATTTCAGGGTAGCGTGTCGGAAATTCCCTGATTTTATAAATAGCTTCTTAAACTGAATCAATAAAGGATTGAGCATTTTTTTTTGATTGTTGCCGATAAAATTGAACAGCTTCAGAATATTCATTGATGGCTTCAGGATGAAAAATATATTTCATAAATCTATTAATTTTCTCACTTGGGCGAGTGCTTTTTCCCCATCAATGGCTATAACTGTTCCATTATTAATTTCATCCCGTCGCCTTTGTGCTTCTATTATCCAAAGATTTTGGTTTATTTCATCAACTTCTAACCCTAAACTTTCTCTGATTTTTTCTAGCAGTAGCAGTCTTTGAGCATCAGGTAAACATAAGGCTTCTTGGGTGATTTGTTCAAGCGATCGCATAAATCTATATTTTTAGGAAACTATATTTTTATTATACTTGTTAATTGAAGCAGATTTAAACATCAATTAATTAACCAATGTAGGGGCTTAATACCATTAAGCCCACTCTTAATGTTATATAATATTCTAATGAAACAAGTTAATTACACTAACATGAATGATCAAGAACTCAAACAATACTTTCTTGAACATAAAGACAATAAAGAAGCTTTTTATGCCTATTTAGATCGTAAACAGCAACACCCTAAACAACCGATTATCGGTGTCAATGAATTAGATACCTTAACCCCTGAGCAACAAATTGAATTAATTACTCAACGCCTTCAAGAAAAATTTAATCTGTAATTCCACTCTCCATTAATTCAACAATTAACCCAATGTCGTTCACCTTTAGTTAAAGGGTGGTGGCCACCCTGTCCAACGGTTAAGGTTTAAGGGTTCCCCCTCGAATAAACCAACCCATAACACCGCCCGCGACCGTGGTTAAGGCAATAAAAACAATTTGTCTCCAGTTTTTTAATTCCCCTACTTTTTCGGCTAAGTCAGGGATTTTCTGAATTAATGGCTGTTGTGCTTGTAATGTAGCTTTAATCGTTGTTATTTCTTCTGATTGTTTATCTATTTTCTGGGTAATATCTTTTTGGATAGTCTCTAGTTTATTGTGCATCTCCTTAAACTTCTCATTTGTCTCTTTTTGGTTGCTGTCTATCTTGTTTTCTAGCCTAGAGAACATTTCCTCTAGGGAATAGGTGACGGTAGTGGGTTCGTTCATGAGTTACACTCCTAGTAGTAATTTATTTTTTTTTAATGTCCCCAAGGTGGCCCCCTTGAGGACTCATCTTTATTATCGGTCAATCTTGGATTTACCAGAGGGCGTATGCAATACGCCCCTACAAAAACAGAATTTATCCCACCGTAGGGGCGCAATGCTTGCGCCCAAAATTCTTGCGCCCACCCTCCATTAATTCAAAAATTAACCCAAAAAATTCGATCCGCCAAAGGCGGAAAAAAAAATAAAGGGCAAGAGGGCAATGGTTCGGCAAGCTCACCAACCAGAACAAAGGGCTAAGAAGACCTGGGAAGACCGCACACAACACGCAAACCGTAGCTGTGGTGACGCGCGTTGAAGTTGTCGCGGTAAGCCGAACGGCAGTAGCGCGGATCATCGTTGTACGAACCGCCGCGTATTACTTTTGTAGTAGTTTTGTCATTTTTAAGCCAGACACTTCCATCAGTGGGCGCACCCTGATAATCTTCATGCCAGTCATCAGCACACCATTCCCAAACATTGCCGTGCATATCGTATAAACCGAAAGCATTAGGAGGAAATTGACCAACAGGGGTAGTTTCTTGAGCATTGTAATTTGCTAATGCTTTTGTAATGGTTGCCCCAAAATGGAAGGAGGTGTTTGTCCCCCCACGACAAGCGTATTCCCATTGGGCTTCAGAAGCGAGTTGATAATCCTTTCCCGTTAGTTTAGAGAGTCGCTGACAAAATTCTACGGCTTCATCCCAATTAACCGTTTCTACAGGTGTATCATCCCCTGTAAAGCGTGAGGGGTTGGGCTTCAAATCTATCTTGACTTTCAAATCTGTTCTCAAAGCGATTGCCTTCCATTGCCCTTGAGTTACAGGATATTTACCCATGAAGAAAGGCGGGACAGTGACTTGATGTTGAGGAAGTTCATATTTGCGCGAATCTTGCTCATTTTCAGGAGAACCCATCATAAATGTCCCCCCAGGAATATAAACCATAGCTAAGGTGACATCGTTGCCCAAATTTTCAGTCTCATAGGGAGCCGCGCTGCGTTGCCGTTTAATTTCCTGCCCTTGACTGTTAACCGTGATGACATCAAATTCAAACACAGAGGGCTGTATTTTGGTTTTTACCACCCGAATACCCTTGTCTTGACTATCACTATCCCCCAATGTCCAACAACCTAAGTTTGCATCTTCTCTAGCGCAATAGTTTTCGGTTTCTGTCAGGGTCGGCAATCGGTAATAAAATACAGTAGTGTCTGTAGAATGAGCTTGAGTCAGGGATAACGCTTTGGCACTCAACCAAGCACAAAAAAGCATCGCATTGTACCAACTAACTTGTGTAATTGGTTGTTTAGCAGTTCCCGACGGAAAATGTTCCTCAGAATTTAACCGTTGGTCTACAAATAGTTGATATTCAGCACGGGTAATATAGGTAGTATCAATTTCTAGGTCTTCGTCTATTGCTAATAAATTATTGATGCGCCGCCATAACTTAACTTCTGCTGCTAAGGTGGCAATTTTTGGGTCAGAAGATTCTAAACCCTGTTCTAACATTCTGTCTAGTTGTTGTCTGGTTGCGGGGTCAACCTTTAAACTTTGTTCTTCACAATCTAAAGCCAGACTTAAAGTATAAATCGTGGGATTTTCTATCGCTTTTTGAATCAGATAAGTAGCATCACTTTGGGCAACATAAAGACGAATAGTTTCAGCCCACCAAGGATCTTGAAAATTCTCAAATAGAATATTTTCTTGTTGTAATTCCTTAATTTGGGCTGCGGCTAAATATTCTTGAAAACTCAAGTGAGCAAATTCAAATAGTCCGATTTCTTTCTCTACTAATAAACCGCTAACCTCTTTAATTTGTTTGAAAAATTGTTGAGAACTTAAAACATTTCCAGCGACTCGTTCCAGTTCCGTTTGAATTATTTCTTGTCCTTGAATGGGAGTAAATTCACGGGTTTTATTTTGCATTAAAGAGAGGGCTAAAACTTGTAAAACCGACTTATTTTGTTCTCCTGTTAAAAGGACTTTTATATTCTTTGCTTGTTGTCGCGTTCCTAACAGTAAATCACAAATTTTTTGATAAAGTTCTACCCGACGGCCAGGTAATGCACTACCGCAATAGTGAACCGTTGCTATCATAGTTACTAATAAAGGATTCTTGGCCATAGCTGCGATCGCCGGATTATCCTCAATGCGTGTGATTAAATCATTAGCTAATTTTTCAGCTTCAGAAAGTACGGCCGGTGACGTTCTTCCCGTCCTCATAATCTCATTTTGCCGATACAAACTGATAATAAAGTCCCTAACCTGTTGAGAGTTAAAAGGAAGCACTTCTAAAACCGTTCCCACTCGTTCCACAGGGTTACTCAAATAACCATGAGGTCGGGAAGTGAGGATAAAAACAGTTGTCCGATAAACAGTCATTTGCTGATTAACCCATTGACTGACTTTTTCCCGTTCAATGCTATCAGCAACCTCATCAAGTCCGTCCAACATCACCAAACATTTACCCAATTTTAACTGGTCTTCCAGCCAGTTTGGGGGCAAAATGAGGGGGGGATCGGCCGGCAATTTTTGGATATGTTCTCGAATCAATTGGGGCAATTTGGGAGGGTTTTCTGTTGCGATTTGATGACGAATATTCCGCAAATATAAGAGAATGGGGATAAATTTTGGTGCATTGTATTCTTGATGTTGTTGTTTCGCATAAGTTAGGGTTAAATGCTTTAATAAAGTAGTTTTTCCCGAACCAGGGGCCCCAATTACAGCGAGACGACGATAGGCTGAAAATTGCTTAATATTGCTTAAAAAATCCCAAATTTGGCGATCACCGTTATCTATTTGAGAGGGAATAATTATCCCATGAATATTATCAGGGGTTCCGGTTTTAACTCGCAAAGAAACAAAAACATTTTCTAAATCAAGTGCAGGTAAACCAATGCGAAAACCTTCTATTTTTAATTCCCGAAAGCTATCAATTAAACTATCATAATATTTACGTTGAAAACTGGGGTTTAACTGCCACCATAGTTTGATAGAGAAGGTTTTTAATAGCTTAAATATCCAGTTAGCTAGAGGTTCTTCTAAATTCTCTAATTCTGTTTCAATTGAGTCTAAGGTGAGATTTATTACCCGTGAAATAAACTTGCCAAATATAGCGATAACTAGGGCTAAAATGCTCACTAAAATAGTAATAATTGCTAATTCATATTGACCATTTTTGATTAAAATAATTGTTCCTGCTACTCCACCAACAGAAGTCGGAAAACCTAATAGTTTTAAGAATTTTAAGACCTCTTGAACTCTTTTTTTTCTAGCTTCTTGTCGTGAAGACGGTTGTGTAGGTTGAGGGTTCGGGTTATTTTCTGACATTGACTATATAAGTAATTAAATCATCATCATGAACAATCATTATTTATTGTAGGGTTGAACGGCCGTTGACCCCTACTTCAATAAAGTTTATTATAATTTATAATGAGAAGCAAAAACTTGACTCTGATGAAAGACTTAAAAGAACAATTAAAAGACTGGTATAGTAAAGACTTAGGGGAACGAAGCACCTGGTATTCTCCCGCAGCAGAAGCTTATAATAAAGTGAGGCCCCGTTATCCTCAAAAATTAATTGATAGAGTTGTTGAATTAACTCAGATTACTTCTAATACTAGAATACTTGAAATTGGTTGCGGCCCAGGAATTGCAACCGTCCCCTTTGCGAAATTAGGTTGCTCAATTTTATGTCTTGAACCTAATCTAGATTTTTGTAAATTAGCGCAAAAAAACTGTAAATCTTATCCTAATGTAATCATTAAAAATACATCATTTGAAGAATGGAAATTAGAACCGAAAACATTTGATATTGTCTTAGGTGCAAGTTCTTTTCATTGGATACCACCAGAGATAGTATATACAAAAGCTTTTGCAAGTTTAAAAGACGATGGTTACTTACTTTTACTATGGAATAAAGAACTTCAACCTGATTATGAAGTTTACCAAAATTTAGCTAATATTTATCAAAAAGATGATCCTTCTTTAAAGCGTTATGAAGATAGAGAAACCCAAGAAAACATTTTAAAACAGTTAGGAGAAATGAGTATTGACTCAGGAAAATTTGAAAACGTAATCACAGAAATATTTAACACCGAAGTTAACTATAGCATTGATGATTATTTGCTGCTCTTAAACACTTATTCTCCCTATTTACAATTAGAAAAACAACTGAAGAATGATTTATTTTTAGACTTGAAAAAAATACTTGAAAAAACCTGCGGAGAAAAAATCAAACTTTCTTATCTATCTTCTTTTCATTTAAACAAAAAAAAGTTTTAGTAACAGGAATTTAATATTATGTCACAAGAAATAGAACCCAATTCATTAACTTCTCAAACTACTCCCTATAATCAGTTAAATTTTCAACAGAAACAACAACGATTAAAAGAACTAGCTGTTGTATTTCTTCAACTAGGATTAATTGCTTTTGGAGGGCCAGTCGCTCATATTGCAATGATGGAAGACGAAATCGTTAAACGTCGTCAGTGGCTAACCCGTGAAAAAATGTTAGACTTATTAGGAATTACTAACTTAATTCCTGGCCCTAATTCCACAGAATTAGCCATTCATATTGGTTATGAATGGGGCGGTTTATGGGGTTTGATAATTGCAGGATTATGCTTTATTTTGCCAGCTTTTCTATTAGTTTGGTTTCTGGCAATTATTTATGTTCGTTATCAAAGTATTCCCCAGGTAGAATGGTTACTATATGGCATTAAACCTGTTATTATTATCATTGTTCTACAAGCTTTATGGAAACTAGGACGTAAAGCTATTAAAAATATTCCTACTGCGATCGCAGGAATGTTTGTAATCTCTGCATTTGGTTTAGGAATCAACGAATTATTATTATTATTATTATCTGGTTTATGGGTAATGATGGTAAAAAATTGGCAAAAAAATCAGACTATAGGATTCTTTTTATTTCCATTTTCTTCGCTGATAGCACAAGTTAATTCTACCCCAGAATACTCAGCAAATTGGTGGCGAATTTTTCTATTTTTTCTAAAAATTGGGTCGGTTTTATATGGAAGTGGTTATGTTTTATTAGCTTTTTTACAAAGAGACTTAGTAGAAAGAACAGGATGGTTACAAGAACAGCAGTTGCTTGATGCTGTGGCCATTGGTCAAATAACTCCTGGCCCCGTATTTACCACAGCCACTTTTGTTGGTTATATATTAGCAGGAAATGCCGGGGCGATCGCAGCAACAATTGGCATTTTTATTCCTTCTTTTATTTTCGTAGCAATCATTAATCCTTGGGTCGATAAATTGCGTCAGTCTGCTTGGACAAGCGGTTTTTTAGATGGGGTTAATGCTGCTTCTTTGGGGTTAATGGCAGTGGTTACTTACACATTAGCCAATGCAGCTATTATTGACAGTTTAACGATTATCTTAGCCCTATTAAGTGCTGTAGCTTTATTACATTTTCGGGTTAATTCTGTGTTGCTTATTTTAGGTGGGGGAGCAGTCGGTTTAATTGGGCAATGGTTGGGATAAACAATCAATAAATTTAGTAGAGACAATTCATGAATTGCCCCTACAGGGTTTTGTTGATGTTTACTATCAATTCTTATTGATAATTGTTTGCTTATTAATCCGAATTAATTTAAAAGCCCCTTCTTGACGAATAACCTCATAATCAGAATTGGTTAAACGTAATTTATTGAGATATTTGTCTTCACTAATAATCAACACCGTAGCAGGGCCATCTGTCTTTTTAAAATACTCAAAAGCTGGCCCGTTATCAATGTCTGCCTCTGTAACTGAATCTACAACTTCTTGGGTATAAAATACTAAAGTAGGACGCATAAAACCTAAAAATACAAGTTTTTCCCCTGGTTGTCTTTCTACTTTTACCATCTCTGAAAGTTCTCTTAAAGGGAGTTGTCTTTGATTATCAATAATTTTGGCAACAGGTAAACCAACCCAAGTAAAAAATGCCATAAACCCAACTAAATTTGCTACCCATAACCAACGGCGATAGTTACGGAAAAAGAGTAAAAATAAGGCACTAAATCCAGCAAATGACCAAATAATTCCCCCTTTCATTGCTAGGTTTGAAGCTTGCAATAACTCCTTAAATTGGGGCATCATTATATCTTCCCCAATGAGTTGAGAACTCATAAAACTAGCAGCACCAAGTCCCATTAAAATCCCAATATTAGCAAGTCCACTTAACCAGAATAATAAGGGCCAAATACCTGACTCTTCTTGCTTATTCTCGACTTTTTCGCTCCAAAATAAAGTGATAATAATTGCTCCTGCGGGAATTAAAGGAAGCACATAACCTGCTAATTTTGTAACCGAACTAGAGAAGAATATAAGAATTACTAAAAACCAACAGAGACAAAAGATTCCCAAATGAGTTGAACGGGGAGAATTAACCCATTTTTGTCGCTGCCAAACCCTTAAATTAGCAATTGCTAAAGGTAAATAAATTGACCAAGGTACTAACCCCACTAATATCACAGGAAGATAATAATACCAAGCCCCAGGATGACGACTAACAACACTGGTAAATCGTTGTACATTATGTAAGCCAAAAAATGTATCAATATACTCTTGTCCATGGGCTAATGTAACTAAAATAAACCAAGGAACTGATATTAATAAAAAACTGCTAATTCCTAATAGCCAAGGTGTTTCTTTTACAACTTCAATAAACCGCCCTACATAAAGAAGAAAAATAATAACAGTAATACCAGGTAAAACCAGAGCAACAGGGCCTTTAGCTAATACACCTAAAGCCATAAATACCCAAAATCCTATATACCACCATCTGCCAATTGATAGCCCTAAATACTGCTTAGAATTTGTTTCTGAATAGCCATATCCTAAGAAAAAAGATAACAAAGATAGTGCAATTCCACTGGATAGAAACATATCAGAAACTCCAGTTCTTCCCCAGGCAATCCAAAAAGGATTTAAGGCGATAATTGCGGCTCCAATCAAGGCAGAAAACCACAACTTTTTATCAGAATTTTGGGTTTCATTGGCACGGGAAAAGCCAAAATATCTTAACGTATAAAAACCCAAAATTACCACAGCGATCGCGGCTAAGGCTGAGGGAATTCTTGCCCCCCATTCATTAATACCAAATACCTTAAAAGATAGCCCTACTAACCAATAAGTTAATGGGGGTTTATCAAAGCGCGTTTCTCCATTCCAATAGGGTGTTACCCAGTCTCCTGTAATGACCATTTGACGGGCCGCTTCCACAAACATTGGTTCGGTTTTATCCATTAACCCAATGCTGCCTAAATTGGCAAGAAAAGCCACAAAACTAATTAATAATAACCACAAAGCCGAAAAAATCCAGAGGGTTTTGAGATTTTTTTCCCAGAAATTAAGACCCATATTTTTATCTTGTTCTAAATTTACTTTATTCATCATGAGAAAATCATTTAAGAGTTACGATATTTTTTACTAATAAGTTTTAACAAAGTTACGCAAAAGATAAATCCTAGATATCCGATACATAACCCTCCAATTAAATCGGTAAACCAATGAATATTTAAGTAAATACTGGCCCAACCCATCATGGAAACTAAAATTGTCGAAGCAATATAGAAATAAATACCCCATTTAGGAAAATAAAAAGAAACTAAATAGGAAAGATACAAATAAAGCATAAAATTCCCAGAAAGATGGCCACTGGGAAAGCTTTTTCCATGAACATCAATCACCCCTGGAGCGGGACGAATCCGCCCAAACCAAGGCTTCAAAATCTTGTCAATTAATAATAACACCCCTAGGGCTGATATTGCCAAAACTTGGGCTTCTTTCCAATAGCGTTTCCAGCATAAAAAAGCTAAAATACCAATTACAATAAAGACGACAACTTCCGCTTCTCCCAAAAAATAAGATACCCTAGCAAGTATCATTAAACTAGGATGATGAAAGTGGCGAACCCAATCTAAAAAATTTCTATCCCAACCATCTAAATTCCCTGAAACAACTTCTGCTGTCAGCCAAATAAACAATAGTAAAATAACAATAAAAAAGAATAAATTTTTATTGATTTTATCTAACGGATATTGTCTCAGTTTCAGCTTCATAGTTTTAGGAGATTAAAAAATAATAGGTATCATCATATAATAGCACTGGACTTTGAAAACGGCTTTATCTAAATTTAACCTAAACTGACTATATTGTAAGAAAGCTAAGATAAACCTCTGAAACATCAACTAATTAAATAATTCTCATAAGATAAAGTAATGAAACAGTTAATGCACCGTACCAAAATTGTTGCAACCATTGGCCCTGCAAGTAGTTCCTCCGAAATTCTCAAGAAAATGATCAACGCGGGCATGAATGTGGCCCGTTTAAACTTTTCCCATGGCAGTTATGATGATCATGAACGCATCATCAAGTTAATTCGGTCTGTTTCCCAAGAATTAGAAACTCCTATTACATTATTACAAGATTTACAAGGGCCAAAAATTCGGATTGGGCAGTTATCCAATGGTCAAATATTCCTTAAAGACGGAGACTCTTTAACTTTAGTTCCCATTGCGGAATATCATAACCAACCTAACACGGTTTCCCTTGATTATCCTTATTTAGCAGAAGAAGCACAATTAGGGGCGCAAATTCTCTTAGATGATGGCTTATTAGAGTTACAAATCCAAGAAATTAAAGGATATTCTGTTATCTGTAAAATTGTTGAGGGAGGTATCTTAAAAAGTCGCAAAGGGGTTAATCTTCCTAGTTTAGATTTGCGTCTTCCTTCCATGACAGAAAAGGATAAAAAAGATTTAGATTTTGGCTTATCTCAAGGTATTGATTGGGTATCTTTGAGTTTTGTTCGCAAAGCTGAAGACATTCGCACCCTCAAAAATTTATTGATAGAAAAAGGTCATTCTGATGTGCCTGTAATTGCTAAAATTGAAAAACCTCAAGCCATTGAAAACCTAGCAGAAATTGTGGATGAATGTGATGGATTAATGGTAGCACGAGGGGATTTAGGTGTAGAAATGAGTCCAGAAAAAGTGCCTATTTTGCAAAAAAGAATGATTAAATTGTGTAATTTTCGGGGTAAACCTGTGATTACTGCAACACAAATGCTTGATAGTATGATTAATAATCCTCGTCCGACTCGTGCAGAAGCAAGTGATGTTGCAAATGCGATTATTGATGGGACAGATGCTGTCATGTTATCAGGTGAATCTGCAGTAGGAGATTATCCAATTAAAGCCGTAGAAATGTTAGCAAAAATTGCTAAAGAAGTGGAAAAAGATCTCCAATTTCCTAATCTTCCCCCATCGGATAAAGATGAAACTCGCGCTTTAAGTGAAGCCTTAAATGTTATTGACAAAACGTTAGATTTACGCTATATAGTCGCCTTTACCACATCAGGATATACGGCATTAATTGCCTCAAAAGAACGACCATCCGTTCCCGTTATTGCTATTACTCCTCATGTCAAAGTTTATCATCGTTTAAATTTAATTTGGGGAGTAATTCCGATGCTAATTAATGATGAAGTTGATTCCTTTGAACAATTAGTTAACCAAGCAGAAAATTGTTTAATTCAGAAAGATTTAGTTTTACCAGGAGATAAAATTTTAATCATGGCCGGTATTCCTACTAAAAAAGCTAAGGGAACCAACTTTTTGAAAATTCATACCATTGGGGAATAGTATACCAATTAATTTATGTAGGGGCAATTCATGAATTGCCCCCACTGCTGTAAAGTTAGGACATTTTTCTTTTCCCATTCCCTAATACCAAATCTGCCTTACAAAGTAGAGTTATTAAAACCGACAAAACTCCGTAGAGACGTTGCAGGCAACGTCTCTACTTTGATAACCGGATTTACTATAACATTAGTGCATCTGAAAAAAACGCATTTTACTAGGCTTAACGAAAACTTTTTCCTGGGTTTTAAGATTCAACTGATCAAATTTTTCTCGACTAAGATGGGCGACAACTTCATGACTATCTTCTAATTCAATTTCTGCTTGAATTTCCCATCCTAAATGAATAATTCTCTTAATAATTCCCCAAGTCCCCTCACCGTCTTCTTGATGGGAAAGACTGAGTTCATGGGGACGTACAAATATCTCTGAAATATTATTACGAGGACTAGAGTTTGAGAGTAAATTACTGGTTACAGGTAAGACATTAACTTCCCCAATAAAGTTGATCACAAATGGAGTTGCAGGATGTTCATAAAGTTCTTCAGGAGTTGCTACCTGTTCAATACTTCCTTGGTTCATGACGACAATTTCATCAGCAACTGCCATGGCTTCTTCTTGGTCATGGGTGACGAAAACACTGGTAACATGAACATTATCATGAAGACGGCGCAACCAGGCCCGCAATTCTTTTCTGACTTTAGCATCTAATGCCCCGAAAGGTTCATCTAATAATAAAACTTCGGGTTCTACAGCTAATGCTCTGGCTAAGGCTACCCTTTGTCTTTGTCCCCCTGATAATTGGGCAGGATAGCGATCACCGAGTCCCTCTAATTGAATTAATTCTAACAGTTCATTGACCTTAGCTTTAATCCCTTTTTTTACACGACCTCGTAATTCTAAACCAAAGGAAATATTTTGACGCACTGTTAAATGTTTAAACAGAGCATAATGTTGAAAAACAAAGCCAATATTGCGCTTACGAATATCTAAATGAGTGGTATTTTTCCCATTAATAATAATTGATCCTGTATCTGGGGGTTCCAGTCCGGCAATCGCTCTTAAAAGGGTAGATTTGCCTGAACCGGAAGGGCCTAATAAAGCCACTAATTTACCTGGTTTAATCTCCAAATTAATGTTATCCAGGGCTTGAAATTGACCGAATTTTTTGGAGACTTGACTAACAATAATACTCATGATTTAATTCCTTGAACTAAGATTGATAAATGTCTTCGTGTTAGTAATGGGGTGATCAACACATTTTCTCCTCACTCCCTCACCCCTGTGCGATGTGAGAGAATTTCTTTGAAAATGAGGGTGACAAGGGCGAGAAGGGCAAGAATCACCGCCGCACCAAAGGCAGCTTCTGTTTGATAATTTTTGTAAGCCAATTCCACAAAAATAGGCAATGTAGCTGTTTTCCCTAAAATACTCCCTGATACCACTGCAACCGCCCCAAATTCCCCCATTGCTCGTCCATTGGTCAGTAATACCCCATAGAGTAAACCCCAACGAATACTAGGGAGAGTGACACGCCAGAAAATTTGCCAATCTGTAGCCCCAAGGGTTCTGGCAGCTTCTTCTTGCTCAGATCCCATTTCTTCTAAAACGGGAATGACTTCACGAGCGACAAAGGGTAAGGTTACAAAAATAGTAGCTAGAACCATACCAGGTAAAGCAAAAATAACTTTTACCCCTATTTGCTCTAAAAATGGGCCAAACCAACCATTACGACCATAGACTAACACCAACATTAAACCCGCAACCACAGGAGAAATGGAAAAAGGTAGGTCAATAATACTAATTAAAAAGGTACGTCCTGGAAAACGTTTACGGGCCAACACCCAAGCCGCACAGAGTCCAAAAACAGTATTCAGGGGAACGACAATCAGGGCGATAATGACAGTTAATTGCACCGATGCTAGAAAATCTGTCTTTTGAATTGCCCCCAAAAAAGGGCCCAATCCTTTATGTAATGCTTCATAAAATACAGCTACTGCCGGAATAAATAAGACTAATAAAAGATAAGTAATTGCCACAAAAATCAAGACAAAAGGAACATATTTACTCACTGATGTTTTAGTTTCTTCCATGCTCTTTAAGCCTCATCTTACTTGATAACGTTGTCCCCACTGTTGCAGCCAATTAATGACCAACAACATTAACAAAGAAACTAACATCAGAACTGTGCCGATAACCGTTGCTCCTTCATAGTCATATTGTTCCAATCGTTGAAAGATTAAAACAGGGGCAATTAAATCATTAAAAGGAATATTAGAAGCAACAATTACCACCGAGCCATATTCTCCAATAGCGCGGGCAAATCCTAGGGAAACACCTGTTAAAATCGGGGGAATTAAAGGGGGCAAAAGAACTCGCCAAAAAGTCTGCCAGGGATTAGCCCCTAAACTCCAAGCAGCTTCCTCTAATTCTGGTTCTATTTCTTGTAAAACAGGCTGTAAAGTTCTTACGATAAAGGGGAAAGAAATAAACAACATGGCAACAAAAACCCCTAACCTAGTAAAAGCAATTTTAATACCAAATGGGGCAAAAAATTGACCAATCCATCCCTCCTGACTATACACTGTTGCTAACACTAAACCTGCGACAGAAGTGGGTAAAGCGAAGGGTAAATCAATACAAGCATCAATCAATTTTTTGCCAGTAAATTGATAGCGAACTAATACCCAAGCCACTAAAGTTCCCATCACTCCGTTAATCAAACCAGCGAATAAAGCAGTTAAAAAAGTGACGTTATAAGCAGATAAAGCAACAGGATCAGTGGCAATTCTCCAAAATTCTGAAAGTCCTAAGGTTAAGGATTTACTAATCAGAGCAATGGTGGGAATTACCAAAAGAATCAACAGATAGCTAAGGGTAATAATCCAAGGCAGGGAAATTTTAGAGGGAAAAAATAATCTTCGTTTCAAAGGAACTGTTTCAGGTTGAATTGTCATTTTTGATTGCTGATGATAAATCATAAAAAATTACCAGCCATCATATTCTTCGTTAGAATCATCCCAGATGATGATGTTGTTTTCTCTAAGAGAAAGTAGGGCATTTTCAATTTGTTGATATTCCCCTTGAAGTTCCAAATCAAACCAGCCGCTTCCGTTGCCATTTTGACCTAACATTGCTCCCACAATACTAATTTTGAGATGATAAAATGTTGCTAACTGAGAGATAATTGGGTCTTGGTGATATTCTGGGGGAATTTGAATTTTTATGCGCCGTTCAATTTGTCTTTTTTGTTCCACAATTTCAGAGGACATAATTTACTTTCTCCACAATTAAAGAGTCTAAATAATGAGATTGTAAGACAGAACAATCTTACTTTTTATTGATCTTTGACAACATTTTGTCGAAGGTTGCACCATCTTCAAAAAATTCATCCTGAATTTTTGTCCATCCCCCTAAATCTTTAACTGTAAAAAGATTTTTAATAGCCGGATATTGTTGGGAAAATTCTTTGGTAACTGTTGGATCGACGGGACGAAAACCAACTTTTGCAAATTCCCTTTGAGCTTCAGGAGTAAAGAGAAATTGTACAAAGGCCTCAGCCACTTCTCGATTACCATGTTTATCAACATTTTCATCAACCACAGCCACAGGATTATCAATAGAAATGTTGTAGTCTGTTGGTACAATAAATTTACTATTGTTACCTTTTTGTTTGGCTAAAATCACCTCATTCTCATAATTTATCAGCACATTTCCCTGACCTTGTTTATAAAAAACATCGCTGGCCTCACGAGCATCTTTCGGCAGTACCGGAACATTTTTAAAGACGTTTTCCACAAATTTCTGAGCTTTTTCCTGGTTTCCACCCCCTTGTGTCACAGATCCCCATAATGCCAAGAAATTCCATCTCGCACCCCCAGATGTTTTGGGATTGGCTGTTATTACCTGAATCTTATCTTTAGCTAAATCAGACCAACCGCTAATTTTAATCTGATCATTACGAGGCACAAGGGCAACCACAGATTTATGAACGATCGCATCATTGGGTAGTTCCGTTTCCCATCCTGGATCGATTAACCCTGCTTTTTCGATTTTTTTCGTATCTAAGGCTAAGGCCAAGGCAACAACGTCCGCTTCTAAGCCATCTATCACGGCGCGAGTCTGGGAACCTGAACCCCCATAACTTTGCTCAAATATGACGGTTTTACCCGTTTTTTGCTGCCATTGCTTCGTAAATTTCGGAATTATCTGTTCATAGGCACTCTGGGTAACTGCATAAGAAACAAGGGTGATTTTAATGGGTTGATCTCCCTGAGTTGTTTGACTAGGGACTGAACAACCAGCGATCGCACCACTAACCATGATTCCCAATCCCATAAAACCGATACAGCGCGAAGGTCTTACCATTGCTTACAACTCCTATTTTGGTCGTAGATGTGTTTCACTTGTTTCTTAAAAATATATTACATGAAATCAAAAAAAATTTCAATACATTTCAAATACATTTTTAACTCAAACTGAGTCTAAAGTAAATTGTGGCATGATAGAAGTGAAATAATAAGCGATCGCAAGTAATCATGGCAAAATCCACCCCAAAGCCTGACTTAAATCTCTTAAAATGCTTAATTGAGCAAAATTTTCTGTTTAGGGGGATGGAAGAAACATGGCTAGGGCAATATCTATCTCCTAGTCTGATTAAAGAAGAAAAGCTCTTTTCTAATCGGCCTATCTATACTGCCTTTCGTCCTAATCAATATATCGATGGGCTATATGTCATCTTAGGAGAGGGGTTAGTCATTGCCAGAAGTGCGCCCCTAGACCGCATTATTTCCATTACCTATCCTGGGAGTTGTTTTGGTATCCGCAGTCTTCCTTTCAGCTTTGGGTTAGCAGCACAGGGGTTTCCCAGTTTGGTCGAAGCCTACAAAACCACCCATATCGTGAAAATTCCCCTAGAGACGCTTCAAACCCTTTATCAAGAGAGTGAGGAATTTCGCCAACGGTATCATTTACTATTTGAATTAAGACAAAAATTTCAATATCATTTGCTTAATTGTAGTACCTATCCCCCCCAAGCAGTTGCATCTTTATTAAGAGCTTTAATCTATCAAGAAAGGGAATTAGGAAACCAACCCAATGAGAAGGGAATCTATCAATTTGATTTGCCCATTGATATCATTGCCCGTGCTTGTCAACTCAATCAAAGAACCGTTGAACAAGTCTTAAAAGGAATGCAAAAAGCGGGATTACTTACCCCTGCTAAAAATACAGAAATATCAGCGGATTTTGTCTGGGTAATTGACCCTGAAGCACTTAAAGAAGTTTATAGTGCTACAAGAGATAAAGTGCCATGGTGGCCATTGCGTTGATAATCATTTTTATTTTGCTTCAAAGAAACAATTTATCCCGTCTCAATTTTGCTCCTAATTCCCATTTAATACGGTTTAAAATTGATGTTTCATCTAAGGATAATAAAATGCTTTTAACGGCTGCTTTCGGCCCATCTGGCCCCCAAGCTGCCCCATTCGCTAAATAACGTTTTGTTACCTGTCCAATGGCATAACAAGACACACCGGCCACACCCCCTTGAGTAATGGCAACAGACATATAAGGAAACAGGCTAAATCCCCCCGTAACTGGTGCAGCTAACCCTAACATTCCTTTGAGGGAACTTAAGCCCAAAGAGGTGAGAAATTCACTCGCACTAATGCCTCCCATACTCACCCCAATTTTTTGTAAAAGAGCGATCGCTCCTTGTTGTGTCATGGAAATCCCATAAAGACGGGATAAAGCTAAAATCATTGCCACATCTATGATCGCTCCTGTTAATAAATCCATCACCGTCACAGGATTTAAGGCGATCGCCATCGCTTTTGTCATCACTGCTTTTTGAATCAATTTATTAGCTGCTTCCTCCCTAATTTCTAACTTTCGCGCCACAATTTGTTCATTCACATCATCCGCATATAACATCGTATTTAAGGCAACCAAAGATTTACCTTCTCGCTGTAAAATTTCCAGAATTTTAAGTTTTAACGGTTCAATATCTGGGGTTCCTCTACGACGTTTTGATTGCAATTTACCTGATTTATCCTGAGTAATTTCTGTCACCAATGGGGAGGCTGCAACCATAACAATTTCTTCAGGGGAAAGTAATTCTTTGAGACGATCATCTCGAATTTTCTGATAAATCGCTAAGCGATCAGCTTCTGGATATTGATCAATTTTATTAAAAGCTAGAATAATGGGTTTTCCTGCCTCTCTTAATTGAGATAAGGCCTCAAATTCTACCTTAGTCATATCCCCGGCAATAATAAACAGAATTAAATCCACTTGTTTAGCCATTTGACGGGCTAAAATTTCCCTTGTTTCCCCATCCACTTCATCAATGCCAGGGGTATCAATTAACTGAATTTGAGAATTTCCCCATCCTGATAAAGCTAACCTTTGCACCCCTTTTATACTATGATCCGGTTGTAATTTCCAGTGAGCAGTATCAATAGTTTGAGTCACCCCATGAAGGGGGCCAGTTTCAAAAATAGCTTGTCCTAATAACCCATTTAAAACCGAAGATTTTCCCCTTCCTACCATACCAAAAGCGGCAATTTGTACCACCGACTGCTCTAATTTCCCTAACATTTCTGTGAGGTAATCTAATTCCATTTCTAGGCCTACTTGTTCTTGAGTGGTTAAATCTAGGTTGTTAACCAAGTTTCTCAGGGTATCTTGTGCCTGTTTATAGTTTAATTCTTCCTGAATAGCTTCAAAGCTTAGAAGGGTTTCATCCAAGTCTTGAAAATTACCTTGATCATCAAAAATTGGCTCAGACATTTTCAACGTGATTTTGACAAGTTTATGATTCTATTATTAATCAACTGACAAAATAAAAGGAATTTGCTATGTTAAAAGCTTGAAGGTATCAAGGATTAAAGCCATTGTGAGTTCTCACCATCGACCAGAAACCACCGCTTATGTCCGCATTATCCAACAGTCTTGGCAACGGGGCCAAATTGAAGGGGAAGTGACGGCCGCTAACTATCAATGGCGGTTTCAGTGGCATTTTCGCCATGGACGGTTATTGGTACAACCTTCCTTGGGACGAGCGTTAATTTATGAGCCTTTAGGACGATTTTTAGAACGCTCTGACTATCAATTAGAGCCTGGGGGAGATTATGAATTTACCTTGCGATCGCAACTTTAGGGGGATTTCTTGACTAAATTGGCAAATTATGAAAATTGAATCTATTGTCCATGAAGCGATCAATGATACTGATAGGGTGATCACCACTGTTGTTATTGATCAAGTCTCTAGTCAATGTATCCTGGCCAGGCTAATAATTAAAGCCCTCGGTAAACCAGGAATCGATAATGATCTCGAAATGCTCGGATCTGGCGATCGCTGGATGATTGTTTGGACACAACCCAAAAGCCAAATTCATCAAACCAGAGAATTGATTACCCAAGCAATCACCTAAAGTCTGTCGATGATCGCTGTTATCTTGTGATTTCGCTTACACCAAATTACATGAATCTTCATTATTCTAGGTAATATCTGATGTAGCTTTATTCACCTATGAAGAATATATCCCATCCCATAATTTCTGGTCTTTTTACCAAAAGTATTACTCAAGTTATTCCCTCTTGTAGCATTTCTATTTTAGTGTTATCCGGCTACTTTTCGGTTGTTTTGGGAGGGCTAATGATTGGATTCGGAGGTGCTTTAGTTTATCAATCTTTACGCCCTAATACTCAAGAAAATTTAGAGGGAAAACTGCTCAGCAAATCGGAAATAATAGAACAACTTTAATCTTCTCCTAAGTCTGGCCATAAAAGCCGTAAAGCCATCACAGCAAAACCAATAGCAGCTATCGCTTTTAGGACTTTTGTAGGCAAAAAATGAGCCACAGTCCCCCCAGCAATTACCCCTAAAAAACTGGCTAAAATTAAAGCAGTAATTGAACCGAAAAAGACAGCGCGGGGAGACTTAGAACTTCCCCCTAAAGCAATCGCTGCTAACTGACTCTTATCGCCAATCTCTGCTAAAAATACAGTAATAAAACTCAATCCAAATAGTTGCCAATCCATTTTTTTTACATCCCAATAATTAATAAATCTTGGTTAACTAATAACATCACCCATCAATAATCCAGTAATCAACAATAACAATAAAGCTACAGCTAAATCTAGGGTTTTTGGTGATAAACGACGAGCGATCCAATAACCAATTAATACCCCTAATAAACTGGTGGCAATTAACGCAGTTGCTGCCCCACAAAAAACAACCCAAGGAGACTGGGACTCTGCACTAATTAACAAGGTAGCTAATTGGGTTTTGTCCCCCATTTCGGCTAAAAATATCGTCAGAAAAGTGGAACTAAAAACTGTCCAAAAACTCCATGATTTGTCCTTGACAGATGATTCTTCTGTTGCAGATGATGAGGAAGGTTGATTTTCGGTTTCGACGGGTTTAATTATAGTCATATAGGGAAATTTTTCGGGACTCTTTTCATTTTAAGGTTATGGGCAAATTTCTTGATTATACTGCTGCATTTCCTCGCTTTCTTCCCCATAAACCCCTTCAATTTGTTCACGACAACAATCAATGGCAAACTCGTTAAATTCTGCCACGTCAATATCATACATCTGATGAAAAATTTCTGGTTGTACCCGACAAAAACGAGGTCGTTGTTCATAAATACGACATTTTCGAGTCTGATGCTCAAAATTGATACACCAACCGTCCTCCCCGACTAAACTTAAATAATGCTGTAATTCTTCGGGACTGAGATAATCCTCTAAATCAGGACGATCACTGGGATCTAGGTTACAGCAAGCCCCACACCCCGCTACACATTGCCATTCTTCTCGTTTGTTCATCCTGTTAATTGTCCTCTTGTAACAAAACTTTATATATTTTTATGTCTTTACCGAAAAACAAAGAAGCCTTCCCAGGTATTATAGATTATGGTTTTTGAGCATTGCAGCCCCTAAATATCATTCATTCGGTAAATTCAGGAGAACATAATGGAATTATTAGCCGCCCTCAATCTAGAACCGATTTTTCAATTAACCTTTGTCGCTTTGATCGTCATTGCTGGCCCCATTGTCATCTTTTTGCTGGCGTTTCGGGGTGGTGATCTCTAAAGACATGGGGTAATTCATACTCATTGTGCATTATGGATAGCTTCCTGATTTAAGGAGGCTATCCATAAATCCTAAAAGGTATTCTATGGTAATGGATTTTTGCACCTTCAATCATAAATGTCTTGGAGATCATTAGTTTTTTTTTCGGTGTTTTTAATGTTTATTGTAGAGAAAATTAACTAAAAATTTCCTAATATTCTCTACAATTTAACTTTAAAACTATTCTAAATCTACCCAAATACTACCATCTTCTACCTTAATGGGAAAGACGGGCAGGGTTTTTTCTTGAGATATCATGCCTAGAGCTTGTCCCACTAATGGAGGCCAAGGTGTCCATTCTTTAACTGCCCCAGTTTTGAGATCAAAAGCACTACGGTGGAATGGGCAAACAATAGCACATTCATCAGTAATTTTAGCTTTTTTCATGGGCAATTTCAGGTGAGGACAAGTATTACTTACTGCATATAATTGTCCTTGATGATTGAGTAATAATAGATTCTGGTTGCCAACTTTTACGACTTGACGAGAATCAGTCCCAAGGGCATCAGCCGCGATCACTTTTGTCCAACTCATCGTTAATAATTTCCCATTGATAATGTAAGTTACTTTAACATTTTTTGCTCACAATTTTAGCATTCTGTGATAAATTCCAAACAGCCCTGATTCCCATCTAATTCTACCTCAATCCCCACAGGTAAACAGGCATTAACCCCATCATGACCAAAGGGTAATTCAGACACCACAGGAATGCCCAGATCTCCCAGGCGATCGCGTAATACATCTTCCACTGTCCAACGGGAACTTTCTGAGGGGCGATCGCAACGACTAAACCGCCCCAAAGCAATGCCTTTAACCCCCTGGAATGCCCCCATTAACCGCCACTGCGTTAATTGACGATCAATGCGATAAGGGGCTTCTGCTACGTCTTCTAGGGCTAATATGACCCCTTCTAAGGAAGGTTGTAGGGGGGTTCCTAACAGGTGAGTTGCTACAGTTAAATTAGCAGGTAGTAACCGTCCCTTAACTTTACCGCCTCCCCACCCTTGACCTTGGAGGGACTCTAGGGGATGTCCTTGCAGGTAGTTAAATAATCTTTGCAGTGACCAATCGGGTTCTGTTGCTAAAGTAGTTAAGACGGGGCCATGAATGCTAGAAATGCCCACTTTGGCTAAATTCCAGAGTAATCCTGTAATATCAGAAAAGCCAATAACCCATTTGGGAAATTCCGCAAAAATTGCCCCCCAATCTCCATTTTCTAATAATCTGGCACTACCATAACCCCCTCTGGTACAAATAATGGCTTTCACTTCAGGGTTTTTCCAGGCTTGCAGTAGGGCTTCTCGACGTTGTTGATCTGTTCCCCCTAAGTAACCATAATGGGCGTTCCAGTGGCTTCCTAATTCTACTTGATAACCTTGCGATCGCCAAATTTCTAAGCCTTGTTCTAAGGCAACAAATTCTTTGAGTGCGCCACTGGGTGCTATTACTTGTACAATATCTCCAGGTTGGAGAAAGGGGGGAATTTTCCAAGGGTTAATCAATCGTTTTCTCGAAAATTTATGGTATTTTTCTGTTTATTAAACCACAAAATAAACCTTAACTTTAAAGTTGTTTAGTAGAATTTACCCAACCATAGTCTAACCAATCAAAAATACGTTCTAATTGGGATAAAGTAATTAATCCATAACGCCACAACAGCATGGGAAAGGAACTGTAGGGAAGTTCAGGATGACGTTGTACTAAGGCAATTGATTCCGCAGGAATGTCTAGTTCTTGCCGTAGGAAGTGGAGAAATCGTTGATGTTTATCGAAGCTATTCATGGACTATCCTCCTCTACCTAATGCTAGACTAGCCCGTTTGATTTAGACACCAGTGTAAGGTAGTCTGGATCAATTAACCTCCCCATAAAGGTTCACCCAAATGGGTGAAATTTACAAAGATCGATCTCATTTTCTGAGAAACCCAGTTAAATCACAAAGAAAGAATAAAAAACGGCAACTGACCGGATTCTAGATTACCTTTTGAGAAAGTCGGCTATTTTTAAGGAAATTTTTAGGGCCATGACCACAAATAACGAACAAGACAGAAACCGAGCAATTCAACAAGAAATTTTATCAGGACGGAAATTTTCGTTAGCGGAGGCAATTGGTAGGGAAGGAGGGGATTTTTTGAAGGGGGAATCTCCCGTTCCTAAGTTATTACAAGCTACCACAGAAATTAAGACATTTATTGCTCAAAATCTTCAAGATTCATCAGGGGCATTACAAATAATTTTACAAACTTGGGTGACGAATGATGAAGCAGGAGTCAGTCAATATTTAAACACACCTTTAGATGCGTTGCGTCAACTGCTCAAAACAATTCTTGATCATCCAGAATTACTTTATGAATTAGTCAGACAAGTTGATTTTAAATGGGGGCAATTGTATGATGAGCGTCCTTATTTTCAATCTCCAGGACAAACTCCTCATCCTGATGATGAATATACTCATGAATCTGTTAAAGCCATGTTGCTTACTCTTTTAAACACTTTAGAAACTTCTATAAATAGCTAAATTATTCAGTTATTATCTGGGTTGATCATCTTTAGGCGATCGCTTGCTTTATTAATCATTTTTACTTATTAATGAACAGACTATTAATCATTTATTTTGATGACTCTATTTGCTTAACAAAGCGTTACTCAGATCTAGTTTTTGTCAATTTTGCTAAAATTTGCCTGAAAATGAACTTTTTGCTTTTTTTAGAATGTGTTATGCTTATAGTAGATCGTAGAAATCTGTCTAAAAATAAGCCTCTAATCGCTGAAACCCTCTATATAGCGTTGTTTTTTGAGATTTTTTCTTTTTCCCTCTCTTAACATGATCACCAACTCAGCAGGGATTTTTGTTAATACATATTTACTGATAATGAGATTGATCAATAATGTTTTGAAGTGCAGAAATGGCAGATAAAACAATCGAGATGTCACGCTATTAGCTAATGCACTCTAATAGTAACTCATGTCTCGTACAATCATTTATAATTGCTAGATATATGATTAAAATAATAACATAATTAAGTGTTCTTTGCTCATGTCTCAAACCTTAATCGCTAACCTTGCTAATGCTTTTAAACCTGTTCCTTTACCTGCGGATAGTCCTTTATATGTGGATTTAAAGGCAGTGAGAGCAGATGCTGATATTTATCGGGATTTGGGTAAAAAAATTCTACGTTCTCCTCATGATCAATGTACCTATCAACTTTATGCTGGACATCGAGGAGGAAGAAGCTATTACTTCATACAACAAAGCATTAGAATTTAAACCTGATGAGGAATTATATATTAACAATCGAAATGAAGTATTAATGAAGATTAACCAGGGAGAGGAATAGAATCTTGATATTGAATAGCAGTTTTTAGCCATTGTTGCTTTGCGTCTAGAATATTATCCATTGCTTCTTGGAAGGTTTCTCCTGTAGAAATACAACCGGGTAAATCTTGAATCATAACCGTATAACCTCCTTCTTCTTCAGGAGAAAAAGTAATAGGATAGCTAAGAGTTAGATAATCTTCTAAGGTTTTGAGGTTAGGAATAGTCTTCATGGTTTTATTGATCTAATTAATTATAGGAGGCAAAATTAAAAATTAATTAGTAAATTGCCAAATTTCTGTAAATAAAAAATCATCAAAAGTTTTGATGTAATCTTTAAGCAAATTATCTGTTTGCATATTGGGTCTAATATCAAAATAATAAACACCATCAAGAGAGTTTAATTTGATTGTGTATCCTTTGAAATGTCCTGATAAAAATGTTGAGTTAATACCATAGCGTCCCTCTTTTCCTTTTCTTTGAACATCATTCAGAAAAATAGCAAAATGAGGAGTATCTGTATCCGTTAGACGATTGTAGAGAAATTTATCAACAAAGATTTTATCAAGGCGATCTTTACTTGAAGTCTTAACAGAACCTATTGCTCTAATTTTTTCATCTTTTTTAATCATTAGATCATGTTGATATTTCATCTTAAAAACTTCTTCACCCTCTATTTTAACAGGTATAGATGTCGTTCCTTCCATAACATCAATTCCAACCTCTAAAATAACTAATTTAATAAGACGTTCAAATAAATCTCCATTAATTTTTCTTGCTATATTTGAGCGTTTAGCAGGTAAAGCATCAAGAGTAGCACCGATTGATTGTTGAGTCGTGTAAATAAAATTATTTAATAATTGACGATTCTCTATAGTATTGAACTGTTGATTAGTAATGTTTTTAAGTAATCTTAAAAAATGTGCTTGTTGTTGCTCAAAATATTCAAAATACAACATAAGATTTGAATTAATGGGACGAGTTATGTTATAAGTTCCATCTTCCTTATATTGAAAAAATCTATAATGAGTCTCATTTTGTGAAACAATCACCGCTTGAAGATTATTTTTTATAAACTCTAAATACCTTAAAGAAAAATCAAAATAATCACGAATTTTCATAAAATTCTGTTTATCAGTAGCAGTCTCAAGTAATTGTTGTAAATTCATCTGATTGAAGTTCTTCTTTCTTGATTTTCACGATCAAAAGCAATCCATTCTTCTTGTGACTTATATATTATATTTTCCAGACGTTTAATAGCCCACTGATTGTATTCATTACAAATGTCACATCCTAGCCATTTTCTATTTAATTGTTCTGCGACAACTAGGGTTGTTCCCGAACCAGAAAAAGGATCAAGTATCAGATCATTTTCATTACTAGAAGCTAAAATTAATCGTCTTAATAATTCCTCTGGTTTCTGAGTAGGATGAGGTGTTTTTTCTTTCATCCCATTACAAGTTGTGGGAATTTCTAAAACATCTTTAGGTTTTGCCCCTTGGGGATGAGGAGTCCAATCATTATGGTTTTTTGAGTTGTTTCCATACTGGCTAGTTATTGCTTGGGGATGTGAAGGATATTTTAGGGTATGTTTTCCATAAGGTATTCTGACAGTATCGATATTAAAAGTAAAATCATTTCCTTTTCTGAGATGCAGAATACTTTCGTGAGAACGTCCCCAGTCTTTTCCTAAATTTGCCTTATTTTTATAATACCAAATCAACCATTTACATCGTTTAAAATATTTCATAGCAGGATGTTTTAAATCAGCTAAGATTTCAGTAAAGCCACAAACATATAAAGTCCCTGTCTTCGTCAAAATACGAGAAGCTTCTTTAATCCATTCCATTGACCACTCTATATATTGTTCTTGAGTTTCAAACTTATCCCAATCTGCTTTTTTAATATTATAAGGCGGATCAGCGACAATCAAATCAATACTTTCTTTTTCTAGAGATTTCAACCACTGGATACTATTACCTTGAAATAACTTTCCTGTTTCTTTTTGATACAATAATTCAAAAGCTGTATTTTGTTGTTTTAATTCAAATAATTCGCCTTTTATTCTAGGCTCAAATATAGATAATTGATGATTGATTGGTGCTTGATTTTTTCTGGGCATAGTTCAAGTTTTTACCTAATTTACCAATGTAATCGCGTTTATTTAAGAATACATCATTAAAAAATAATCGAGTTACTCCCCTAAATTACCAATTCCCGATACAATAAAACATTGCTGGCACTATAACCCCTATTTAACCCCATGACTGCACCTTTTACCCCCGAAGAAATTGCCGCAGAAGGACTCAAACCCCAAGAATATGAAGAAATAGTCAAACGTCTGGGCAGACACCCCAACAAAGCAGAATTAGGGATGTTTGGGGTCATGTGGTCAGAACACTGTTGTTACAAAAATTCTCGTCCTCTCCTCAAACAATTTCCCACGGAAGGCGATCGCATTTTAGTGGGGCCGGGAGAAAATGCCGGGGTTGTTGACTTAGGAGACGGATTAAGATTAGCCTTTAAAATTGAGTCCCATAATCATCCATCTGCTGTCGAACCTTTTCAGGGTGCAGCAACAGGAGTAGGAGGAATTTTACGGGATATATTTACCATGGGTGCGCGTCCTATTGCTACTTTAAATTCTCTGCGCTTTGGTAACTTGGAAAATGCCAGAAACAGACGAATTTTTGCGGGAGTTGTTGAAGGCATCTCACATTATGGTAATTGTGTCGGGGTTCCCACTGTTGGGGGAGAAATTTACTTTGATCCTGCTTACAATGGCAACCCGTTAGTTAATGCTATGGCTTTGGGTTTAATGGAGACTGAAGACATCGTTAAATCTGGTGCTTCAGGTATTGGTAATCCTGTATTGTATGTAGGGTCAACTACGGGTAGAGATGGCATGGGTGGGGCCAGTTTTGCTAGTGCAGAATTAACAGATAAATCAATGGATGATCGCCCTGCTGTTCAAGTTGGTGATCCCTTCTTAGAAAAGTCTTTAATTGAAGCTTGTTTAGAGGCATTTAAAACGGGTGCAGTAGTAGCGGCCCAAGATATGGGAGCAGCAGGAATTACTTGTTCTACGTCTGAAATGGCTGCAAATGGAGGAGTTGGCATTGAATTAGACTTAGATAAAATACCTGCGCGGGAAACTGGAATGGTTCCCTACGAATACTTATTATCTGAGTCCCAAGAACGAATGTTATTTGTAGCTAAAAAGGGCAGGGAACAGGAATTAATTGATATTTTTCACCGTTGGGGACTGCAAGCAGTAGTAGCAGGAGAAGTGATAAGTGATCCCATTGTGAGAATTTTGTTTAAGGGAGAAATTGCCGCAGAAATTCCCGCCAATGCCTTAGCCGATAATACCCCAATTTATCATCGGGAGTTGCTAGAAACGCCCCCAGAATACGCCCAAAAAGCTTGGCAATGGACAGAGGATAGTTTACCTAACTTTACAGGAGAAGGCATTGAAATTAAGGGAGAATTCAAAACCTGGAATGATATCCTTTTAACCCTATTAGATACCCCTTCTATTGCTTCTAAAAAATGGGTCTATCGTCAATATGATCATCAGGTACAAAATAATACCGTAATGTTACCTGGTGGGGCAGATGCAGCAGTTATTCGTATTCGTCCCATTGATGCTAAACCTGATAGTTGTAAAATAGGTGTTGCTGCTACAACTGACTGTAATTCCCGTTATGTTTATTTAGACCCCTTAGAAGGGGCAAAAGCTGCCGTTGCAGAAGCTGCAAGAAACTTAAGTTGTGTCGGTGCTGAACCCTTAGCAATTACTGATAATTTGAATTTTGGTAGTCCTGAAAATTCTATCGGATATTGGCAATTAGCTTTAGCTTGTCAGGGTATTTCTGAAGCTTGTCGAGAATTAAATACACCTGTTACGGGTGGCAATGTTTCCCTTTATAATGAGACAGTTGATAGCGCAGGAAAACCTCAACCAATTTATCCCACACCAGTCATAGGAATGGTGGGTTTAATACCAGATATTACTAAAATTTGTGGGCAAGGTTGGCAAAAAGAAGGAGATATAATTTATTTATTAGGGGTTGACCAAAAGCCAACTTTAGGCGCGTCAGAATATTTAGCTAGTCTTCATAATATTGTGTCAGGCAAACCCCCAAAGGTTGACTTTGATAATGAAATCTTTGTGCAAAAAGTATGTCGTGATGGTATTCGTCAAGGTTGGATAAAATCGGCCCATGATTGTGCAGAAGGTGGGTTAACTGTTGCTTTAGCTGAATGTTGTATTAGTGGAAATTTAGGGGCAGAAATCAAGCTTAATTCTGATAATAAGATGCGCTTAGATACTTTATTATTTGGGGAAGTTTGCAGTCAAATTATTGTCTCTGTTAGTCCTGAACATGAGGAAAGCTGGGAAACTTATCTACGTCAAAAATCAGCCAATAATTGGCAAAAAATAGGTCAGGTAACATCTAATAAACTAACTGTTGTCTTGTCTGATAATTCATTAGTTATTAATGTAGAAGTTAAGAAAATGATTGATGTTTGGTCAAATGCTATTGAAAGAAGATTAAAAAGTTAATTTGTTTAATAAATTCGGATAAAATGGATGATGTTATCCATATAAATCCTTATTGCCAAGTAGTGTATAAATGTATCATGAAGTTAGAAGTAGAATCGATCTAAATTGGAAAATCAAACAATGTCAAAAGTAACAGAGAATGATCTCAAACGACTAGAAAACTTGATAAATGACCGTTTTGATAGGTTAGAGGAGGGACAGAAAACTTTAGAAGATGGACAGAAAACTTTAGAAAAAGGTCAAACAGAGATCAAAGAAAGATTAGCTGTCATCGAAACTCGTCAAGCAGACTGGAAACCATCAATGGATAAAATCCCAGATTTAGCTGAAAAGGTAGGGGAACTGAAAAACTGGAGACAAATAGTAATTATCACGATAACAGCAACTATCAGTGGTTTAGTTGGTTGGGTGATTCGAGGAGGAACCCTAAAACCTTAAGCGCAACTAATGTTTTTTTCTTTCTCAAATGCGCTTAAGAACTTCCTCTATTGAGTCGGTAACAGTAACTGGTTCATTCATGGGTTAAACTCCTCAAGGAATATCTAAATCTAATATCCCATAATTACCCTTTTATTTTGATTTTGTCACAGAAAATTGTTGTAAAAAATGCTTGTCAAACTTGACTTTACATGATATTATATGGATAATGGAAAATCCGTGCGCTTATAACCCCTTGTTTCGGGCAGAAAAGAAGTCTTTGAAAACAGCAATATCTTGTCCTTGAGTTGGCGAAAATAAGGACTAGGGAAATAAGAGGCGATCGCATTATCTCAAACCCTAGCGCTATATATATTTGTACTCAATATTGAAATTTAGGATATTTGTTAGGATTAAGGTACTCCCAACTGGGTTAATCTCAAAAAAATCCAGGTGATCGCCCAAATAACTAAACCTGTCAATCCCTGGTAAGATTAAGTTAAATATTTGTTAAGAATTCTTTAATTATCCTCGCGCAACCTTCCCCTACCTATTCTCCCTAATGCTGCTTTCAGGAGTTAACCCCTAGCATGACTGCCCCAAAAAAACCTTACTTACCCGATCAATCATTAAATCACCCTCTTGATTATTCTGATCATCCCTCAGATAAACAGGAAGAAGCTTGTGGCGTTTTTGGGGTATATGCCCCCGAAAGACAAGTGGCTAAGCTTACCTATTTTGGATTATATGCCCTACAACATCGCGGCCAAGAATCGGCCGGTATTGCTACCCTAGATGGAGAGATCATACATTTACACAAAGACATGGGGCTAGTGTCTCAAGTCTTTAAAGAAGAAACCTTAGATCAATTAACAGGCAAATTAGCAGTCGGACACACTCGCTACTCTACCACAGGCTCAAGTCATAGAGCCAATGCTCAACCTGCTGTCCTCAAAACCCGCCTCGGCAATTTAGCCCTAGCACATAATGGCAATCTTGTCAATACCTTAGAATTGCGTCAAATCTTAGAAAAACGGGGTTGTGACTTCAATACTAGCACCGATTCCGAGATGATTGCAGTGGCGATCGCCCAGGAAGTAGATCAAGGTAAAGACTGGTTAGAAGCGGCCATTAGTTCCTTTCAACTTTGTTCTGGGGCTTATAGTTTAGTGATCGGAACCCCTCAAGGGATCATGGGTGTCAGAGATCCCCATGGCATTCGTCCTCTGGTTATTGGTATTTTAGACGGCGATCCTCTGCGTTATGTTCTGGCCTCGGAAACTTGCGGATTAGACATTATTGGGGCAGAATATTTGCGGGAGGTGGAACCAGGGGAACTGGTGTGGATCACAGAGGAGGGGTTAGCGTCTTTCCATTGGGCTGCCCAACCGCAACGAAAATTATGTATCTTTGAGATGATTTATTTTGCCCGTCCTGATAGCTGGATGCACGATGAGACATTGTATAGTTATCGGGTACGTTTAGGACACCAATTAGCTAAGGAATCTTGTGTAAAAGCGGATTTAGTGATGGGGGTTCCCGACTCCGGTATTCCTGCGGCGATCGGCTTTTCTGAGGTATCAGGTATTCCTTATGGAGAGGGATTGATTAAAAATCGTTATGTGGGACGGACTTTTATTCAACCGACGCAAAAGATGAGGGAATCTGGTATCAAAATGAAGTTAAATCCCCTCAAAGATGTTTTAAATGGTAAACGGGTCATCATGGTGGATGATTCCATTGTACGGGGAACAACCAGCAGCAAAATTGTTAAGGCGTTGCGAGATGCGGGGGCCAAAGAAGTACACATGAGAATTTCCTCTCCTCCTGTTACCCATCCTTGTTTTTATGGTATCGATACGGATAACCAAAGTCAATTAATTGCGGCCACAAAATCTGTTGAAGAAATCTGTCAACAAATTGGGGTTGACTCTTTAGCTTATTTAAGTTGGAAAGGAATGTTAGACGTAACAGGAGAAGATCCGAATAATTTCTGTTCTGCTTGTTTTACGGGAGATTATCCGATTAAGATCCCTGATACGGTGAAGCGTTCTAAATTGATCTTAGAAGAAGCTAAGGTTTAAGGGTTGTGTAGGGGCAATTTATGAATTGCCTCTACAGTTAATTATCTGATTTTTAGAGGATTTCTATGCTGTTAACTGATCCGAAAAAAGTAGATAGTGTTGTTCTGTATAATATTGGGTGGGAACAATTTGAAAATTTGTTGAAAGATTTAGGAAATACTCGTTCAGCTAGGATAGCTTATGATGATGGAATATTAGAACTCATGACTCCTTTACCTGAACATGAATATTTGAAAGAACGAATCAGCGATACGATTAAAGATGCGGCTGAAATATTAGAATTAGACTATGAATGTTTAGGATCAACCACTTGGAAACGGCAAATAAAAAAGGCAGGAATTGAACCAGATAATTGTTTTTATTTCCAAAATGAACCTTTAATTAGAGGTAAGTTAGTTTTTGATTTGAATCATGATCCTCCTCCTGATTTAGCTTTAGAAATTGATTTAACCAGTAAATCTATTAATCGCTTTCCTATTTATGCAAGGTTAGAAGTTCCTGAAATTTGGTGTTATGATTCTGGAGAATTAAAAATTTATCAGTTAGAGGAGGGAGGTTATTTTGAGAGAGAAAATAGTTTAATTTTTCCTGATTTAAAAATTCAAGAAATTCCCTCAATCATTAAAGTATATCGTCAAGCAGGGAGACGAATTTTCCGAAAAGCAGTTAGAGAATGGATAAAGAAACAATTAAACTAAGATGGGCAATACCCACCCTAATTACTGATTTATTTTAGAAACTTCATAACTAACAATTTTCCAAGGTTTAATAGTATCTTCTTGATTAACAACTTCTTCTAATAAGTTTACTTGTTCACCTAAACTTAATCCTAAATCACTATTAATCTTAATATTAGCTGATTTTCCTTCAGATTCATAACACCGCAAAACCCAACTATCTGATCCATCTTCTGCTGGTTTAAATGCAGATAAAATCAGATTATCTGGTTCTATTTCTAAGCCCTGAAAAATAGGGGGTAATATCCCTATATTAGCACATTTATCATTGGGAATTACAACCTGTAAAGGAATATTAAATTCGTATCCTTTATGAACTGTTTTTGCATCTTTCCATGTTCCTTTATGGGGATAAATACCATAAGTGAATTGATGGTTTCCTTTGTCACAATTTGGATCAGGCCAACGGGGACTTTTTAATAAAGTCAGTCGTAAGCGATCGCCTTGACTATCATAACCATATTTACAGTCATTTAATAAGCTTACACCATAGTTATTACTATTATCTGTTAAATCAGCCCATCTCAAGGCTGGAACTTCCCATTTTGCTTTTTCTTGAGGCGTTTCAGGAAAATTAGTTCGTTGAATAGTTCCAAAAGGAATCTCATAACTGCTATAATCACCTGTTAAGTTTAAGGGAAAAGATGCCTTAACTAAAACATAATTTTCTTGCCAATTTACTTGAGTTTTTATCGTTAAAATAGGTGAATTTATTTGTAGGATATAGTCTTGAGAAAATTCTGAGTTTTCTAATTGTCTAATTACTCTAATTCGCCATTGAATAGGGCCAGTTTCTAGGGTTTCAATCAATTTTAATTCTGTGTCAGGTAAGGGATAATTATTGTAATCTGGATCAATATTCCAAGCATCCCAATATTGTCCTTTATCTTGAAAACTTTGTAACTGGTTTCCTTGTCCTTTTAAAATTTCTATGTCATTAATTTTGTCATAAATACTATCAATGTTTCCTGTATGTGAATTAATCTTAACCCTTAAATACTCATTCTCTAAAATAGTTATATTTTGCTGCAATATTTTATTATATTCTTCATGACTTTCACCAGGGACTAACCAAAACACCCGATAACCAACAGAGGGTATATTTTCAGCTAAAAATAATAGTTTATTCTCACTGGATATTTGGGATAGTAATTTTTTACCTTCGAGATCATAAACATTCCAGTTGTTATCAATAACATCAATTTCTACAACTTCAGATCTTTGCCAATTTAAGTGATTAAAAATAACAATAGGTTGAGCATTGATCTGAGGAGGAGAGGGGTATTTAATAGAATTAATGATACACTGTAAAGCATCTTCTAAAATATCATTACCAATTTTTTGTACTGTTTTCCAATCTTCATTTGCTTGTACAAAAACATCAGTAATAGAGGTTCCTGGTAAGATATCATGAAACTGATTAAACAAGACTTTTTTCCAGGCAAATTCCAGCTTATTTTTTACTTCATCATTAACTAATTGTTCTTGAATTATTGCCACTAAAGACAACCATAATTCTGCTTTATATAATAATTCTTCACTGCGACGATTAAAATATTTTTGATCTGCATGAGTCGTATAACAACCGCGATGTAAATCTAAATATAATTCGTCATCCCAAACAGGAATATCTAACCCTTCTTCAATGATATTAGCAACCTTATCTAAATAATTTTTAGCAGTCACAAAACTAACTTTAGGGAAGAAAGGAGACTGTTTCCAACGTTGATTAACTTCTAACATATCACGGGTTGGCCCACCCCCATGATCGCCAACTCCTGGAATCCAAAATATTTCTTTTAACCCTGTTTGTTGCTCCCATTGAATACTATAATTAGTCATAGTAATAGGATGAGTATTCATCACCCCTTCTACATTAGGCGGAGACATAAGTGTTAATAGTTTTGTGCCATCAAGAGACTGCCACCAAAAGACACCATGAGGAAATTTAAAACTATTATTCCAGTGAAGTTTTCCTGTTACAAAATAGTCAATTCCACTTTGTTTTAAAATTTGGGGCAACTGTAAGCAAAAGCCAAAACTATCAATTAACCAAGCAACTTTAGTGATATTTCCAAACTTTTCTTTTATATATTTTTGTCCGTACAAAAGTTGTCTAACAATGGATTCACCTGACACTAAATTAACATCTGGTTCGACCCACATTCCCCCTAAAATTTCCCATCTACCTGCTTTAGATGAGGCTTGAATCTGCTTAAAAAGCTCAGGACGATGTTTTTCTATCCATTCATAAAGAACAGGGGTTGTATGGCCAAATGTGAGGTTAGGAAAATCTTTTTGTAAGTTAATTACGGAACGAAATGTCCGTTCTGCAACTTCCCAAGTTTCGTCAACTGTCCATAACCAAGCCATATCTAAATGGGCATGACCTACTATGTTAAAATTACGCTGTTGAATCCTATTACTTAAAGGTTGTAAATTTTGACGTAATTTAATTAATTCATCATTAAACTTCTTACTATTATTGATATTAGTCCAGTTTATTTTATTAACTTCCTGTTCTAAGAAGTCTAATTTTTCAGTTTCAAATGGAGACAAATAATTGTATAATACAGTTAATTCATCAGCAACGAAACCAGGATCAATAGAATCATAATCACTTTCATAAACCAATAAAGAGCGCATTAAAGCCCCAAGATCATGACTAGGACTAACTAAGCGCAAAGCGACGATAATTTCTTGTCCTGGTTGGACTGATGGAGTTAATAAAATTCTCGCTGAAGAATCAAATAAATCTCCCTCTTGAACTAAATTTCCATTGACAAAAATCTGAGCAATTTCTGCCCACCAAGCTAAAGACAACCTCAAGGTTAGTCCCCGTAAAGGATAACCATTTAATTGTTCAGGAATCAGGAATTTTTGTATTAACCATTTAACGCGACTTCCTGCTTCCCAAATCAAATATTCTTGTCCATTTGCTGTCATTAATTCTAAACCAGCAAAATTAATCGAAGTTAGATCTATTTCTGCTGAGGTAGCTAACCAATTATGTTGTACATTAATTTGTGTAAGTTGACGTAAGTTATCAATCGTTTCAGTGATGTTCATTTTTTGCCTATAATCAAAACTATCAGGATTGTTAGGAAAAGACTTTTAGTACCTATTAAGCAATTTAAAGTCTTGCCATATTCTAATTTTATGATACAATGGGAACCTGATGGTTAAAAATGTTAGATCTCCCGCCTCATCTGAACTAGAGACTTGTTCGTCTAAGCCCTAAGTATTTTTGTTTAATTTTTATAAAGTTATTGTCAAGACTCTAGCCGTTATTTGCGGGCATGGATTACCATGACGGAAGATGCTTTTAATCATGCCAAAGCTGGCTGTGTTAAGTGAGCATCATCATCTGAGTATCATAATTCTTTGTTCTAAAGCTGACATGGTATTTTTCAGGAATATCAATGGGACAGCTTGGATCAAGAGTTTCTGAGGAAGCATAGTTGACAGACTTTTTGGGTGTATAGAATTTTCACATGAAAACACTATACCCCAGTTTTGTGATGTGTGCGACCACTTATCAATTTCAAGTAAAAACCAATCAAGTTTGACGGAGAAAATAGAATGCCAGAACCAAACAACACTATACTTGACGCAACTTTAACTTCCATAGGAGAGGGACAAACCGAATACATAGAAACGGACTTGATCGAGGCCTCCGGTGATGTCGACTTGTATCAAGTATTTCTTAGTGCAGGGGATGTCTTAACTGTAGATGTTGATGCCTTCGATTTTACATTTTCTGGTTTTGATCCCATACTGAGGATATTTGATGAGTTTGGCTCAGAAGTTTACTATAGTGACGACGATCCAGCCCCTGGGGAGTTTAACGACTTTTTATCTCCCTATGCAGAATTTGAAGCCTTTACACAAGGTTCTTACTACGTTGGGGTGAGTGACATACAGAGTGACTTTTATGACCCATTTGGGGGCAGTTTTGCGTTTTTTACTCCTGGGGGTCAATACACCATTGACATCAATACTGACGGAAATAATAACGGAGGAATTCAGCCTGATATTTATGAAGAGAATGATGATGCAGGTGCAGCTACATTTCTGATCCCTGATTACGCTGACGATTACAGTAATGAGTATTATCTCTCTGGTATGTCGGTGGAAGCGAATGATGCAGACTGGTATCGATTCACTGTGGACACGACAAATGCCTTCTACACTGATGTGTCCATTGATATGTACAGCGATATTTTTGACGGGGACATTGATTTCAGAGTTTATAAAGACAATAACGGCATACTTGAGGATGTTAGTTTTGGTCAAGGTGAAACAGGTAACAGTCTAGAATCAGTGTACTTCCAGGCAGAGCCAGGAGCAGAAACAGATTATCTGATCGAAGTTTTTGGCTTCTTGGGAGACACCACTCCCTATTATGATCTATCCATCTATGCACCAGGATCTGGGAACGAACCGATGTTAGGCTTCGACGATATCTATGAAGACAATGATTCAATAGACGAAGCGACTATCATTTCAACAGATGCAGGTGCAGATGTAGTCTTAGGTGAAGGTCAAGACTTTGTATATCTCTCCAATCTGGTGAGTGCCGTCGATTCTCAAACTTTCATCGGGGATGATGACTGGTTTGAATTTCAATTGTCTGAAGAGGGTGATTTCAATTCATACATACAAATTTCTTGGCAAAATCTAGGTAACGATCTCGATCTCGAACTCTATGATAGCGAGGGAGAATTAGTTAATTATTCCTGGTTTGGTGATGGCTATGAATATATTTCTCTAGAAGGGGTGGATGTTGGTACCTACTACGCCAAAGTGGTTCCATACGGTATATTCAACTTCGATGGCTCCACCATTGAATTGTATGATTTTAGTCTCTCCGGCCCGATCAGTGCACAAGGTCAAGAGGGCGGAGACGACGAGTTTGAAGAAAATGATACTGCTGACACGGCTCACATCTTAACAGGATCAGATTTAGATCGACTCTCTAATCTTGACTTAGTGCTTTTAGATGAAGATTGGTATCAATTCTCTTTACCCAATATTGGTGAATTCGATAGTGAAGTCAAGATAGAATTTTCCCATTCTAAAGGGGATTTGGATCTAGAACTGTATCAGTTATTCGATGATGGCAGCCTCCAAGATGTTGGTTTTTCTGCCGGTGTGGGTAATATTGAAACAATCAGTTTAGATGGCTTCGATGTTGGAAACTATTTAATTAAAGTTTATGGTTTTGATGGTGCCACCAACGATCAATACAGCCTGTCTTTAACACTACCAGAAGGAGGTGTTGGTGATAATAACGATGACTTTGACAACGCTACTTTTGTCGGTCCACGGGAAGGGGAACCATTAGCCAATGGCACAACTTCTATCGGAGGACTGAGCATTAATGGTACAGACGTAGACTTCTATAAGTTTGAATTGGCCGGTGATGCCCTGTTTGGTAGTGTCATTGATGTTCTTTTCCAAGACGATAAGGGGGATCTTGATGTAGCACTCTACGATGGGAATGAAGACTTAATTTATCTGTCTGATAGTGCCTCCGATAATGAAGAAATTGATTTATGGAGCTTAGGTTTAGGTGCAGGGGAGTACTTCGTCGAAGTTTATGGCTATGACTTTGGGCAAAATAATAACAACAATTACGACCTAGCCATAACCTATTTCGGAGAAGACAACACCATAGGAGGGGATGAGTTTGAAAGTAATAATGACTTTGACAATGCCACAGAGTTATCCCTAGCCCCAGGAGGAACAAAGAACTACAATGGGTTATCTATCGATAGCTCCGAAGATGATGATTATTTCCAGTTGCAAATAGAGCAAGGACAATTGGACATCGTTCTCTCCTTTGCCCACAATGAAGGGGATTTAGATCTAGAGTTGTTCAATGAGCAGGGACAGCTAATAGATTTTTCCGATTCCACGGAAGATACTGAGATTATTTCTCTCGATGTCGAGGCCGGCACATACTATGCCCGTGTCTTCGGTTATGCCGGAGATACTAACCCAGATTATCAGTTAGAGATATCTGTGCCAGGGAGCAAACGAGAAGGAGAAGATGCTCTCGATGATCAATATGAGGAGAATGATAGCTTTGAGACGGCTACTGTTTTCAACAAAGCAGATACAGATACATTTGGGGGGCTTAAGGCTTTTGACGATGACTATTACCGTTTCACCTTGTCTGAAACAGGTCAAAAGGGTAACGAAGTCAGCATTCTATTTTCTCACTACAAGGGCGATCTCGACTTAGAGCTATACCGTGTTAATGGTGAAGATTTTCAATTTGTTGCGATAGCTGACAGCATTACAGATAACGAGACACTAAGCCTCTCAGGCCAAGCCGCAGGGGATTATGTTGCCCTGGTTTATGGTTATGGTGATGCTACGAATGACGACTATACATTGACCTTCAACTTGCCTGGTGGCGGTGTTGGTGGACAACAGCCATTAGAAAACATACAGACTGCAGATAACGACACTCGTGAGACTGCTTATAACCTTACTCTAGACGATGTATCAAAAGGTATTCCAGTCCTAAGTATTGAAGATCGTCCTGCTGGCCAACCGGTGGATGAAGACTGGTATCAATTAGTGTTGGCCGAAGATGGCGGCTTTGGTGATGGCATCTTAGTTACCTTTGACAATGCTCTTGGAGATGTAGACATTGCCTTGTGGGATCAGAACAATGAGGACTTCTCGATCCGATTGTCTCAAGGAGTCTCTAATGCCGAGAGTATCAGCTTAGCTGGTTTAGCGGCAGGAACATACTTCTTAGAGGTGTTCGGATTTAATGGGGCCACTAACCCAGAGTACACCTTGGAGGTTCAGGCTCCCTTGGCAGCAAGTCAAGCGACAAGTCCTAGTCAAGCTGATCGATTTGAGGTCAATAACACCTTTGACACCCCCAAAGATTTCGGTCAACTCTCTGGTTTTAAAGAGTATGCAGATTTGAGCATTCACGAACCTTCAGATGTAGATTGGTTCAAGTTTACAACGGTTGGTGCTGGTGATGTTGACGTTGCGCTCGACTTTTTCCATAGTGCTGGAGATATTGATCTAGAAATCTTCCAAGTGAGTGAGGACGGAGGTTTAGGTCAGTCTTTAGCTCGCTCAACAACCGTTACTGACGATGAATTTGTCAGAGTCACCAATGCTGAGGCAGGTGAGTTTTTGGTTAAGGTTTCCGGTTATCAAGGAGCAATTAACCCAAACTATACCCTGTCAATCACCGCACCTGTTGGCTCCCTGGTTTCCCCTGATAAGTATGACTTAAATGGGAACAATAATACTCAGGAAAACGCTACGTTAATCGGAGACTTCAGAACCCGAGGAACTGGAGTAGTAACAGAAGATGAGACTGGAAAATCAGTCGTTATCGAGGATTTGACCATTCACAATGGTAACGATGAAGACTGGTTTGAATTCCGAACCAGATCCCTAGGGAAATTAGATAGTCAAGTTAGTGTCCTATCTGATGTTGGCGATTTGAACTTGGTCTTGTTTGACGAGGAAGGTAATTTAGTTGCAGATCGCTCAGCCACAGGAGAGGGCGGTTATCAAACCATCAGCCTGAAAGATATCGCGGCGGGGACTTATTTTGCGCAAGTCACCGGAGTGAATGGAGCAACCAATGCCAACTACTCCATCAGCCTTAATTCTTCTCAGCCAGCCCCCGTTGCTGAACCAGAAGACAGCTTGACCATTATGATCTATATGGCGGCTGACAATGAGCTAGAGATGAATGCGCTCCGAGACCTCAATGAATTGGAGTCCATTAATCTCCCAGACAATGTGAACATTGTTGTTCAGTTAGATCGTAGTGAAGGTTATGACAGCAGTAATGGAGATTGGACAGATACTCGTCGTGGTTTAGTCCAATATGACCCCAACAGCCTTACCAATAATGGACAAATTGTCAGCTTAGGGGAAGGAACATCCCTTGGGGAACTCAATATGGGTGATGGTGCCACCCTAACGGAGTTTATCGATTGGAGTAAAGAAAACTACACCGCCCAGAACTACGCCTTAGTGGTGTGGGATAATGGTGGTGGTTTGGACGGTGTAGCCTGGGATGAGCAATCCGTCATTGATGGTGTGGTTGACAATTTAGGCATTGCAGAAATTACCCAAGCCGTTGACAGTAGCCAGGTGGACAAATTTGGTTTGATTGGTTTCGATGCTTCCTCCCAAGGTTTGATTGAGCATGGATATGACCTCAGAAACCTAACGGACGTTTTTGTCGCCTCTCAGGATCTCGAACCTGGAGACGGCTGGAACTATGCAGGATTACTAGAAAAAATCGCTGCCAATCCTACCCTCAACTCAGAAGCCCTGGGCGGGGCGATCGTTGACTCCTATAAGGAATATTACAACGGTCTGGAAACCCTCTCTGCCATTGACACCAGCAAATATGAAGGTATTGGTGATGACATTGACATCTTTGTGGATGCAGTCCTGACTAACGCCACTGAGGATGACTGGAATGAGATTATTCAAGCCCGTTATGAAACCCCTTCCTTCTACAACGAGAACTACCGAGATCTCGGTTTGTTTATGGACAATGTGGCGGCCAATGTGGCCACTGGTGCCATCGCTACCGCTGCGACAGCTGTATCAAACGCGGTGTCTGAGTCTGTCTTCAACCAAGTTGATGGGTTAGAGACATCAGGAATGAACATTTACTTGTCCCCAGCCAATAGCAACCTGCTCAACGAGTACGAAAATAATACTTACGATTTCGGCTTCTTACAAGATACTAATTGGGAAGGCTTTTTGCTAGGTCTTGGAGAGCGTACAGGGGAGACTCGCGTTAAAGGAGATGACTCCGAGCAAAGAAACGGAATTGACGGGGTTGTACAACGGGACAACAATGGCAGCATTGGCAATGCTACAGACTTGGGTTTACTCTCAGGGCCAGAAAGCTTCGGCGACTTAAGTATTGTCCGCCAAGATAAGGATTACTATCGGTTTGACTTCGAGACAGCAGCCACAACTGATACTACCGTATCCATTGAGTCAGAACAGGCTGCTGGTCTGACCATCGAAGTGTTTAATGAAGCCAAAGTATCCCTCGCTCGGATTGATGTAGTAGACGGAACCGAGAGTATCAATATCGGGGAGTTAAACGACCCAACCGGGGACAATGACCGCTATTATGTTCTGGTTGAAGGGGATGATGGCAAAACCGTTGTTGATGATTACACTCTAGTTATTAACGCTCCTGATCTAGATCCGACAACCGTCAACGTAGATGGGGCTGAGACTAAAGATGGCTCTCGTAATGATAGTTACCTGAAGGCCACTGATCTCGGTCAACTCGGTCAAGAGAACAAGATCTCCCTTAAGAATTTGACCCTCGATCAACAGGATCTTGAGCTTCCCGAAGGCGTTGAAGAAATCGATGTAACCAAGCCCGAAACTCTGCCTGGGGATTGGTATAAGATTGATGCGTCCCGTGGGGGGGATGTTAGTGCCAACACAGCCCAGATCGAAGTTGAGGAGGGCGAGGAAGTTGAACTGTTGCTCTATCAGGAAGATGCCGAGACTGGGGAAATGATGCTGGTGGATCAAAGCAGCGGCTCAGAGAATGGTGTGGAGTCTGTAACCTTCGACACTTCTGACAGCTACACTGGAACTTATTGGCTCTGTGTGTGTCCAGCACCCGTACCGGACCCCCTCACCGGACTAAGTGTGCGAACTACCGTTAGTAGCTACTCGTTAACGGTTGCTCAGCGTTCCTTTGATGCCGATGGCAACGGCAATTTCACGGTTCAAGATACCCAGCTATTCTTTGCCAGTCAGGTTTTTGCCGTAGAGCAGTTCGACTCTCTCAATCAAACCTACGGGTTTATCCAAGCTGGCGCGCAAAGAACCTTTGCCACTGAGTTATTCAGCTACTGGGGCGATGCAGATGGTGTGTATGATGTGGATGGTGATAGCTTTGTCAGCGTCCAGGATGCACAACTAGCTTTCATCTATAACAGTTTTGGCAATGGTGATCCTGTGGCGGCGGCTGCTGCGATTGATCAATTAGATGCCATCTATGGGTTGATTCAAGACGGTGCAACCCGCACTACCGGTGCTGAAATTAGCGCTCAAATAGCGCAATTTATCTAGCAACATGGGATGTTCTAAATCTCCTATTTTTTAACAGGAGATTTAGAAACTTAATCCCTTAACACAAGTGTTATAGCAAAATTCTTGATTTTGCTATAAGCTATGGTTGGACGCAGGAATGCCCGATCATGAGTCAGGTAGGTTTCCCGTACCAAGCAAAGCGCGAAATATGCGGGAGCATATCACTCTGTTGTATAGTCTTAATTGGAAGGGGACTAGGGAGAGAATTATTCCTCTCCTGAACCCCCTAACCTTGTGTAGTTGAGGAGATGTTTTTTTAGATATGGCACAACAACAACTTACTGCTAGCTCGGAGTTTGCTAATGATAACCAGCAAGCTCTCGTCAGTGTTTTTCAGGCTGTTATCAACCGTCAAGAGGGTGATCCAGCTGCTTCAACACTCACGGCCAGACTCCATTACAATTCAAGCGAACTAGGCTTTGTCGACCCAGCCCAGGATATTTTGGGTGGTGGACTTTTTCTTGAGTCGCCAGAAACGGTAGATGACGGAAATGATCAGACCGACAGACAGATTCAATTCAGCTATCCTTTCTCTACTGGGCTTAATAGTGATAACCCAACAGAGTTGGCCCTAGTCACTTTCAATTTACTTGAAGGGTTTGACGGTGAAAGTTTGCCGTTGGAGGGGAGCAACTCCAGTTTTGATGTTGTGCCTTTCCTACTTAATATACCTGGAATAGGTGGGAACAACATGGCTCCTGTCATCACACTTCCGGCTGGCCCCTTTCAGTACACACCAGGTAAAATGGCTGGTTTCTTAGTAGGAGATGTTGATGCCACTGATGCTGATGGAACTGTGGCCTCCTTTGCCATTGTTACTGACACTGAGTTTTTCGCCATTAACGATCAAGGTATGATTACCTTAACCGAGGCCGGTGCGGCGGAGATGGCGGCTAGTAATAACCTTGGTGTCAATCCTAATACTTTCGAGCTACAAATTACAGCAACGGATAATCAGGGGCTGGCTTCTGCTGCAACAACCGTCACCATTAATTTAGTTGAAGTAGACAACATTGCACCTGAAATCACACTTCCCGCTGGCCCCTTTGAGTACACACCCGGTAAAATGGCTGGTTTCTTAGTAGGAGATGTTGATGCCACTGATGCTGATGGAACTGTGGCCTCCTTTGCCATTGTTGGTGGAAGTCAGTTTTTCGCCATTGACAACCAAGGTATGATTACCTTAACCGAGGCCGGTGCAGCGGAGATGGCGGCTAGTAATAACCTTGGTGTCAATCCTAATACTTTCGCTCTAGAAATTACAGCAACGGATAATGAAGGGCTGGCTTCTGCTCCAACAACCGTCACCATTAATTTAGTTGAGCAAATAGCAGACAATACGCCTCCTGTGGTAACAGAGGAGCAAAGCTATAACTACGTACAAGGTCAAGCGGCTGGGGATGTAGTGGCAACGGTAGAGGCTACGGATGACGTAGGTGTAACAGGATTTGCGATCAACCCTGCTAGTGATGTAAATGGCTTTTTCGCCATTAACGACGCAGGTGAGATTAGCTTAACGGCAGACGGTGCGGCAGCTATGGCAGCCAGCAATAACTTTGAAAACCCACCTAACAGTTTCACCCTGAGCATTACGGCTAGTGATGCAGCGGGCAACACCTCTGCGCCCACCAATGTCATCCTGAATGTCCTTGCAGAGGACAGAAGAGCCCCTGTGGTAACACCAAACCAAACCCTTGAGTATGCAGAAAATCAAGTAGCTGGGGATGTAGTGGCAACCGTTGAGGCCACCGATAACGTAGGTGTAACAGGATTTGCGATCGACCCTGCTAGTAATGCAGATGGCTTTTTCGTCATTAACGATCAAGGTCAGATTAGCTTAACGGCAGACGGTGCGGCGGCCATGGCAGCCAGCAATGACTTTGAAACCTTACCTAACCAGTTCACCCTGAGCATTACGGCCACTGATGGGGCAGGCAATAACTCGGCTCAGACCCCTGTAACCCTGAGAGTCACGGATGTTGTTGATGAAACGGCTCCAGTGATACCACCGGGTCAAACCTTTGGCTACACACAAGATCGAGTAGCTGGGGCTGTAGTCGGAGCCGTTTTGGCCACTGATAACGTAGGTGTGACAGGCTATGGGATCACCAGTGGTAATGAAAATGGCTTTTTCGCCATTAATAACGCAGGTCAGATTAGCTTAACCGAGGCCGGTGTGGCGGCCATGGCAGCAAGTAATGACTTTGCGATCGAACCTAACCAGTTCATCCTGGGTATTACAGCTAGTGATGAGGCGGGCAATACTTCTGCTGAGACCCCTGTAACCCTGAATGTCACTGAGACTGACATAAATGCCCCTGTTATTACACCAGCTCAAACCTTTAGCTATCAAGAAAATCAAATAGCTGGGTTTGAAGTGGGAACCGTTCAAGCTACCGATGATCTCGGTGTTGTGACAGCCTATACTATCGCCAATGGTAATGCAGCGGGCTTTTTCGCCATTAACCCGGAGAACGGTATTATTACCTTAACCGCAGCGGGTGCGGCGGCCATGGCGGCCAGCAATGACTTTGAAACCCTGCCGAACATGTTCACCCTGGGTATTACGGCCAGTGATGGGGCGGGCAATATCTCTGATGTGACCGATCTAACTGTTAATGTCACTGACGATCCGATAGATAATCAACCCCCTCAACCTCCAATCGTACGTGATCCTGACGTGCCAATCGATGACACCTTAACTGGAACCGCAGCCAATGATAGCATCCAGGGTTCAAGCGGTAACGATAGTATTACTGGACTCGCTGGTGACGACACACTCAGAGGGGCTCGTGGCCGAGATTTCATTCAGGGTGAGGAAGGTAATGACACCGTGCGAGGTGGTAATGCCAAAGACACTCTCACTGGTGGTATGGGTAACGACTTGATCGTAGGTGGAAAAGGCGATGACTCCATCAGTGGTGATGAGGGCAACGACTCCATCCAAGGTGCGGAGAATCGGGACATTATCACAGGTGGTGAAGGCAATGACACCATACGAGGTGGTAATGCTATAGACAACCTGGACGGCGGTCTTGGAGATGACTCCATCATTGGTGGTAAGGGCAATGATACCCTCCTGGGAGGTTCCGGGAATGACACCTTAGACGGCAGTGCTGGTAAGGACTCACTCGTTGGAGGATTGGGAACCGATGTACTCCAAGGGGGTAACGGACAGGATACCCTCATTGGTGGGCAGCAAACCTTTAATGATTTTGAACGGGACACCTTGACGGGTGGAAACGGTCTAGATACCTTTGTCCTCCAGACGACGGATGCCAATGCTAATGCTGATGTCATCACTGACTTCGTGGCCGGAACGGATAAATTCGGACTAACTGGTGGTCTTACCTTTACTGATTTAACCGTTGCTGGAGTAGGAGCGAATGTTACTATTACCAATAACAATACCGGCTTCCTTCTCGCTATTGTCGAAAATGCGGCTCTTGCTAACGTCAATAATGCGGCCAACTTCGAGACATTTGTATTCTAGAGCGATCTAGAATAGACTACAGATTAATGAGGTGCGAGGAGCTATATTATAATGGCTCCTCGCAATTAAGCTTGGTTCCTTAATTAGCTTAAAGATTGGTATCTCATCTTGAGATCCCAAGAAGTTTGATTAAATTTGGCGGCGGCCATGAATCTGTAAAATAGAGTGAAATTTTCGTTCTAAATGTTCTAGAATGGACTACAGATTAATTAGCTGCCAGGAGCTATATTCTGATGGCTCCTCGAACTTAAGCTTGATTCCTTAATTAGCTTAAAGATTGGTATCTCATCTTGAGATCCCAAGAAGTTTGATTAAATTTGGCGGCGGCCATGAATCTGTAAAATAGAGTGAAATTTTCGTTCTAAATGTTCTAGAATAGACGACAGATTAATAAGGTGCCAGGAGCTATATCATAATGGCTCCTCGAACTTAAGGTTGATTCCTTCAATTAGCTTAAATATTGGTATTTCATCTTGAGATACCAATAGGTTTGCCTAGGTTTGGAAGCGGCGGTTAATCTGTCAATAGAAAGTAACAAAAAATTAAGTTTTTCAAAGTTAACAAGGAGAATTAAAAATGGCTGACGTGATAATGGCTCAAGCGTTTAATTACGCAGAAAATCAACTAGAAGGGGCGGCAATAGCAACCGTTCTAGTTGAAAACGTTAATGGTGCTGTGACAGGATTTGCGATCGACCCTGTGAGTGATCCAGACGGCTTTTTCGCCATTAGTGCGACAGGTGAGATTAGCTTAACGGCAGCGGGTGCGGCAGCAATGGCAGCCAGCAATGACTTTGAAACCCTGCCGAACAGTTTCACCCTGAGCATTACCGCCACGGATATGGGGGGCAATGTTTCGGCGGCAGAAGATGTAATGGTTAACGTCACGGATGTGGACGAGCCTCCAGTGATAACAACACCGGTAGGTCCCTTTGAGTACGCAGAAAATCAAGCAGAAGGGTTCGTGGTAGGAACAGTTGTCGCCACAGATCCGGATGCAGGTGACGCAATAGCATCCTATGCGATCGACCCTATGAGTGATCCAGACGGCTTTTTCGCCATTAGTGCGACAGGTGAGATTAGCTTAACGGCAGCGGGTGCGGCAGCAATGGCAGCCAGCAATGACTTTGAAACCCTGCCGAACAGTTTCACCCTGAGCATTACCGCCACGGATATGGGGGGCAATGTTTCGGCGGCAGAAGATGTAATGGTTAACGTCACGGATGTGGACGAGCCTCCAGTGATAACAACACCGGTAGGTCCCTTTGAGTACGCAGAAAATCAAGCAGAAGGGTTCGTGGTAGGAACAGTTGTCGCCACAGATCCGGATGCAGGTGACGCAATAGCATCCTATGCGATCGACCCTATGAGTGATCCAGACGGCTTTTTCGCCATTAGTGCGACAGGTGAGATTAGCTTAACGGCAGCGGGTGCGGCAGCAATGGCAGCCAGCAATGACTTTGAAACCCTGCCGAACAGTTTCACCCTGAGCATTACCGCCACGGATATGGGGGGCAATGTTTCGGCGGCAGAAGATGTAATGGTTAACGTCACGGAT